>NZ_JBSFDA010000001.1:0-329176 GCF_053593675.1 Streptomyces sp. NPDC002156 | reverse complement strand
GAAGCCGCCAAGGCTGCGGCGGAGGCTGCGAAGAAGAAGTCTCATACGGGGTCCAAGGGGGCTCGGGGGAACGCTCCGCAGGTACGGCGACGGGTGGTGTGTCGAACGGCCCGTTCCGCAGCGCGGAGGCGTTGTTGAAGAAGATGCTGCCCCCACCGCGTCACACCGTCTCCCACGCCCCCGACTCCACAGACCGACCCATCGCATCCACAGCGGCAGCGCTCCGCACCCCATCCGCCAACGTCGCCCCGTACGCCGTCCCCTCAGCCACGGACCGCACAAACCGATACGCCTCGATCACCTTCAGATCGTCGTACCCCATCGCATTCGCCGCCCCCGGCTGAAACGCCCCGAACTCCCCGTCCCCCGGCCCGACGAACACCGTGCTCACCGGCTGATCCTGATACGAAGCCCCCGTACTCACGCCCAGCTCGTTCATTCGCCGGAAGTCCCAGAACACCGCACCCTTCGTACCGTGCACCTCGAACCCGTAGTTGTTCTGCTCCCCGACCGACACCCGGCAAGCCTCAAGGACCCCCCGCGCGCCCGAGGCGAACCGCAGCAGGCAGGACACGTAGTCCTCGTTCTCCACGGGCCCCAACTCACCACCCGACGCCCGCGCATGCCCCGCCGTCGCACCCGTCGGACGGGCCCGCTCAGGCACGAACACCGCCGTGTCGGCGATCAGCGCGGAGATGTCGCCGAGCAGGAAACGGGCCAGGTCCGCGCCGTGCGAGGCGAGGTCGCCCAGGACTCCGCTGCCGCCCCGCTCCCGCTCGTACCGCCAGGTCAGCGCCCCGTCCGGATGGGCCGCGTAGTCGCTGAAGAGGCGGACGCGGACATGCGTGACCGTGCCGATCTCGCCGGAGGCGATGAGCTGCCTGGCCCGCTCCACGGCAGGGGCGTTGCGGTAGTTGAAGCCGACCGTGCCCTGGACGCCGGCCTTGGCGACCGCGTCGGCGACCGCGCCCGCGTCGGCCCCCGACAGGCCCACCGGCTTCTCGATCCAGATGTGCTTGCCCGCCTCGGCCATCGCGACGCCGATCTCCCGGTGCAGGAAGTTGGGCGCGGTGATGCTGACCGCCTGCACGCGCGGATCGGCGGCCACGGCACGCCAGTCACGGGTCGTCGAGGCGAACCCGAACTGCGCGGCGGCCTCCTCGGCCCGGCCCGGCACCTCCTCGGCGACCATGACCAGTTCGGGCCGCAGCCCCAGCTGCGGGAAGTGGTGCGCCAGGCGGACGTACGCCTGGGTGTGCACCCGTCCCATCCAGCCGAACCCCACGACGGCGACACCGAGCGTACTTGCCATGACAGCCCCTCTTTGGACCGGTCCAGAACATTTCCCACTCACCCTCGGTGCCTTCGGCCTTTGCTGTCAACCCTTTGACAGGACATGGAGATCTGTGGAACGGTCCAAGGCATGAGACCGCCGACCATCCGAGACGTCGCCGAACGCGCCGGTGTGTCGAAGTCCCTGGTCTCGCTGGTGCTGCGCGGCTCCGAACAGGTGCGTCCCGAGAAGCGCGCGGCCGTCCAACTCGCCGTACGGGAGCTGGGCTACCGGCCGAACGCCGCCGCGCGCAGCCTCAGCGAACAGCGCACCCGAACCGTCGGCGTCCTCCTCAACGACCTGCGCAACCCCTGGTTCGTCGACCTGCTCGACGGACTCAACTCCCTCCTCCACGACAACGGCCTGCACATGCTGCTCGCCGACGCCCGTCTCAACCGGCGCAGCGGCCAGGACCTCACCGGCCCCTTCCGCGACCTCGGCGTCGACGGCCTGATCGTGGTCGGCACCCTGCCCGACCCCGCGGTCCTCGGCACCCTCGCCGAGCGCATCCCGGTCGTCGTCGCGGGTGCCCGCGAGCCCGTGCTGCCCGGCGTGGACGTGGTCGCCAACGACGACGAACACGGCGCCCGGATCGCCACCGAGTACCTGATCGGGCTGGGCCATCGCCGGATCGCCCACATCGCCGGGTACGGCGCCGTCGGTGAGCTGCGTCGGCGCAGCTTCGAGGCGACCATGCGCGCGCACGGTCTGGCGGACAGCGCGCTCGTCGAGGCCGGCGACCTGACCGAGGAGGGCGGCTACCGAAGTACCGTCCGGCTGCTCGGGGACCCTGCCAATCGGCCCACCGCCGTCTTCGCCGTCAACGACATGACTGCCGTGGGCGCGTTCTCCGCCGCCGAGGAACTGGGGCTGAGCGTCCCGCGCGACCTGTCGGTCATCGGCTACGACAACACCAACATCTCCCGGCTGCGCCACGTCTGGCTGACCACCGTGGACAACGCCGGCCACGAGGTCGGCCGCCGCGCCGCCCGCTGCCTCCTCGACCGGCTCGACCTGCCCGCCGGCCCGGTCAGCGTCCACCTGGCCGCCCCGACCCTGGAGATCCGGGGGACGACGGCACCACCGGCCCCAGGGTCTGTCGTGCGGAGCGGGCCGAAAGGAAGCGACGGCACTTCGTGAGCACCGGTGAGCGGGGCGATGTGCGCCCGCCTCGGAGCGACTGACGCCACCGGCACCTCGCGCATCCCGCGGCCTGATCCGAACGGCGGGCTCCAGGTCCGTGGGGCCGCCTCAGGCCCGGTACTCCCGCAGCTTCCGGTAGAGCGTCGCGCGGGCGATGCCCAGGGCCGTCGCCGTACGGGCCTTGTTGCCGCCGTTGCGGCGCAGTGCCTCCAGGATCGCGGTGCGCTCGGCGTGCTCCATCGGGCTGAGCGGGCGCGCGGCGGGCCCTTCCCTTACCGGGTCCGGGAGTTCGGCCCGCCGGACGGGTCCCGACGCCCGCCGGGTCTCCGCCAACGTCCGTACCAGGTGGGCGAGTTCGGTCAGGTTCCCGGGCCACGGGTGCCGCTCCAGCGCCCGTAGCGCGTCCAGTGTCCAGGTGAGCGGCGGTGTGCCGTCGACCGGTCTCGGGGCCAGGGCGGGGAGCAACTCACGGATGTCCTCCGGGCGTTCACGCAGCGCGGGCAGGGTGACCGAGCGGGCGGCCAGGGTGTCCAGGAGCCGTTGGAGGCACGGGCCCGGGGGCGTGCCCGGTGTGTACGTCGCCAGCAGGTGGACGTCCGGATGCTCGTCGAGGAAGCCGTTCAGTGCGGCGACGTCCGACTGGGCGAGCCGCTCGGCGTGCCGGAGGAGCAGTGGGCGGTCGCCCGTCAACGTGCCGTCCCCCAGGCCCAGTTCCGGCGCCTCGGCGGCATCGAGGACCAACGGTTCGGTGCCGCCGAGCAGTTCGCGGGCCAGCGCGGTCTTGCCGGAGCCGCGCTCCCCGGTCAGCAGGAGCGGTTCGCTGCCGTGCGCCAACTCCCTTGCCCGGCCCACCGCGTGGCGCCACGGCACCGAACTCCCGGCCAGCCGCCCCGCCGCCGGACGCGGCAACGCCCGTACCACCGCACCCTCGGTGACCGGCTCCAGCACGGCGACGATCCCGAGCACCCGGCCACCGCCCTGCTCCCGCACCGGACGGAACTCGGCGGTGCAGCCCGCCCCTTCGGGCAGTGCGATGTCGTACGACTCGACAGGCGCCGCCGACCGCAGCAGCGCCCGCGCGCCCCGCTCCAGCGACTCCAGCACCTGCGGCGACACCAGCCGCACCGCCGCCTCGCTGACCAGCCGGTTACGCCCGTCCAGGGCCACCACCGCCCGCTCCTGAACGCCCGCCGGTCCGCCTGTCGCGCGGGTGTAGGCGTCGAGGAGTGTCCGTTCCGCCGAGCGGGAGCGGGCCAGCAGCTCCGCCTCGACCGCCGCCGCTGCCGCCTCAGCCAGGGCGGCCCCGGGATGCGGACCGGCGTCGGCGCACAGACCGGAAGCGACCGTGATCGTGCCGAGGGGGCGGCCGGACTCCGGGGCGAACACCGGCACGCTGACCGCCGACACGTTCTGCCACACGTCGAGGAAGTGCTCGGGGCCGTGCACCTCGGCGCGCCGCCGGGTGCGCAGGGCGAGCGCCGCGCTGTTGTGCCCGACCTCCCGCTCGGCCAGATCGCGGTGCAACTCCCCGCCGGGCGCACCGCCCGCCGACCACAGCACCCGCAGCCGCTCGTCGGTCAGCAGCAGCGCCGACCGGCCGGTGCCGAGCGCCGGGGCGAGCCGTTCGAGGACCGGCCCGGCCGCCGCCAGCAACACCGAACCGACCACCAGACCGTCGACGGAGGCGGGCTCGCGCACATCGTGCCGTACGCCGAGGAAGCGGGCGCGCCGCCAGGCGGCGACGGTCTCGTCGGGGACGTCGTCGGGCAGCGGACGCCCGGTCAGGAACCGCTGACGTGCCTGACTGAGCAGGAGGAGGGCGGGGGAGCCCTGGGCTGTTTCTTCGGCTGTGGTCATGGCACCACTCACGGTATCGGGCCGGGTCCGGAGACCGTCGGAGAGGTGCTGAAGAGTGTGGAGTGTCTCGTATTGAGACACCCGGAAACCGCCGTTCCGCTCCACGATCACGGATGGCCGTCCGTCCGGAATCTGGAGCGTCTCCCGTGCACACCGTTGTCGACACCGACGTACTGATCGTGGGCAGCGGCCCGGCCGGGGCGTCGGCCGCGCTCGCGCTGAGCACCTACGGCGTGCCCAACATCGTCGTCACCCGGTACGCGAGCCTCGCCGACACACCCCGCGCGCACATCACCAACCAGCGCACGATGGAGGTCCTGCGCGACCTCGGCGTCGAGGAGGACGTGGTCGCCAAGGCCACGCCCCAGCACCTCATGGGCAACACGACCTTCTGCACCAGTCTGGCCGGCGAGGAACTGGGCCGGGTCCGCTCCTGGGGCAACGACCCGCTGGTCCAGGCCGCGCACGACCTGGCCAGCCCTACTCGGATGTGCGACATGCCGCAGCATCTGATGGAGCCGGTCCTCGTCGACGCGGCCGTCGCGCGTGGCACCCGACTCCGGTTCCAGACCGAGTATCTGACGCATACTCAGGACGCGTCCGGTGTGACGGCCACCGTTCGCGACCGGCTGCGCGGCGACACGTACGAGATCCGCGCCCGCTATCTGATCGGTGCCGACGGCGGCCGGTCCAAGGTCGCCGAGGACGCCGGACTGCCCATGGGCGGTCAGATGGGCGTCGCGGGCAGCATCAACATCGTCTTCGACGCCGACCTCAGCGCGTACACGGCCCATCGCCCCTCGACCCTCTACTGGGTCCTCGCCCCCGGGGCCACCGTCGGTGGCATCGGCGCGGGCCTCGTCCGCAACGTCCGCCCCTGGAACGAGTGGATGATCGTCTGGGGCTACGACGTGACCGCCGGCGCCCCCGACCTCACCACCGAGTACGCCGAGGGAGTCGTGCGCAGGCTCGTCGGTGACGACGACATCCCCGTCACCATCAAGTCGTCCTCGGCCTGGACGGTCAACGAGATGTACGCCGAGACCTACGCCAACGGGCGCGTCCTCTGCGCCGGTGACGCCGTCCACCGGCACCCGCCGTCCAACGGGCTCGGCTCGAACACCTCCATCCAGGACGCCTACAACCTGGCCTGGAAGCTGAAACTGGTCCTCGACGGGGTCGCCACCCCCGCGCTGCTCGACACCTACACCGCCGAACGCGCCCCCGTCGGCAAGCAGATCGTCACCCGCGCCAACAAGTCCATCGCCGAGACCGCCCCGATCTTCGAGGCGCTCGACGGGCTCTCCCCGCAGACCCCCGAGGAGCTGTGGGCCAACATCGCCGCCCGCAAGGACGCCACCGAGGCCGCCGCGAAGCAGCGCGCCCGGCTGCGCGAGGCGATCGCCGCCAAGGTGTACGAGTTCAACGCCCACGGAGTCGACCTCAACCAGCGCTACGAGTCCGCCGCGATCGTCCCCGACGGCACCCCCGACCCCGGCTTCGCCCGCGACCCCGAGCTGTACCACCAGCCCTCCACCCGCCCCGGCGCCAGGATCCCGCACGCCTGGCTCACCTCCGGCACCCGCACCCTGTCCACCCTCGACACCGTGGGCCGGGGCCGCTTCACCCTCCTCACGGGCATCGGCGGCGACGCCTGGGTGCGTGCGGCGAAGGCCCAGCCCCTCGACATCGCCACGGTCGTCGTCGGCCCCGGCCAGGAGTACGAGGACCCGTACGGCGACTGGGCCGGCCTCAGCGAGGTGTCCGACGCGGGCGTGCTCCTCGTACGCCCGGACGGGTTCGTCGCCTTCCGACACGCCGAAGCGGCCGAGAACGCCGAACAGTTGCTGACGGACGCGCTGCGGCAGATCCTCGGACATGCCTGACGGGACGGGACGAGGAGCACGGAATGAGCACGGAAACCACGGGAACCGACACGGGTGAAGGCGCCGCCGGATTCACGACGGCCGTCACCGAAGCGGTCGTCGACAGCATGAGCGGGACCGCCGACCCACGTCTGCGCGAACTGCTCACCGCCCTCACCCGGCACCTGCACGCCTTCGTACGGGAGACCGAGCCGACGATGGCGGAGTGGGAGCGGGCCATCGGCTTCCTCACGGCCACCGGCCAGTCCTGTACCGACACCCGGCAGGAGTTCATCCTGCTGTCGGACGTCCTCGGCGTCTCGATGCTGGTGGAGACCCTCAACGGCCACCGCGACCCGGGCGCCACCGAGTCGACCGTCCTCGGCCCCTTCCACATGACCGAGTCACCGGTACGCGAACTCGGCGCCGACATCGACCTGGTCGGCACCGGCGAGCCCTGCGTGGTCAGCGGGCGCGTCCTCGACCGGGACGGAACTCCGCTGCCCGGAGCGGTACTCGACGTCTGGCAGGCCGACGCCGAGGGCTACTACGACGTCCAGCAGCCGGACGTACAGCCACCGGGCAACGGCCGCGGACTCTTCACTGCGGACGCGGAGGGCCGCTTCTGGTTCCGTACGTGCGTGCCGAGCCCGTACCCGATTCCGACGGACGGCCCGGTCGGTGAACTCCTCCACTCCACCGGCCGACACCCCTACCGCCCCGCCCACATCCACTTCATCACCACGGCCGACGGCCACGAGCCCGTCACCACCCACATCTTCGTCGCGGGCAGCGACTACCTCGACTCGGACGCCGTGTTCGCGGTCAAGGAGAGCCTCGTCCAGGACTTCACCGAGACCGACGACCCGTCCCTGGCACGGGAGTTCGGCGTACCGAACCCGTTCCGCCACGCACGCTTCGACCTCGTACTCGAGAAGTCGGAGAAGAAGTCGTGATCGGTGGACCGGACTTCGTGTACGAGGCCCAGCCGATGCGGGTCGTGCTGCGGGCCGGGGCCGCCGTGACCGCGACGGCCGGGGAGGCCGAACGGCTCGGTCTGCGGCGGCTGTTGGTGGTGTGCGGGGCACGCGGCAAGGACACCGCGGAGGCCGTCGCCGACTCGCTCGGACCGGCCCTGGCGGGTCTGCACGACGAGGCGCGGATGCACGTACCCGTCGAAGTCGCCGACCGGGCCGTCGAGGTGGCGCTCGCGGCCGGAGCCGACGGGTGTGTCGCCGTCGGCGGCGGCTCCGCGATCGGGCTCGGGAAGGCGATCGCGCTGCGCACTGGGCTGCCGCTGATCGCCGTGCCCTCCACCTACGCAGGCTCGGAGATGACCCCCGTCTGGGGCCTGACCGAGCACGGCGTGAAACGCACCGGCCGCGACCGGACCGTCCTCCCGCGCAGCGTGGTGTACGACCCCGAACTGACCCTCTCCCTGCCCGTCCCGCTCTCCGTCACCAGCGGAATCAACGCCATCGCGCACGCCGTCGAGGCTCTGTACGCCCCCGACACCTCACCGATCGTCTCCCTGATGGCGAGGGAGGGCGTACGGGCGATGGCCGAGGCACTCCCGGACGTGGCCGCCGACCCCACGTCCCTCGACGCGCGCGGCCGGGCCCTGTACGGGGCGTGGCTCTGCGGCTCCTGCCTCGGCGCCACCACCATGGGCCTGCATCACAAGCTGTGCCATGTCCTCGGCGGCACCTTCGGCCTGCCGCACGCCGAGACCCACACGGTCGTCCTGCCCTACGCGTTGGCCTACAACGCGCCCGCCGCACCCGACGCGGCCGACGCCGTCGCCCGTGCCCTGGGCGCCGCGGCCGATGCCCCAACCGCCCTTTGGGAACTGGCCGGACGCCTCGGTGCCCCGCGCTCCCTCGCCGAACTCGGCCTCACCGAGGCCGACTTGACGGTGGCGGCGGACCAGGTCACCGGGCAGCCGTACGCCAACCCGCGCGAGGTCACGGCGGAGGGTGTGGTCGGGGTGCTGCGGGCGGCGTACCGGGGCGCGGCACCGGGAACGGACTGAGGCAACCGGCACCTCCCTCGCCTCATCCACCTCATCCCGGTCAACCAGCACAGCAACAGAAAGGTGATCCCATGGCCCTCGCACTGTTCAGGCGCCTGCGGTCCAAAGGCGTCTCCGACCGCGCGGGCCTCTCCCTTGCCCTCCCGCCCGGTGCGGGTTCCCTCGGCTGTGAGGTGCTGGATCCGCTGGGGCAGCCGATGGGCGGCGCCGAGGTGACCGTGAGCAGGTCCGACGCCCACCAGGTGGTGGCACGCGGTACGACGGACCCGTACGGCTACTTCCTCGCCGTTCTTCCGGCGGGCCGCTACAGCCTGATGGTCTTCGCCGAGGGTCTGACGCCGCACCGCGAGACGGTCGATCTCCTCGACGGTGTGATGGTCCCGGCGCAGCGCGTCCAGTTGGAGCCCGCCCGGCCGATGGACCTTCCGGTGCCCGGCGCCTGGCTGTTCGACCCGCCGCACACGGCGATCCGGTTCATCGCCAAGCATGTCGGCATGGGCCATGTGCACGGCCGCTTCGAGCGGTTCGAGGGCGGCATCCAGGTGGCGCCGTCGATGACCGACTCGCGGGTCCAGGTCCGTATCGACGCGTCGAGCATCACGACCGGCAACCGGACCCGGGACGACCATCTGCGGTCGGCGGACTTCCTGGACGTCGAGCGCTTTCCGTACATCGACTTCGTCAGCTCGCGTTTCTCCTACCGGGCCGGCGCGAAGTGGACGGTGCAGGGCTCGCTCTCGATGCACGGGGTGAGCCGTTCGATATCCCTGGACACGACCTACCTGGGATCCGTCAACGGCGGCTACGGCGAGGAGTTGCGTTGCGCGGCCCTCGCCCGGGCGGAACTGCACCGGGAGGACTACACCCTCAACTGGCGTTCCATGCTGGCCCGGGGCATCGCGGTGGTCGGTCCGACCGTCCAACTGGAGCTGGACATACAGGCGATGTACCGGACACATGACACGCCCACGCCGCCGGAGTAGCCGGGACGTCCACTGCGCGCCCCTGAACCTTTCCTTCCGAGTGACCGTTCCGTGATATGGGCATGCCAATCTGGCCGAGCCCCGCACCCCGGACGTCGATCAGGAGGCCCCAGTGAAGAGACGTGTGCGCATCCGCAGAGCCTCGCTCGTCCTCGGCAGCGCGATCGCGCTGCTCGTCGCCTTTCCCGGCACCGCCCTCGCCGCCCCGCCCGCAGCCCTGCCGGCCAACGCGGACAGCACCGAGCAGACGTACCAGCCGGCCTACGACTACGACACGGACGGCTGCTACTCCACCCCCGCCATCGGCCCCACGGGCACCCTCAACGGCGGCCTCAACCCGACCGGCGCCCTCAACGGGGAGTGCCGTGACGCCTCCGACCTCGACAACACCAACGGCTACTCCCGCTACAAGTGCAACAACGGCTGGTGCGCGATCATCTACGGCCTCTACTTCGAGAAGGACCAGGCCCTCGCGGGCAGCAGCCTCGGCGGGCACCGGCACGACTGGGAGCACGTGGTGGTGTGGGTGCAGAACAACGTGGCGCAGTACGTCTCGACGTCCAACCACGGCAGTTTCAGCATCTACAACCGCAGCCAGGTCCGCTGGGACGGCACCCACCCCAAGATCGTCTACCACAAGGACGGCATCAGCACGCACTGCTTCCGCCTGGCGACCACAAATGACGAGCCGCCGGAGAACCACGAGGGAACCTGGCAGTACCCGCCGCTGGTCGGCTGGAACGGCTACCCGTCAGGCATCCGTGACACCCTGACCTCCGCCAACTGGGGCAGCGCCAACTTCGGCCTCAAGGACGGCAGTTTCAACTCCCACCTGGCGGCGGCCATGCCGGCGGGCATCACGTTCGACCCGAACGCCTGACCCTCGCAGGGGTCACTCGCAGCCGACCCCGTCGCCGTCCCGGTCGAGATGCCGTCCGTAGCCCGGATCGCCGACACGCACCGGGGCGGCACCGGCCGCGCGGGCCGCGGAGCAGTTGTCGTAGTACACGCTCTCGTCACCGGAGCCGGAATCGGACCCAGAGCCGTCGTCGGAGCCCGAACCCGTGTCGGTGCCGGTGTCGGCAGCCGGTTCGGCCGTGACGGTCCTGGTCGCCAACACCGTGACCGTCGGGGCGGGTTCGGGTGCGGCCGTCTCGGTGGCGGTGACCGTCGCGGTCGCCGTGGCCGTGACGGTCGCGGTGGGCCGCGGATCGGCGGACACCGGGTCCTTCCCGTCCCCCTCGCCGCCGGCGCCCGCGCCGATGCCGATGAAGAACGCCAGCCCGAGGGCGGGCAGGACGAATCTCTTGCGGGCCCATCTCGGGCTCTGCCGGTCCGGTCCGGGACCCGGTATCGGAGCCGGTTGCGGGGTGCCGGCAGTGTTGTACGGGTTACTCATGGTCGTCCCCCTGGGTCGTGTTTCAGGTGGGTCGACGGTAGTGCGGCGGATGATGCGGTAAGGGGCCCTTGATGCCTCGGTGACCGTTCCGTGACCCCTCGGAGGCACGGGCGGGTGTGCGGTAGGGTTTGTCTGTGCGATCACGCGGGGCGACCGCGGGTCGACGCACCGGGACGTGGCGCAGCTTGGTAGCGCACTTGACTGGGGGTCAAGGGGTCGCAGGTTCAAATCCTGTCGTCCCGACTCGTGAGAGTCGCAGGGCAGGGGCGGTTTCGGAGGAATTCGAAACCGCCCCTTGATCATTTCTGGGGACCGGATGGGGAGCGGCCCTTCCGGTGTGCCGGAGGTCGTGGCGGCGTAGGTGTTCGTAGCCGATCGGATCTCCTCGATGATGGGAACCCTGCGGGCGCGCTTGCCCTTGGTGCCCTTGTCGGTCAGTCCGCCGGGTGCGGGGGTGGTCTGGCGCTGTACGGTCCAGATCCACTGGTCGCGATGTCGCCGACGCGGTATCCGGAGACCTCTCCGAGCCGGGCGGCGGTGCTCGCGGCGAAGAGGATGACGAGGGTGTCCCAGTCGGGCAGGGCGAGCGCCCGGGGGTTGAGGAGTTCGTCCTCGGCCTGCTTGTAGAGCTTCTGCCGGCCGCCGACCCGGGCCGGGTTGACTTTGATGATGCCGTCGCGGACCGCCTGCTCCATGACGCGGACGAGAACGGCGATGGCGTTCTTGACCGTTGAGCGCCTGTGCTCGTCGACGATCCAGTTCTGTGCGGTGCGGTCGGCGACGCCGTTGGTGATCATCCGTACGGCGAGGTGGCCCAGGGCGGGGACCACGCGCATACGCCAGCCCGAGAGTCAGGGGTCGAGGGTTCTCAACTCCGGGCCGCGCAGGGCGAGATCCATGTTCGCTTCGCCGTAGTCGGCGAGCTTGATCGTGGCGAGCGACGGGGTGAGGCCGGCCTGCGCGGCCTCGATGATGGCCCGCAGCCACTCCTTCGCCTCGTCCTCGAGCGCGCTGTAGAGGACGACGCGTTCCGAGACCGAGACGAGCGGCGGGCCCTGTGGCGGCCTGACGGTGCGCCAGCGGCGCAGAGACGAGGCGTCCACACGCAACCGGGCGGTGAGTGCGCTGGTCGAATACCAGGCGTTGTCCAGGAGGGGAGACGGGCTGGCGGCGGTGTCATCACACCGGGCTTCGGAGTGGACCTGGGTGAACGGCACTCTCCTGCTGGTGGTTCCGGCGGTGTCTGGCCCCTTGGCGGTGACGGGCCGCAGCACTACGGAGATGGTTGAGATGGCCGTAGGGCGGAAGAATGTCATCACTGACAGGGCGGCACGAGGTGCGTGTCTCGAGCGTGCGCCAGATTCCGGCGCACTGAGAGAGGTCGCCGCCCGTACGGCCGAACCGTAGGTGATGTGCTGGCGGACTAGGACTTCCTCACGCTCGATGATCAGGACCGGATCGGAGCCGTATACCCGTTCTCCGCCGTACTCACGGCCTGCCGCGTCCACCTGCTCCCCGCTACCTCACCGGTCGTCCCGATCGAGAAGCATGCGTACGAAGTCGTTGATGGGGCCGACGATGTCGAGATCCTGGTCGAGCACCCACTGCAGTTGGAGCCCGTTGAGCACGGCATGGAAGAGAACCGCGGCCCTCTCGGGGCTGAGATCCTCGCGCAGCTTGCTGCGGGCCGCCTCGTCGTGGAGCCCCTCGGCGAATTGCGCGCGCCCGCGCTCGTAGCGCTCGATGAAATAGGTGTGGGCGGGATGGTCGGGCCGTGAGGCCGCGGCGGCGAGTTCGATCCACAGGCGCATCAGCTCGGGCGCCTTCTGGTGGTGGCGGATGAGCTCGCCGAGGTAGGGCGCGAGCTGGTCCGGGCTGTCGACCTGTGCCAGGCCCTGCTGCCATTCCTCCGAGTCGCGTGCGGCGAGCACCTCGGCAAGGAGTTCGTCCTTGTTGCGGAAGTGATGGACGAGACCGGTGTGGGTGATGCCGGCCCGGTCTGCGATGTCCCGCAGGGAGGCTTTGGCGTAGCCGTTCTCGGCGAAACTTTCGCGTGCCGCCCGTACGATCTCCGCTTTGCGGGCTGGTGTTCCGGCGTACGGACCACGTGCTTTTGCCTGCCCCACGGTGGGCTCACCCTCTTCGACGGTGCCGGGCCGCAGCGGTCCTGCGCAGCAACTGGGCACCAAAATTTATCACATGGTCGGCATTCACTCGGTGGTGATCGCGACCGAGTGAAAGGTAACGCTCTGGTTACGAAGGCTGATCGCACTCTTCCCGTGCCCGCTGCGCAGGCCTAACGTCCGATCGAAAACCGAACAGCTGGCAATAGTTGGCGCGATCGTTCACCCATAGGGCCGACCAAGGGGGTGGACGCGCCCATGTACGACGACACCCGCACGCCGTTGAACCGGTAGACGCACGCCCCCTTCAGTCGCACGGCGCTCACCACTTCACTCCGCCATGGCCATCGGGCCGTGACAGAGGTCTCGGCACATGTTGGTTCCCGGACGAAGGAATCCACCCCATGCGCATCCGACACCCGCACCCACCATCGCGTGTTCGAGTCCTGGCCGCCCTGGGGGCCGCCACTGCCCTGCTCGCATCGTCTGCGTGCGACAGCCAGTCGACCGAAGCCTCGTCGTCCTCGGGTACGACGCTCGCCATCGCTGTTTTCGGCACGCCCAACTCGTTCGACCCCACCCAACTCCTCGAAGGCCAGCAGATGTACGTCTGGGACTCGGTCTACGACACGCTGCTGATCCAGGACAACAAGGGTCGGCTACAGGCCGGCGCGGCCGAGAGCTGGCAGTACTCCAGCGACGCGCGCACCTTGACGCTGAAGCTGCGCACCGGCATGAAGTTCAGCTCCGGCAGCACCGTCGACGCGGCCGCCGTGCAGGCAACGCTGGAGCGGATCATGACGACGCCCGGACCGAACCAGGGGGTGCTGGCTTCCGTCGACTCGGTCGAGGTCCCCGATGCCGGCACGGTCGTCATCAAGCTGAAGCAGCCGGACGGTTCACTGCTGACGTCCCTCTCGACGGCCGCCGGTGTCATCGGCGACCCGAAGACGATGACCTCCAAGAGCGCAGCGCTGAACCCGGTCGGCTCCGGCCCCTACACCCTCGACAAGGGGGCGACGGTGAACGGGTCTGTGTACGTGCTCAAGCGGCGCGACGACTACTGGAACAAGAAGGCCTACCCCTTCCCGACCGTCAAGATCCGGGTGATCTCCGACCAGACCGCGATGGCCAACGCCCTGAAGGCCGGCGAGACCAACGCCGGCACCGTCGACGTCTCGCAGGTCGGTGCCTTCGAGTCGGCCGGTTTCGAGACCGAGCACGTTCAGGCGACAGCGGTGGCGGCCCTGGTTCTGGGGGACCGCGCGGGCGACGTACTCCAGCCGCTCGGTGACGTACGGGTCCGCAAGGCGATCAACATGGCCTTCGACCGCACGAAGATGGTGAAGCAGCTGCTCCGGGGATCGGGCCGGCCGACCGAGCAGATCTTCAACCCCAAGGGGCCCGGCCACGACCCGGTGCTGGACCAGACGTATTCCTACGACCCTTCAGCCGCCAAGAAGCTGCTGGCCGAGGCCGGTTACCCGAACGGCTTCTCGGTGACCATGCCGAGCCTCGTCTTCACCAAGTCGTTCGAGCCGACGTTCACGCAGGCGCTCGCCGACATCGGGATCAAGGTGAAGTGGCAGCCGGTGCCGCCGCAGCAGAGTGTCTCGGCCCTCGCTTCCAAGAAGTACCCGATGTTCCTGATTGTCGACGGGCTGAACACCACCCCGATCGAGGCGCGCAACTTCTACAGCCCGACCGGCTACCGCAACGTCTTCAACTCCACGGACCCCGAGCTCACCAGGCTGCTGGACCAGGCGAACCGGGAGCTGGACCCCGCCGAGGCGGCGGACGTCTACAAGGAGATCAACAAGTTCGGAGTCGAGAACGCGTGGTACGGCCCCGTGTTCCACATCGGGAGCGACTGGGTGACGAAGAAGGGCATCACCTACCTCGGTGACGGCTCCTCGACGCTCGCCACCATCCGGCAGTTCGGTGCCGCCGACTAGTGCCCGGGAGGGAGCCGCATCATGATCGTCTATGTGTTGCGTCGCCTCGGAGCGGGCCTGGTGCTCGCCGTCCTGGTGACCATGATCACGTTCCTGCTGCTGAGCACCTCCTTCGACGACGTCGCCGGCAGCATCGTGGGAAGCGGCGGGACGCCCGCCCGCGTTCAGGCCCAGAAGGCACAGATGGGACTCGACCGCCCGCTGCTCACCCAGTACCTGGACTGGCTGTCCCACGCGGTACGTGGGGACCTCGGCTTCTCCTACTTCACCAGTGAGCCCGTCCGCTCGGCCATCACGGCCCGCCTCGGCGTCACGCTGTCCATCGTGCTCCTCGCCCTGCTCGCCACCTCGGTGATCAGCGTGACGCTCGGCGTCCTGGCCGCCTCCCGCGGCGGCGCCGTCGACCGGATCGCGCAGGGCACGGCGTTGGTCGGCCACCTGGTGCCGAACCTGCTGATCGCGATCGCCCTCGTCTACGTCCTGGCCGTCAAGCTGCACTGGTTCCCGGCCACCGGCTACACACCGCTGACGGAGAACCCGGCCCGCTGGGCCTCCACCATCGCCATCCCCGTCGTCGCCCTGATGATGGGGGGCGTAGCCAACCTCACCTCGCAGATCCGCGGCGCCATGATCGGCGAACTGCGCAAGGACTACATCCGCACCCTGCGGACACGGGGGCTGCCGACCCGGTCGATCGTGCTGCGCCACGCCCTGCGAGGTGCGGCCGGCCCGGCTCTCACCGTCCTGTCCCTGGAGTTCATCCAGATGCTCGGCGGGGCTCTCGTCATCGAGCAGGTCTTCGCACTGCCGGGATTCGGCCAGTACGCCTTCAGCGCCTCCTTGCAGGGCGACATCCCGATCATCATGGGCATCAGCCTGTTCGGTGTGCTGCTCGTGGTAGGCGTCAATCTTGTCGTCGATCTCGTCAACGGCTGGCTCAACCCGAAGGCGAGGATCCTGAGTTGACCACCGAACGCCGCACCGCCGTGCCCGGCCGCAGGTCGCCGCTGCGCAGGCTCCTGACGGACCCACAGGCCGTCATCAGCGCGAGCCTCCTCCTGGCCGTGCTCCTCCTCGGCCTGCTCTCCCCGCTCATCAGCGACCACGGCCCCGACAACGCCTCTCTCGACGCGGTCAACGCCGGCGTCGGAACTCACGACTACCCGCTGGGAGGTGACAAGAGCGGGCGTGACATCCTCGCGCGGCTGCTGGCCTCCATCAACACGAGCGTGGTCTCCGCCCTCATCGGCACGAGCATCGCCCTGGCCGTCGGTGTCACCTTCGGGCTCGTCGGCGGCTACTTCGGCCGCCGCGTCCGGGGCGTCACCGAATGGGTCTTCAGTCTCGTCATGACCTTCCCGGGCCTGATCCTGCTCATCGTCCTGCTCCCGGTGACGGACGGCGACTACCGCGCGACGATGCTGATCTTCGGGGTACTGCTCTCACCCGGGATCTACCGCCTCGTACGCAACCTCGTCCTCGGTGTGAAGAACGAGCTGTACGTGGACGCCGCACGTGTTTCGGGCCTGCCCGACCGGCGCATCCTGCGACGGCACGTACTCACCGTGGTCCGGGGACCGGTCGTCATCGCCACCGCGTTCCTCGCCGGATCGTCCATCGCCGTCCAGTCGGGCCTCGCCTTTCTCGGCGTCGGATCCAGCTCGGTCCCCAGCTTCGGAGCGATGATCTCCGAGGGCTTCACCAACCTCTACGAGGAACCACTGCAGTTCCTCTGGCCGAGCCTGCTGCTCGGCATCATCACCGCA
Organism: Streptomyces sp. NPDC002156; assembly: GCF_053593675.1. Taxonomy (NCBI): domain Bacteria; kingdom Bacillati; phylum Actinomycetota; class Actinomycetes; order Kitasatosporales; family Streptomycetaceae; genus Streptomyces; species Streptomyces sp. NPDC002156. The sequence continues at coordinate 312,720 of NZ_JBSFDA010000001.1, read as the reverse complement.
TCGTTGGTGCTGCTGGGCAACTCATTGAGGGACGCCCTGGAGGGCGGCCGGCCCGAACCGTCCCGGATTGCGGCTCCGGAGCGCCGACCGACGACCGCGCCGACCGGCACCCTGGCGGCGGCACCGGGTCTGCTCGCGGTGCAGGACCTCGCGCTCGCCTACCCGACGCCGTCGGGCGAGCTGAAGGAGGTCATCAGTGGCGTCACGCTGAGCCTGGAGGCAGGGGAGACCCTCGGTCTCGTCGGCGAGTCGGGATCCGGCAAGACCCAGACCGCGTTCGCGATCCTGGGCGTGCTGCCCGCCGAAGCGGTCGTCACCCGCGGCTCGATCCGGCTCGACGGACGTGAACTCCTCGGCCTCGGCGAGGGTGAACTGCGCAGCGTACGCGGGACATCCATCGCGTACGTGCCGCAGGAACCCATGTCCAACCTCGACCCCAACTGCACCGTCGGAGCGCAGCTCGTCGAGGGCCTGCGCGCGGCCTCGCCCATGTCGCGGCGCGACGCGAGCGAGCGTGTCCTCGCTCTCCTGGACCGGGTCGGCATCCCGGATCCGACGCGCACCTTCTCCTCCTACCCGCATCAGATCTCCGGCGGCATGGCACAGCGCGCGCTCATCGCCGGGGCGGTCGCGAGCCGTCCGCGGCTGCTCGTCGCCGACGAGCCCACGACCGCGCTCGACGTGACCGTGCAGGCGGAGATTCTCGACCTGCTGCGCGACCTGCAGAAGGAACTGAAGATGGCGGTGCTCCTGGTGACCCACAACTTCGGTGTGGTCGCGGACATCTGCGACCGCGTCGCGGTCATGCGGGAGGGCCGGATCGTCGAGACGGGCGACGTGCTCGACATCTTCCGCACTCCGCGGCATGCCCACACCCGGATGCTGCTGGATTCCATCCTCGACGAGCGCACCCTGCGCACCGACCGGCCGGCCACGGACGCGCTCGAGACGGAGGCGCGATGACGACGTCCCTGCTCGATGTGAGCGACCTGCGCGTGGCCTACCCGGGGCGCGGGTTCCGTGCCCGGCCGCATGAGGTGCTGCACGGGGTGTCCCTGGCGGTGGACGAGGGCGAAACGCTCGGCATCGTGGGCGAGTCCGGGTCCGGCAAGACGACCATCGGCCGGGCGGTGCTCGGCCTGGTGAAGCCCAGCGGCGGACGCATCGGCTTTCTAGGCCAGGACATCACCCACTGCACCGCGAAGGAGCGTCGCGCCCTCGCGCGCTATCTCCAGGTCGTCTTCCAGGACCCCTACACCTCCCTCAACCCGTCGCTCACCATCGGCGACATCCTCAGTGAGCCTCTTGTGGTGCAGGGGGCGACCCCGCGCAACGCCCGGGCGCGCGTGCGTGAACTGCTGGACCAGGTGGGGCTGCCGGCGGACGCCTCCGAGCGGCTGCCTCGCGAGTTCAGCGGCGGCCAGCGCCAACGCGTCGCGATCGCCCGGGCCCTGGCCCCGGGGCCGAAGCTGATCGTCTGCGACGAGCCGGTCTCCGCACTCGACCTGACGACACAGGCTCGCGTGCTCGACCTCTTCGTCGACATCCAGCGGCGTACCGGCGTCGCCTATCTCTTCGTCTCGCACGACCTGGCGGTCATCCGGTATGTGAGCCACCGGGTGAGCGTGGTCCACCGCGGCGACATCGTCGAGACCGGCTCGGCCGGCCGCGTCACCTCCACCCCCGAACACCCTTACACCCAGCGCCTGTTGCTCGCCGGCCCGGTCGCGGACCCGGCCGAGCAGCGGAAACGGCGCGAGGAGCGACGGCGGTCGGCCGCGGCACGGAGCACGCTGTGAACTCTCCACATTCGCTGTCAGCGTCGAAGGGCGGTCCACCCTCAGCCGCTCTGCGTCGACCGGACCGGTGGGCCTCGCAGCGCCCTCTGCGGTTCGACCTCGTTCTTTTCTCTCCGCAGTGTTCTGCTCCCTCGGACAAGGAAGTTGACGATGACCGAACTCGTTCCCGGATTCCTCTGGGGCGCGTCCACGGCGCCGCACCAGGTGGAGGGCAACAACCTCAACAGCGACTTCTGGGCCCGCGAGCATCTTGCGCCCGGCCTCGAGCTCAGCGGCGACGCCTGCGACAGCTACCACCGCTACGCCGAGGACATGCGCCTGCTGGCCGACGCGGGCCTGACCGCGTACCGCTTCGGCATCGAATGGGCGCGGATCGAGCCCGCCCCCGGCGAGATATCGCGGGCCGAACTCGCGCACTACCGCCGGATGATCGAGACCGCGCGGGATCTGGGACTCGAACCGGTCGTCACGCTGCACCACTTCACCAACCCCAACTGGTTCGCGCAGGAGGGAGGTTGGACGAGTGACCGGGCCATCGAGCGCTTCCAGACGTATGTCCAGGCGGTCACCGGAATCCTGGACGGCGTCAAGTGGGTCTGCACCATGAACGAGCCGAACATGCTCGCTGTCATGGTGACGATGGGCCGGCAGTACTCCGCCGACTCCGGCGACGCGAAGAAGTGGATGAGCCCCACGGTCGACGGCGCCGCGCGCCCGGTCATTCCGGACCCCGACCCGGAGGTGGGGCGCCGGCTCGGTGAGGCGCACCACGCCGTCCGCGACATTCTGAAGAAGCACACGGACGCGGCCGTCGGCTGGACGGTGGCCTGCCCGGCGCTCACGGCGACCCCCGGAAACGAGGAGAAGCTGAAAGAGGTCCGTTACGTGCGCGAGGACCTGTACCTCGACGCGGCGCTCGGCGACGACTTCATCGGTGTGCAGGTGTACTCCAGCCAGGCCGTCGACGAGAACGGCGTCGTCCCGCATCCGCTGGGCCCGGACACCACCCTGACGGGCACCGCGTACCGGCCCGACGGGATCGGCACCTCGGTCCGGCACGTGTGGGAGAGGACCGGCGGTGTGCCCGTCCTGATCACCGAGAACGGGATCGCCACGGCCGACGACGAGCAGCGGATCCGCTACACCACGGAGGCGCTCGGCCACCTCTTCGCCGCCATCGACGACGGCGTGGACGTTCGTGGCTACCTCCACTGGAGCGCCCTGGACAACTACGAATGGGGGCACTGGGGGCCGACGTTCGGCCTGATCGCCGTCGACCGCGAGACGTTCGAGCGTCAACCCAAGCCGAGCCTGGCCTGGCTGGGCGAAGTGGCGCGCTGCGGGCACCTCTGATGAGCATCCCCACACCGGAGAGGAACCCGATGCTGAAACCCCGACCCACCGCCACTCGCGAACTGGTGAACCTCGACGGAATCTGGAGGTTCGCCGTCGACACGGCCGTGGGCGAGCGCCCCTGGACCGGCCCACTGGCCACCGAACTCGAAGCCCCGGTGCCGGCCAGCTACAACGACCTGTTCACCGACAGCGCGATCCGTGACCACGTCGGCCGGGTCTGGTACCAGCGCCGGGTGCGCGTGCCGCGCGGCTGGGGGGACGACCGTGTCGTCCTGCGCGTCGACGCCGCCACGCACCAGGGAAGTGTGTACGTCGACGACGTCCTGGTCGCCGAACACATCGGCGGCTACACGCCCTTCGAGGCCGACATCACCGAGAACGTACGCCCCGGCCAGGAGTTCCGGCTCACGATCGGGGTCGACAACGAGCTGACCAACACCACCATCCCGCCCGGCACGATCACCGTGAGCCAGGACGGCCGCAGGAAGCAGACGTATCTGCACGACTTCTACAACTATGCCGGCCTCGCCCGCTCGGTGTGGCTGCACAGCGTGCCCGCCGTGCACATCGACGACATCACGCTCGTGACCGGCCTCGACGGCACCACCGGAACGGTCGGGTACGAGGTCGTCACCAGCACGCCCGCCCCGGTCCGCGTCCGTGTCCTGGACGCGTCGGGAGCCGAGGTGGCGGCGGCCGACGGGGCGAGCGGCACCGTACGGATCGACGGCGTGACACCGTGGCGCCCGGGCGCGGCCTACCTGTACGACCTCGTCGCCGACGTCGTGGACGGTGACCAGGTGGTGGACACCTACGTCCAGCCCTTCGGCGTGCGCACGGTCGAGGTCAGAGGCACCCAGTTCCTCATCAACGGTGAGCCGTTCTACTTCACCGGCTTCGGCAAGCACGAGGACACCCCGGTACGCGGCAAGGGCCACGACGACGCGTACCTCGTGCACGACTTCCAGCTCATGGAGTGGGTGGGCGCCAACTCCTTCCGCACCTCGCACTATCCGTACGCAGAGGAGGTACTGGACTTCGCCGACCGGCACGGCATCGTCGTCATCGACGAGACGGCGGCCGTGGGCCTGAACCTGGCCGTCGAGGGCGGGCTGACGGGTACTCCGCCACGCCCCACCTTCTCGCCCGACACCATCAACGACGACACCCGTGCCGCCCATGCCCAGGCCATCAGTGAACTCGTCGCCCGCGACAAGAACCATCCCAGCGTGGTGATGTGGTGCATCGCCAACGAGCCGTCCTCCAACGAGGAGGGCGCCCGCGAATACTTCGAGCCGCTCGTCGAGCTGACCCGCAAGCTCGACCCCACGCGCCCCCTCAGCTACGCCGCCGTCATGTTCGCGACGTCCGACAACGACCGCATCGCCGACCTCTTCGACGTGCTGTGCATCAACCGCTACTACGGCTGGTACATCGCCACCGGCGACCTGGCCACGGCCGAGACCTACCTGGCGGGCGATCTGCGCGGCTGGGCCGCGAAGTTCGGCAAGCCGATCATCATGAGCGAGTACGGGGCGGACACCCTGCCGGGGCTGCACTCGGTGTGGGACCTGCCGTGGACGGAGGAGTACCAGGCCGCCCATCTTGCCGCGTACCACCGGGTCTTCGACCGGATCGAAGCGGTCGTCGGCGAACACGTCTGGAACTTCGCCGACTTCCAGACCTCGAACGGCATCCACCGGGTCGACGGCAACCGGAAGGGTGTCTTCACCCGGGACCGACGGCCCAAGGCGGCGGCGCGTGCCGTGCGGGAGCGGTGGCGAGGACTCGACGGCCGAAAGCCCTCGGCCGGGACGTGACCGCTTGCGCTGATCACTCGCCGGCCGATGGGCCGCGGTCGGCAGCCGGGGCGCCCTCGAACCGCTGGAGCAGTTGCTCCACGAGGGCTTCGGTCTCCGCGTGCCCGCCGGTCATGCCCAGGCCCCTCTCGATCACGAGGACCCGGGCGAGAGCCGTGGTGAGGACGAGCAGCGCGACGGGAGGGACATCGGGGAGTGGGAGACCCTCCTCGGCGGCCTTCCTGGTGAGGATCTCCACCTGGAGCCGGCGGTAGCGCTCGGCGTGCTCGGCCAGTTCGGCACGGATGGCCTTGCGGTGGTTGGCGAGGGCCATGAACTCCGAGGTGAGGGCGGCGCCGGGCTGGCTGCTCATGTCCCACAGGGCACGCAGCGGCTGAGGGGAGTCGAGTACGCGCGCAGAGGTCTCCAACTCCTCCTCGGCACGTCGTCGGAGTACCGCGAGGAGGAGGTCGTCGAGGGTGCGGAAGTAGTACAGCACCAGCGCCGGGGCGACCTCGGCCTCGCGGGCCACCCGGCGGATGCCGACGGAGGCGTACCCCTCCTTGAGCATCAGCCGCTCGGTGACATCGAGCAGTTGTCGGCGCGTCTTGGAGTTCTCGGTGCCCATACGGCGAGGCGCAGTCATGCCGCTCATTGTCCTTGACGGCGCCGAAGGGCGATGTTAAACAGTTGTTCAGCGAGTGTGTTGAACACTCGTTCAGCGCCCGGATCTCTCGGGCTGATCCACCCGTCCCTGACGGTCACATCGAGGTGAACGGAGGGCCAGACCGATGGCACGGACCACAGACGAGGCGGCGCCGGACCACCGCTACACGGGCACCCGCACCCTGCGGGTCGAGGATCCGCGGTTGCTGACCGGCACCGGCACCTACGTCGACGACATCGTCCGCCCCGGCATGCTGCACGCCTGCTTCGTCCGCAGCCCCGTCGCCCGAGCCCGCATCGCCGGCGTCGATGTGTCGGAGGCGCTCCAACTGGACGGCGTACACGCCGTGTTCGTCGCGCAGGACCTCAACCCCGGTCTACGCGAGCAGTGGTACTCGTTGAACGGGCGGGACGACCCGGACACGCCCCGTCCGCCGCTCGCCGAGGACGAGGTGAGGTTCGTCGGTGATCCGGTGGCGATGGTCGTCGCCGTGGACCGCTACACGGCCGAGGACGCGGCCGAGTTGGTCGTCGTCGACTACGACGAGCTTCCGCCGGTCGTCGACTACGCCGTGGCGCTGGAGTCCGCCGAGTCGGTGCACGCGACACATCCCGGCAATCTGGTGGGGCAGCTTGGCGGGCGCCCGATGGAGGATCTCGCGCCGGTCTTCGACAGGGCGCCGCACGTGGTGAGCGTGACCCTCCACCAGCAGTCCTACGGCCCGGTACCCATGGAGACACGTGGGATCGTCGCCGAATGGTCGGCGCCCGCCGGTGAGATGGCGATCTGGGCGGCGACCCAGTCCCCGCACGAGGTCCGCTCCTTCTGCGCGCGTCTGCTCGGCATCGACGAGCACCGGGTGCGGGTGGTCATGCGCGACACGGGCGGCGGGTTCGGGCAGAAGGTCCTGCCGCAGCGCGAGGACATGTGCGTCATGCTGGCGGCGGTCAAGCTGCCCGCCGCCCTGAAGTGGATCGAGGACCGCCAGGAACATCTGCTGGCGGCCGGCCAGGCGCGTCACGAGCACGGCGAGGCGCGGATGGCCTTCGGCGACGACGGCCGGATCCTGGCCGCCACCCTCGACCACGTCCAGGACGCGGGGGCCTATCCCACGCCGTCCCCGGTCCAGAGCGGTATCGCCGTCGGCATGCTGTTCCCCGGCCCGTACCGCACCCCGGAGGGCACCTTCTCGTCCCGCTTCGTGTTCTCCAACACCAGTGGTCGGGTGGCTTATCGCGGTCCCTGGCAGTTCGAGTCGATGGCACGCGAGGTTCTGCTCGACACCGCCGCGCGCCGCCTGGGCATGGACCCGGTGGAACTGCGGCGCCGGAACATGCTGCGCCGCGAAGACCTGCCGACGGTCAACTTCAACGGCATGCCCTACGACGACATCACGCCGTACGAGACCTTCGAACAGGCCCTGGAGATGCTCGACCACCCGGCCTTCCGGCGGGAGCAGGAACAGGCCCGCGCCCAGGGTCGCTACATCGGCGTCGGCACCTGCACGTATGTCGAACCGACCGCGGGCGCCACGCCGTTCCACAGCACGGAAGGCGCGACCATCCGGATCGAGCCCTCCGGCAAGGTCAATGTCTACGTCGCCGGCGGATCGTGCGGAAACAGTCTGGAGACCACGGTCGTCCAGCTCACCGCCGACGCGCTCGGTGTTGCCATCGAGGACGTCAGCACGATCCAGGGCGACACCGCGGTCACCCCGTTCGGCAGCGGCACCGGCGGCAGCCGCTCGGGCCCCATGACCGCCGGCGCGATCGCCGAAACCGCCGCCGGATTACGGACACGCATCCTGGAGATCGCCGCGCACCGGCTCGAAGTCGCCGTCGACGACGTGGAGTTCGTGCGCGGCCGGGCGTCGGTGAAGAGCAGCCCCGACAAGGGACTCACCCTCGCCGAGATCGCCGACCTCGCCTACTTCCAGGTCCACGCGCTGCCACCGGGCATACCGGCCGGCCTGGAGGCCAGCGGCCGCTACCGCACACCGCACCTCATGATCTGGGCCAACGCGACGCACCTGTGCACGTGCGAGGTGGACGTGGTGACCGGCGCGGTGAAGCTGCTCCGGTACATCGTGAGCGAGGACTGCGGGCCCATGATCAACCCCAGTGTGGTGGAGGGCCAGATCTTCGGCGGCACCGTCCAGGGGATCGGCGGCGCCCTCTACGAGCACCTCGTCTACGACGACGACGGCAACCCGCTCACCACCACCTTCATGGACTACCTGCTTCCCACGGCCGCCGATGTGCCCACCATCGAGCTCGGGCACATCGAGACACCGGGCCCAGGACCCGGCGGCCACAAGGGAGTCGGCGAGGGCGGCGCGATCGGCTCGGCCCCGGCCGTCGTGAACGCGGTCGCCGACGCCCTCGCACCGTTGGGTGTGGAGATCACCCGGCTGCCGCTGACGCCGGCGTCGATCGTCGAACTGCTGGAGCAGGCCCGGCTGCGGGGGACGGTGACCGCGTGAAGCCCGCACCGTTCGAGTATCACGCCCCCGCCGACGTCGAGGAGGCGGTCGCTCTTCTCGCCGACCTCGGGGACGAGGCGAAGGCCATCGCCGGCGGCCAGAGCCTGGTCCCCATGCTGGCGCTCCGGCTCGCGGCCTTCGGGCACCTCGTCGATCTGCGCCGACTGGACGAGCTGAGGGGTATCGAGCACCGGGGCCGGGCGGTGTGGATCGGTGCGGGAACAACCCAGGCCACCATCCAGCGCTCCGACGAGGTACGTACCGCTGTACCGCTTCTCGCCCGTGCCACACCGCTGATCGGCCACTTCCAGATCCGCAGCCGCGGCACGGTCGGAGGATCACTCGCCCATGCCGACGCCGCGGCCGAATACCCCGCGGTGGCACTGACCCTGGACGCCGAACTCGAAGCGCTGTCTCCGCGCGGACGCCGCGTCATCCCCGCCGCGCGATTCCTCACCGGTACCTGGAGCACCGCACTGGCGGAGGACGAACTCCTCACAGGTGTCGTCTTCCCTGCCCGGCAGGGCCGTTGTGGATTCGCCGTCGAGGAATTCGCCCGCAGGAGCGGGGACTTCGCGATCGCCGGTGCCGCCGTCGCCGTGGGTCTCGGCACCGACGGACGTGTCGACCGGTGCGCCATCGGCCTGTTCGGACTCGGGCCGACCGCGTGCCGGGCCTCTGAGGCGGAGCTGGCACTCGTCGGTTCCGAGCCCGCCGAGGCGATGGCCGACGACATCGGGCACTCCGCGGTGTCGGGCCTCGACTCGGTTCCGTCCGATCTGCACGGGTCGGCCGACTTTCGAAGGCGCGTGGGGGCGGCCATGGTGGCCCGCGCCTGGCGGGGCGCCGTACAGGAGGCAGTCCATGGCTGACATCGACATCCGGATACGGATCAACGGCGTCCCGCGCCGCGACACCGTGCCGCCCCGGCTCACCCTCGCCGACTTCCTGCGCGTCAACTGCGGCCTGACCGGGACGCACCTGGGCTGCGAGCACGGAGTCTGCGGTGCCTGCACGGTGCTGCTGGACGGCGAGGCCGTCCGCGCCTGCCTGGTGTTCGCCGTGCAGGCGGACGGCGCCGAGGTGACAACCGTCGAAGGGCTCGCCGCACCCAGCGGTGAACTCTCCTTCGTCCAGGCGGCGTTCCGCGAACACCACGGACTGCAGTGCGGATTCTGCACCCCGGGGTTCGTGGTCTCGGTCACCGCGTTCCTGGCCGAGAACCCCAAGCCCACCGATGAGGAGATCCGCGAAGCCCTGTCCGGGAACCTGTGCCGTTGCACCGGCTACCAGGGGATCGTCAACGCCGTCCGGGCCGCCGCCGAGACGAAGGACTCCGCATGAAACTGGAGAACACCCTCAGCATTCCCGTGGCGGCGGACGAGGCCTGGCGGGTCCTGCTCGACATCGAGCGCGTCGCCCCCTGTGTCCCCGGGGCGATGCTCACCTCCCGGGACGGTGACGCCTGCCAGGGCAGGATCAAGGTCAAGCTCGGCCCGGTCAGCCTGACCTACAAGGGCACCGTCAAGTTCCTGTCGCAGAACGAGACGGACAGGACCGTGATCCTGGAGGCCGGCGGGAGGGAGACGCGCGGCAACGGGACCGCGAAGGCCCTGGTGACCTGCCGCCTGGTCGGCTCAGGCGAGAACTCCACCGACGTGTTCGTGGAAACCGACCTCGCCATCACGGGCAAGCCCGCCCAGTTCGGCCGCGGCACCCTGGCCGAGGTCGCCGGCACCCTCATCGATCAGTTCGCCAAGAACCTCGCCGACGAACTGACCACGATCCCACCGGTTTCCGGCGATCCGCCGCCCGAGGCCCCGACCGAAGCCGACGACACCGGGTCGGCGGCAGCGTCCGCCCGCAGCGAGCCCCCCGCCGCCGTACCACCGCGCCCCGCCGAACCCATCGACCTCATCGACGCGGCCGGCGTCGGCGTCCTCAAGCGCGTTGCGCCGCCCGCCAGCGCACTCGCCGCGCTGCTGCTCCTCGTGCTCGTCCTGCGCGGCCGTCGACGTACCGACCGGTGACCCGGCCTCCCCGCCACCGTCACCCGACCCGACCCGACACCCAACACCCAACCCAGGAAAGCGAGGCAGTCATGCCCGGACGAGTCGAAGGCAAAGTCGCCTTCATCACCGGCGCCGCACGCGGCCAGGGCCGCAGCCACGCCGTACGGCTGGCCGAGGAGGGCGCCGACATCATCGCCGTCGACGTCTGCAAGCAGCTGGACGGCGTGACGTTCCCCATGTCCACGCCCGAGGACCTGGAGGAGACGGTCAACCAGGTGCAGAAGCTGGGCCGGCGCATCCACGCCGTGCAGGCGGACGTCCGCGACCACGACGCGCTCAAGGCGGCGGTGGACGACGGCGTCGCCGAACTCGGCCGACTGGACATCGTCGTGGCCAATGCGGGCCTCGGCAGCGACGGCGCCACGCTCGACGTCATGGACGAGAAGACCTGGCGCGACATGATCGACGTCAACCTGACCGGCGTATGGCTGTCCACCAAGGTGTCCACGCCGCACATCGTCGCGGGCGGCCGGGGCGGCTCGGTCGTCCTGACCAGCTCCGTGGGCGGGCTCAAGGGCTACGCGAACATCGGCCACTACATCGCCGCCAAGCACGGTGTGGTGGGGCTGATGCGCACCATGGCCGGTGAGTTGGGGCAGCACGCCATCCGCGTCAACACGCTGCATCCCACCCAGGTCAACACGCCGATGGTGATGCACGAGGGCACCTACCGCATGTTCCGCCCCGACCTGGAGAACCCCACCGCCGACGACTTCGCCGCGGTGTCGCAGGGCATGCACGTGCTGCCCACCCCCTGGGTGGAGGCCCTCGACATCAGCAACGCCGTCCTCTTCCTGGCCTCCGACGAGGCCCGTTTCGTCACCGGAGTGACGCTGCCGATCGACGCCGGCGCCCTCCTCAAGTGAGCCGCACACCATAGGGAGGTGTGTCCGTGACCACTGCCGACCCGGTCTACTGGGACCCCTACGACCCCACTCTCGCCCGCGACCCCTATCCCCTGTACGAGCGGCTGCGCGAGGAATCGCCGCTCTACTACAACGACCGGCACGACTTCTACGCCGTCACCCGCCACGCCGACGTCCAGCGCGGCCTCGCCGACTGGCAGACCTTTTCCTCGGCACGCGGCGACATCCTGGAGATCGTCCAGGCGGACATCGAACTCCCGCCCGGCACCCTGATCTTCGAGGACCCGCCCGTCCACGACATCCACCGCCGTCTGCTCGCCCGGGTGTTCACCCCCCGCCGTCTCGCCGGCCTGGAGCCACGGGTACGGGCCTTCTGCCGACGCGCGCTGGAACCGGTGACCGGTGCCGACCGGTTCGACCTCGTCGAGGCCGTCGGCGCCGAGATGCCGATGCGGGTGATCGGGATGCTCCTGGGCATCCCGGAGGCCGACCAGCCCGCCATCCGCGACCGCACCGACGAGACGCTGAACACCGAGGACGGCGGAAAGATCGACAAGGAGGACATCCTCAGCACCGAGGCGTTCCGGGACTACATCGAGTGGCGCAAGCAGCACCCCTCGGACGACCTCATGACGGAGCTGATGACCGCCGAGTTCGAAGACGAGAAGGGCGTCACGCGCACACTCACCGACGAGGAGGTCCTGACGTACTGCACCGTGGTCGCCGGCGCCGGCAACGAGACGACGGGCCGCCTCATCGGCTGGTTCGGCGCCCTGATGGCCCGCTACCCCGAAGCACGCCGTGAGCTCGCGGCCGACCCGTCTCTCATCCCGAACGCCGTCGAGGAGATCCTGCGCTTCGAGCCGACCGGACCGTTCACCGCGCGCCATGTGACCAAGGACGTGGAGCTGTACGACCGTACGGTGCCGGCAGGCAGCGCCATGCTCTTCATCCAGGCCGCCGCCAACCGCGACCCCCGGCGTTTCCCCGACCCGGACCGGTTCGACATCCACCGGGTCACCCAGCACCTGAGCTTCGGCGTCGGCGCCCACTACTGCCTGGGCGCGGCCCTGGCCCGGCTGGAAGGCAGGGTGGCGGCGGAGGAGATCCTGAAGCGGTTCCCGGCCTGGGACGTGGACTGGGACCACGCGGAGCTGGCGCAGACCTCGACCGTCCGCGGCTGGAAGACACTGCCGCTGGTCGTCGAAGGAGCCCGATGACGGCCGGTCGGTGGAGCGTCGAGGTCGACAAACGGGTGTGTGTCCGTACGGGTCTGTGCGTGGCCTCCGCGCCCGAGGAGTTCGAACTCGACGAGGGCGGGCAGGGACGCGCGAGGTCCGAGACGCTGCCGGCTTCCGAAGCGGTGCTGGAAGTGGCCGAGTCGTGCCCGATCGAGGCCATCGGCATCACGGACGCCGACACCGGCGAGCGGGTCTTCCCGCCCGACCTCTGAGGGACGACCCCAGGTGAAGTCAACTGCCTGACTGCTAAGGCAGTTGACTTCACCAGCAGGGTGTAGTTACATTTGCGTCATACGGAAATGACATTCTCGATCTTGCGAATCGCCACTCTCGATGAGGTCGGTGTCGTGGTTCGACCGTCCGTGAAGGAACAGATCGTCCTGGCCGCCGAGCGCCTGTTCGCCGAGTACGGCCTCGACGGAGTGTCCCTGCGACAGATCAGCGCGGCCGCCGGAAACGGCAACAACACGGCGGTGCAGTACCACTTCGGCTCGAAGGAACGTCTGGTCCAGGAGATCTTCGAGTACCGCCTGCCCGGCCTGAACGAGCGACGCAGGCTTCTGGTCGCCCGGCGGCGCCCGGGCGATCTCAGGTCCTGGGTCGAGTGTCACATCCTGCCGGTCCTGGAACTGGGGGAGCAGGAAGGCAGCCACTACCTGAGCTTCGTCGCGATGCTGCAACAGCACGGCCGCGGAGATGTCTTCGCACGCCTCCCCGCCGAACTGAGCAGGCCCACAAGGGAATTCGTCGAGCGAGTCGGTGGGCTGCTGGGGCACATTCCCGAGCCGCTGCGCGGCCATCGCATCGCGCAGGCCCTGGCGTTCGGAGTGCACGCCGCGTCCGAGCGTGAGCGGACCCGGGCGCACGACGGGCACGTACTGCCGTTCGCCGTCCACGTCGGGGACCTGCTCGACGGCCTGGTCGGATTCCTCCAGGCCCCGGTGTCCCCGGCGACATCGACCGCCCTCGTCGAGACCGATCCGCAGGAACCGGCCCTGCCGCTCCACCCCTGAACACCCGCCTTCCGTCCGTGAGCAGAGGAGAGGAACGGCTGTCTGATGAGCATCGATCTGCACAACGCCGTCGCGGTGGTCACGGGCGCCGGCAGCGGGATCGGCCGCGCCGCCGCCCATGCCTTCGCCCGGCGCGGCGCGCGCGTGGTGGTCACCGACCTCGTCGGCGAGCGGGCGCGGACCGTCGCCGACGAACTCGGGCCCCAGTCCCTCGCCGCCGGGTGCGACGTCACCAGCCTCGACGACCTCCAAGCGGTTCGGGACGCGGCTCTCGACCGCTACGGCCGCGTCGACCTGGTGATGAACAACGTCGGGATCCTGGCTGTCGGCCCCGTAGAGGACATCCCCTTCGAAGCGTGGCAACGCGTCGTCGACGTCAATCTGCTGGGCGTGGTGCGCAGTAACCTGATCTTCCTCCCCGTCCTGCTGGAGCAGGGGTCGGGCCACCTGGTCAACACCGCCTCGACGGCGGGCCTGTTGCCCTACGGATTCGACCGGCTGCCGTACACCGCGACCAAGCACGCAGTGGTCGGGTTGTCCGAAGCACTCGCGCTGTACCTGCGCCCGCGCGGTATCGGCGTCTCGTGCCTGTGCCCGGCCGGCGTCGCCACGAACATCGTCGAACAGATCACCTTCTACGGACAACCGGCACCGCCGCGTGGGCCGGCCTTCCCCGTTCTCGATGCCGAAGCGGTCGGCGAACTCGTCGCCGACGGCGTCACCGAGAACCGCTTCCTCCTCCTCACCGCACAGGAAGCCGCCGACGAACTGCGCGAACACGGAACCGATGTCGACGCCTATCTGTCCCGCCTGACCAAGGACGCCCTATGAGCAGCACACTCGACCGGCTTCGCCTGGACGGCAAGGTCGCCGTCGTGACCGGCGGCGCCGGCGCCATCGGCCAGGTCTACGGCCGGGCGCTCGCCGAGGCCGGCGCCGCCGTCGTCCTGGCCGACCTCAACAGCGAAGGCGCCGAGAGCGCCGCCACGGCGCTGACCTCCGACGGTCTGCACGCACTCGGCGTGCAGGTCGACATCACCGACCGCGCATCCGCGGCCGACATGGCGAAGAAGACGACCGCCGCCTTCGGCGGCATCGACATCCTGGTGAACAACGCCGCCCTCATGGCCGAGATCCCCCAGGTGGACATCCTGGACCTGCCCACGGACTGGTTCGACCGGGTCATGCGCGTGAACGTGCTGGGCGCCGTCGTGTGCGCGGGAGCGGTCAAGGCGTCGATGGTCGAGCGCGGCGGCGGGCGGATCATCAACCAGGTGTCCGCCGGCGCCTTCATGGGCGGGGGCATCTACGCGGTCAGCAAACTCGCCCTGGTCAGTGTCACCGTCGGACTCGCCCGCTCGCTCGGCCCGCTCGGCATCAACGTCAACGCCATCGCTCCCGGCCTGGTGGAGAACGAACCAGGCATGCGCAGCCTGCCGGCGGACCATCCCGCGCGCGCCGCTCTGGCGGCCTCCATCCCGGGCAAGAAGTCCGCGCCCGCGGAAGACCTCCTCGGCACGCTGCTCCTGCTCGCCTCCCCGGCCGGCGAATGGATCAACGGTCAGGCGATCAGCGTCGACGGCGGCTGGGTGACGCGGCTGTGACCGGCACACTCCCACCACGCACGGGCCGGAGCGTCCGAACCGGCGCTCAGAGGAAGGGACATCCATGACACGGGTCGGCTTCATAGGGCTGGGCAGCCAAGGTGCGCCGATGGCCCGTCGCATCACGGAGGAGTCGTTTCCCCTGACACTGTGGGCACGTCGGCGCGTGTCCACGGATGCGTTCGCCGACACCGCCGCCACCGTGGCCGCCACACCGGCCGAGCTGGGGGCCGCGAGCGACATCGTGTGCCTGTGCGTCGTCGCCGACGCCGACGTCGAGGACGTACTCCTGAGGCCTGACGGCGTCCTGGCGGGCATGGCTCCCGGGGGAGTCGTGGCCATCCACTCCACGATCCACCCCGACACCTGCCGGCACATCGCCGACGAGGCGGCCAAGCGCGAGGTCGCCGTCGTGGACGCCCCGGTCAGCGGCGGGGGCGGCGCCGCCGCACAGCGCAGGCTCCTGGTGATGGCCGGCGGACAGGAGTCCGACGTCGAGCGCTGCCGCCCGGTGTTCGAGACCTTCGCCGACCCGGTGATCCACCTCGGCCCCCTGGGCAGCGGCCAACTCTCCAAGCTGCTCAACAACTTCGTGTTCACCGCCCAGGTCGGCCTGTCGCTGGACACCTTCTCCTTCGCCGACGGTCTCGGCATGGACCGAGCGGCGGTCGCGCAGGTGCTGGCACACGGCAGCGGCGGCAGCCGGGCGGCGGCGATCCTGACCGCGTCCGGCTTCGACACCACCGGGCTGCACAAGGCCCTGCCGCTCCTGCGCAAGGACGTCGGCATCATGCTCGACGTCGCCGATGCGGCCAAGAGCCCACGACCCCGGATACTGGCGGACCTGGCCGCGCACACCCTGTCGACGCTGGCCGAGCCTCCGGTGACCTGAGCACCCCTTCTCCAAGCGGCTTCGCCGAATTCGGCAGCCCTAACCGGCCCACACCTCGTCACCGCACATCCAGACATCCAGCGAAGAGCTTGGCACCGCCCCACCCGGACGACACCAAGGCGGAACCGACATGACCTCCTCCCCAGCCCTGTCCCACGACCTCGGCACCACCGGCCCCCTCGTCGACGGAACCTGGCTCGACCGGACGTCCGCCGGCCAGATGGACCACGTCAACCCCGCGACCGCCCGCGCGAACGGTACCGTCCTGCTGAGCGGACCTCAGGAGGTCGACGCCGCCGTCGCCGCGGCCAAAGCCGCCTTCCCCGCATGGCGGGCGATGTCCCCGGACGAACGCCGCCGCATCCTCCAGCGCGTGGAACAGCTGATGCTGGAGCGCGTCTCCGAACTAGCACGGCTCAACACCCTTGAACTTGGCGTCCCCTTCCGCATGTCGGCGGCGCTGGCACACCTGTGCGCGGGTTGGTTCGGCTACTACGCGGGCTGGGCCGACAAGATCGAGGGCGCGACGATTCCACCGAGTCCGCGGATGGTCCCCGGCCTCGACTACACCGTCCCGGAGCCGTACGGGGTCATCGGCGCCATCCTGACCTGGAACGGTCCGATCATGTCGGTCGGTATGAAGATCGCGCCTGCGCTCGCTGCCGGGAACTGTGTCGTGGTCAAGGCCCCCGAACTCGCTCCCTTCACCGTGGCCCGGTTCGCCGAGATCGCCCTGGAGGCCGGGCTGCCACCGGGTGTGCTGCACGTCCTGCCAGGGGGTCCCGAGGCAGGCGACCGACTGGTCCGGCACCCCGACGTCGCGAAGATCTCCTTCACCGGCGGGATCCCGACCGCGAAGAAGATCCTCGACGCGGCACGCCACACGCTCAAGCCGGTCCTGCTCGAACTGGGCGGGAAGACGGCGAACATCGTCTTCCCCGACGCCGATCTCGACGCGGCGGTCGCGGAGACGGTCCGGTCCTGCTACACGCTCTCCGGCCAGGGCTGCAACCTCACCACCCGCATGCTCGTACACCGCGACGTGTACGACCGGGTGGTCGGCTCCACCGCCGAGGCCGCGGCCGCGTTGCGCGTCGGGGATCCCTTCGATCAGGGGACGGCACTCGGCCCCGTCATCGGCAAGGCGGCCCACGAACGCATCCTCGGCGTGATCGAACGGGCGGCCAAGGACAGCCGGGTGGTCGTGGGCGGCCGCGCCACCGACCCGTCGCAGCTGCCGCCGGACAACCGTGACGGCTACTTCGTCGAACCGACGGTCCTCGCCGACGTGGACCCGCACAGCGAGGTGGCTCAGCACGAGGTGTTCGGGCCGGTGCTGTCCATCACCCCCTTCGACAGCGAGGACGAGGCGGTCGAACTGGCCAACTCCACGCCCTACGGCCTGGGCAGCGCCGTGCAGACCCGCGACGTGGCACGGGTGCAGCGCATCGTGCCCCTGCTCCAGTCGGGCACCGTGCTCGTCAACGGCGCCTCGGGCCAGCCGCCGGGCGCCCCGTTCGGGGGCTACAAGCAGAGCGGCTACGGCCGTGAAGGCGGCAAGGAGGGCCTCTACGAGTTCCTCCAGACCAAGAACGTCTTCATCCGCGCCTGACGCCCACTCCCGAATCCTTATCCCGGCACCAGGAGGCACCCCATGGACCACCTCAGGGACGACGGCCGCGTGGAAAGGACGATGGCCGAGGTCATGACCACCACCCAACCACCCGAGCCGGCCACCCCGTTCGGCCGGGCATCGCGTGACTTCCTGTTCGGTGAGGTGTGGTCGCGTCCCGGACTGAGCCGTCGGGACCGGCGCTGGGTCACGCTGACGTGCGTGGCCGCCGCCGACTCCCCCCGGCCCATCGAGGAGCACGTCCACGCGGCACTCGTCGGCGGCGACATAGAACTCGAGGCCATGCTGGAGTTCGTCCTGCACTTCGCGGTGTACTGCGGCTGGCCCAAGGCCTCGCACCTGGAAGGGGCCGTCGCCCGGCAGTGGGACCGTATCCACCGCGAGCGCGGTGAGGAGACCCCGCCCTGGCCGCAGTTGACGAACGACACCCTGGGCCCCGGCGTGTGGGACGAGCGGTTGAAGCGCGGCGTGGAGGAGTTCATCGACGTCAACCTCATGCCCGCGCCGCCGACGAACTCGCCGTACCGGCAGGCCGGCATCCTCGGCTTTGTGTTCGGGCATGTCTGGCAGCGGCCCGGGCTGACGCGCCGGGAACGCCGGATCATCACGGTCGCCAGTGTCGCGCTCGACGATTCACCCGTTCCGTTGCAGACGCACGTCACCTCCGCGCTCCACTCCGGCGACCTCACCAAGGAGGAGATGGACGAGATCGTGTTGCAGTTCGCCGCGTACTACGGCTTCGCGAAGGGGGAGGCGCTCGCGGACGCGGTCGAGACGGCGTGGGCGTCCAAGCCCGACTGACCGGCCCCGGCGCCCCCATCGCCTCCCCGGCGCATCCCGGGCCGTCGTCCTGTGCGCCGGCTCGCGGAAAGGGCGGCCCGCGCTGGGCGATGTGGCCGGCGGCCGGGCGCGGAGGGACAGGCCTTGCCGCGCGAGGCGCGGGTCGTGCCGGAGCTGACAGGCACAAGCCCCGCGCCGCAACTCTGCCTGAAAGAATGGTGGTTGACCGATCTCGTTGTCGTCCCAGCCGAACAGGCCCAGGTCCTGGGTGACTTGCCGGCCGCGTGGCTGGGCGCCATGAACGACTCCCACGGCTGTGACGTCGTCGGCGCGACAACGGCGGTGACGCCGCAGCCGGGGGAGAAACCGACAGTCGCGTCGTAGCCCGACCGGCGACCAGCCGCCCTCGACCACCACGTACGGGCAGGGTGGTCAGTTGGTGCCTACCCGTGCGCCGCGCCGGAGAGCGGCTCTCGCCCGGGCGGTCGGGCCCTCCGCCTCCGTCGCGTGGACGGACTGGGACAGCCGGCCGGCAAGCCTCAGAGCACGACGTCGAGTCGAGCCGGGCGGCGGACCATGACGAGGCCTGGAGGCGGCGCGCGGTGGTAACCGGGGGCGAGCCGCAGATCAGGGAAGCGCTCCAACAACTGCTCCAGGACCACGCGGGCCTCCAGCCGGGCCAGCGGTGCGCCCAGGCAGGTGTGGATGCCGTAGCCGAAGGTCATCGTGGTGGCCTGTCCCGCCGGACGGTCGAGTGAGTAGTCCGCGGCGTCGGCGCCCCAGGCCCGTTCGTCCCAGTTGGCCGACTGGAGGCTGACGGCGAGGCGGTCGCCGGGCTTCACGGGACACCCGGAGATCTCCCGCTCCTGCGACACGGTGCGCAGCACGTACTGAAGGGGCGCGTCGTGGCGCAGCGACTCCTCGATGGCCGCGGGGATGAGCGACCGGTCGTCGAGCAGCCGTTCCCAGCGGCTGCGGTCCACGAGCAGTTCGTGGAGGAGGTTGGTGATCAGACTGGCGGTGGTGTCCGTGCCGGCGATGATCAGCTGGAAAGCGTGAATGACGGTCTCGACCGGGGTGAGCGGCGGCTCGCCGTCGGCGGGGTGCACGAGACCGTCCAGAACGTCCTTGCCGGTGGGTGGGGCGGTGGCCCTGGCGGCGAGCTGCTCACCGAGATAGCCGGTGATTGCCAGGAACTCGGGCATATCGGTCCGGAGTTCGGGGAGGATGTCGTCGATGGCGTCGGCCCACTGGTGCAGGCGCTCCCAGTCCTGCTCCGGCAGACCGAGGAAGGCGTACACCACCCTCGTCGGGACCTGGCGGGCGAGATCGTGGTAGATCTCGGCCTTCTGGCCGGGCTGCCACGCATCGAGGACCCCGGCCACGATCTCGCGGACGCGCGGTTCCTGCTTGCGGAGCAGGGCCGGAGCGAACCAGCGCCGCAGACGGGCGCGCAGCGCCGTGTGGTAGGGCGGGTCCGCCATGGTGATCGGGACCGCGGGCAGGTCGGCCGTCCTCGTGCCGCCCTCCAGGGCGAAGTTGTCGACGGACGCGTACGCCCCGTGGTCCGCGAGGGCGTCCCGTACGTCGTCGTGCCGGGCGAGGAAGTACACCCCGGGGCGTGGCTCGGACACCGGACAGCGGTCGCGGGCCTCGGCGAGCCGGGGCGCGGGATCGGAGTGGTGGGCGGGATCGAGCGGATCGTAGGGGGCGTGGTGCGGGAGGGGCATGGTTGTCCTCCTTCAGGTACGGGCCGGGGAAGCGGAGAGGGCCCCGGCCCCGAGCCGCTTGAGCTTGATGACGGGGAGCCGGTGGTTGACGGCGACGGCCGTGGTCGTCCCGCTGTCGTGATGCCAGGCGAGGAGCGCGCTGCGGGCGTCCACCGAGCCGGCGAGGACTTCGGGAGTGCCGGTCAGTGGCAGTTCCCCGCTGATCTTGATGTCCAGCCCGGACTGTTCGGTCCAGAAATAGGGGTCCGGCCGGTACGGGCGTGCCGACTCGCCGTGCAACAGGCCGAGCGCGGCCGCCCGCCCCTGCTCGACCGCGTTGGTCCAGTGCGGGGTGCGACGCCCCTGCCGCGATACGACGTCCCCGGCGGCGACCACGCCGGGAGCGACACGGCAGCATGCGTCGGCGGCGACGCCGCCCCCGGCGTTCAGGGGCAGGCCGGAGTCCCTCAGCCAGTCGGTGTTGGGCACGTCTCCCACCGCGCAGACGATCACGTCGGCTTCCAGGACCGAATCGCCGCAGCGCACGCGGTGTTCGTCCAGCACGGCGACGCCGTCCGGCGCGACGAGGACCCGTATGCCGTGATCACGGGCGGCCGTGACGGCGAGTTCGGCCAGCCACGGCCCGAGCAGCCTGCGCAGCGGCGGCGCGAGGTCGACGACGGTGGTCTCCAGGCCGAGGGCGCGGCAGGTCGTGGCGACCTCCATGCCGAGGAAGCCGCCGCCCAGCACGATCGTGCTGCGCGCGGTGGCCAGCCGGGAGGCGAGAGCCCCGGCGTCGTCCAGGGTGCGCACCACGAGGTCGCTGTCACCGGTGAGGCGGCGGGCCCGGGCGCCGGTGGCGACGACCAGCCCGTCGTACGGCACCTCTGTGCCGTCGGCCAGGACCACCAGACGGCCGCGGGGGTCCAGCCGAACGGCCCGCGCCCCGGTACGGAACTCGATGTCGTCGCCCGGCGGGGGAAGCAGAGCGGATTCCGCGGGTTCCCGGCCGGCGAGGACGCCCTTGGACAGCGGAACGCGCGAGTAGGGCGGGTGAGGTTCCTCGGACAGGACGGTCACGCGGCCGTCGAAGCCTTCGACTCGCAGGCTCTGCACCGCCGTGAGTGCGGCGATGGATCCGCCGACCACGACGACCCGCTTCACAGTTGGACCTTCAGTGCCGCGACCGGGCACACCCGCACAGCGGCCGAGACGGCGCTCTCCTCGCTCGGCGCCACTTCATCACCGGTGAGGTGCAACACCCCTTCGTCATCGAGCCGGAACACCTCGGGCGCGGTCTGCTCACACAGTCCGTGGCCCTCGCAGCGGTCGAAGTCGACCAGGATCCGGGGCATCTCACTGTCCTTCCGCGCGTACCGTGACGGGGAGTGAGGCCAGGCCCCGGATCACGTTGTTGAGCTTGCGGACCGGCTCGCCGGCCAGTTCGATCGACGACACACGCCGCACCAGTGCGCCGAGCACGGCGTGCGCCTCCAGTCGGGCCAGGCCCTGTCCGGCACAGCCATGGACGCCGTAGCCGAGGGCGACGTGATCGACCGGATTTCGCCGGACCAGGAACTCCTGAGGC
Organism: Streptomyces sp. NPDC002156; assembly: GCF_053593675.1. Taxonomy (NCBI): domain Bacteria; kingdom Bacillati; phylum Actinomycetota; class Actinomycetes; order Kitasatosporales; family Streptomycetaceae; genus Streptomyces; species Streptomyces sp. NPDC002156. The sequence continues at coordinate 291,219 of NZ_JBSFDA010000001.1, read as the reverse complement.
CGCTCCCACTTGCGCTCGTCCCGGTTGGCCGAGGCGAAGGACAGCAGGACCCTGGTGTCGGCGGGGATGGTGATGCCCTCGATGTCCACCGCCCGGCTGGTGCGCCGGAAGAAGCCCTGTGCGGGGGACTCCAGGCGCAGTGACTCCTCGAACGCCGGGCCGATCAGTCCCGGCTCCGACCGCACCTCCTGGTAGGCCTGCGGATGCAGGGCGAAGAGCAGGATGGTGCTGCCGAGGGCGTTGATCGTGGTGTCCATGCTGGCGATGACGTAGGCGGACAGCAGCGGGACGACGGAGGCGGCCTCGATCTCACCCCGGTCCGCGGCCTGGTGGATGGCGGCGGCCCAGCCGTCCGGGTCGAGGTTCTCCGGCACCATCACGGTGTTGAGGTACTCGAACATCTGGCCCACCGTGGGGATGGAGGCCGCCGCGCGTGCGTTGAACGGGCCGAAGGTGTTGAACGCCGCGTCGGCGAACGACAGCAGCGGTCCCCGTGCCTCCTCGGTCAGCCCGACCAGGTCGGCGACCACCGTCACCGGGAACACCGCGGCAAGCTCCGGGACGGCGTCGAAACCGCCCTTGGCCACGAGATCCGCGACCAGGTCGTCCGCGAGGGTGGTGATCCGGTTGCGGAGCTTCGCCAGGGCCCTGGGGGCGAGTTTGTCGGAGAGCAGCGCCCGCAGCCGGGTGTGGTCCGGCGGATCGCTGGCCAGCACGGTTCCCTTCATCTGGGCGTTGAACCGGTCCTCGTAGCCGACGCCGTGCGCCGACGAGAAGCGTTCGTGATCGGCCAGAGCGGAGCGGACGTGCTCGTAGCGCGGAAGGATCCAGGCGTCGTAGGCCGTCAGCCGGACCGCAGGGCCGGCTTCTCGCAGTCGGCGCAGCGCGGGATACGGGTCCCGAAGCACGTCGTCGGCGAACAGGTCGACGTCGGAGGTGGGCAGGGGCACGGTCGCATGCATCAACAACTCTCCCTTGAGTCGCTCGTGCCACGACGGGGTTCCGGAGGCGGGGGAGGGGCTCGACCGTCGTCACGAGAACGTTGGCAGCGAGGAAGTAAAATGTGAATGGGTGCTCACGTCGGTGATGAGCATAAGTTCACAGATGCGGGATGGCCCGTCAAGCCCCGTGCAGGCACTCGTGTGCGGCGGCGAGCCGAGGGTCAGCGGCCTTCCGGGGTGCTGAGGAGGTAGGAGACGACCGCGGTCTGGAGGTGACTGCGCAGTTCGTTCCAGGGCAGCGGGCGGTCCGACTCCAGGAACTCGCCGTGGGTGACGCGGTGCGCGATGGTGGCGTAGATCAGGCGGAAGGCGAAGTCCAGCGCGGCCTCGGGGTCCCGATGTGTGATCGGTGCGTGGCGCAGCGCCTCGGCGAAGCGGTGGTTGCCCTCGACGCTGACGCGCGAGCCCTGTTTCCGCACCTCTTCGTGCCGGGTGCCGAGCAGCAGGAAGACGCGCAGCAGGGCCTCGTGCGACTGGAAGGCGTCACTGATCGCGCCGACCGCCTCCGCGATCGCCACGGCCGGATCGCGCAGGATGCGCAACCGCTCCACGGACATGCGCTCCACGATCTCGGCCTGGAGGCTCTCGGTGAAGGCGTGCTGGATGGCCAGCAGGAGTCCTTCCTTGTCGCCGAACCGGCGGTAGATGCTGCCGACCGCCATGCCGGCCCGCTCGGCGACGGCGGCCACGGTCAGCGCGTCCACCCCGCCCTCCTCGAGCAGCGCGTACCCGGCATCGAGGATGCCCTGCTGCGAACGGCGGCTGCGTTCCTGGAGGGCGGCGGGCCTGGCGGCGGTGGACTCGGTCACTCGCGCATTTTATCGACCGGGCTCTTGACGTCCATGTTGCTGATAAGTGAATCTCTACTCACATTAACTGTGAGCCGCTGCTCACGTATCCATGAGGGTGTGCCCGTCCGCGCCCTGCCCCTCTTCTCCCACCTCACCCCTCGCAACGGCGCGGGGCTGTTCCTGGAGGTGTCCCATGACTCCGCTCCACGACGTCGCCGTTGTCGGCTACGGTCCGACCGGCCTCGCGGCCGCGTCCCTGCTCGGCCGGCTCGGTCACCGGGTGGTGGTCTGTGAGCGCTGGCCCGGGCTGTACGGGCTGCCCAGGCTCACCCACATCGACGACGAGACGGCCAGGACCGTCCAGGCGGCGGGCGACGTCGACGAGGCGCTGCACGACTCGTCGATGTGCCAGTACGTGTGGGTCAACGGCAAGGGCGAGACCCTGGTGGACATCCCGGCGAACCCCGACGGCCCGATGGGATACCCGGACCACATCTCCATGTACCAGCCGGACGTGGAGAACGCGATCGACAAGCGGCTGCGCGCCTACGGGACGGTCGACGTCCGCCAGGGCTGGGCGGTCACCGGCCTCGACCAGGACGACGACGGCGTCACCCTGCGCCTGCGCGGCTGGAACGCCGACGCGGTGTGCGCGGACGGCCCGCACGACGAGGTCCGGGCCCGCCATGTGATCGCCGCCGACGGCAGTCGCAGCGGGATACGTGAACTGCTCGGCGTGGAACGCCAGGACCTCGGCTTCAACGAACCCTGGCTCAACATCGACACGGAGTGGCTGCGCCCCCAGCCCCCGGAGTTCGCGTACGGCACCCAGTACTGCGACCCCGCGCGCGGGCACATGACCATCAACATCGGCGCCACCCGCCAGCGTTTCGAGTTCGCTGTGCTGCCGGGCGAGACCCGGGAGGAGATGGCCGCCCCCGAGACCGCCTGGCGTCTGCTCCGCCAGTACCACGACCTGGGCCCGGACGACGTGCGGATCATCCGGCAGCTGGTCTACGGCTTCGAGGCGCGCATCGCCACCCGATGGCGGACCGACAGGGTCTTCCTGGCCGGCGACGCCGCCCACACCATGCCCCCCTACCTCGGCCAGGGCGCGTGCAGCGGCATTCGCGACGCCACCAACCTCGCCTGGAAACTGCACCAAGTACTCGGCGGCCTGTCGCCGGACGCGCTCCTGGACACCTACGAGAGCGAGCGCCGCCCGCACGTCACCGCCCTCACCCACGCGGCGATCGGCCTCGGGAAGGTCGCCAACACGCACGACGCCGAGGCGGCGGCCGCCCGGGACGCGGCCTTCTTCGCGGGCAAGGTGCCTCCTCCGCCGCCGTTCCCGCCACTGCGCGACGGAGTACTGCGGCAGGGAACCGACGCACCGATCGGCACCCTCACCCCGCAGGGCCGCATCCGTCTGCCCGACGGGCGCACCGGACGCCTCGACGACCTGACCGGCTACGGCTTCACCCTGGTCGCCGCCGAGGATCCCACCGCTGCTCTCGGGCCGGAGCGGCTCGCCCGGCTGGAGCGCCTGGGCTGCGCCGTGGTGGCCCTCGACACGGTCGCCGACCTCGACGGACGGCACGGTGAGTACCTCCGGCGGCTCGACGCGGTCGCGTATCTGGCACGCCCTGACTTCGTGCTGTTCGGTACGGCGGCCGACAGTACGGACCTGGGCGCGCTCGTGGACGACCTCGACGCCGCGCTGTCCGGAACGACGGCGGGAGTGGCCGTATGACGACCGGAGAACCTGGAGCAGAGGCGGAGCTGCCACCGCTGGTCGCAGCCCAGCACCGGGCGATGCCCTTCACCCGGCTCACCGACTGCGGGATGGACCCGGCCGACGCCCGTCGCCTGCTCGCCGACAGCGCCGCCGGACTCTCCTGGCAGGACGCCGCCGAAATACTCGCCGACACCCAACTGGAGCGCGCCCGGCTCGCCGAGAGGAACGGTCACGCCGTCACCGCCCGGCAGGCGCACCGGTTCGCTGCCGCAGCCCTGATGTTCGCGCAGATGGCGTTCCAGACCGACACCGCGGAGAAACGGGAGCTGTACGCCCGGCACACCGCCGCGACCGCCGCTCTCGCGCCCGAGGTGGAGCGTGTGGAGATCCCGTACCGCGACGGCGTCCTCGGCGGCTGGCTGTGCCTGCCGGCGGGCCCGCCCCGGGCCACCGTGATCGTGTGGGGCGGGCTCAGCGGCTGGGGAGCGGCGTATCTGCCGGTCGCCGACGCGTACACCGCGCGCGGACTGGCCTGTCTCCTGGCGGAAGGGCCCGGCCAGGGCGAGTCGCGGCTGCGGCACGGGCTGTACGCCGACGAACACGTCACCGACGGCTTCGCCCGCTTCGTCGACCTGGTCGAGGCCCATCCCCGCCTCGACGGGACCATCGGCGTCCAGGGCATCAGCTTCGGCGGCCTGTTCGCCGCCCACCTGGCCGCCGCCGACCCGCGCGTCGGCGCGGTGGTCGTCAACGGCGCTCCGGCCGTACCGGCCGTCCCGGAATTCCGTACCGCCCGTGAGCAGATGGCCGCCGTGACCGGCGCCGACGACCTGGGCCGGGTGGCCGAGGTCATGGACGCTCTGCGCTTCGACCCGGACAAGCACCGCATCCGCTGCCCGCTGCTCCTGCTGCACGGCGGCCGCGACCCCCTCGCCCGCTACGAGGACCAGGAGCCGTTCCTCCGAGCCGCCGACCCCGACACCTCCCTGCTCCGGATCTGGCCCGACGGCGAGCACACCCTCTACAACCACGCGGCCGAACGCGACGCGCTCACCGGCGACTGGTTCACCGACCACCTCACCACGAACAGTTAACAGTTAGGACCACCAGTGGACTTCACCGTCGAGACCGCCACCGACGCGGTGGTGGAGAGCTTCCGGGAGACCAAGGACCAACGGCTTCGGCAGATCGTGGAGAGCCTGACCCGTCACCTCCACGACTTCGTACGGGACATCGAACCCACGATGGAGGAGTGGGAGGCCGCGATCGGCTTCCTCACCGCCGTCGGCCGGACCTGCGACGACACCCGGCAGGAGTTCGTCCTCCTCTCCGACGTCCTCGGCGTCTCCATGCTCGTCGAGACCCTGAACGGGTCCGAGGAAGGGACCGAGAGCACCGTCCTCGGCCCCTTCCACATGACCGAGTCCCCCCGCCGCGAACTCGGCGCCTCCATCGACCTCCTCGGCACCGGCCGCCCCTGCGTGGTGTCCGGGCGGGTCCTCGCCGCCGACGGCACACCGCTGCCGGACGCCGAACTCGACGTGTGGCAGTGCTCGGAGGACGGTTTCTACGACGTGCAGCAACCCGACGTACAGCCGCAGGGAAACGGGCGCGGCCTGTTCCGCACGGACGTCGAGGGCCGCTACTGGTTCCGGACCGTCGTCCCCTCCCACTACCCGATCCCCACCGACGGCCCCGTCGGCCGCCTCCTCGAAGCCACCGGCAGGCACCCCTACCGGCCCGCTCACGTCCACTTCATCGCGAGCGCCGAGCACCACCGGCCGGTCACCACGCACGCGTTCGTCGCCGGTAGCCCGTACGTCGACTCGGACGCGGTCTTCGCGGTCAAGCGGGGCCTGATCACCGACTTCACCGAGTCCCACGACACGAGGGATGCCGAACGCTTCGGCGTTAACGTGCCTTTCATCCACGCCGAGTTCGACATGGTCCTGGCTCCGGAAGCAGAGCCGACGCGATGACCTTCACCTACGAGGCCCTGCCGATGCGCGTGGTCTTCGGCGTCGGCAGCCTGCTTCAACTGGCCGAGGAGGCCGAGCGGTTGGGGCTGCGGCGGCTCCTGGTACTCGCCGCACCGGGCCGGCGTGCGCTCGCCGAGCAGGCCGCCACCCTGCTGGGTGAGACGTGCGCGGGGTTGTTCACCGAGGCCCGGACACACGTACCGGTCGCCGTCGCGGACGAGGCCCGCGCAGCCGCACGCGACACCGGCGCGGACGGCTGCCTGACCGTCGGCGGAGGCTCCGCGGTCGGCCTGGGAAAGGCGATCGCCCTGACCGCGGGCCTGCCCCTGATCAGCGTGCCGACGACCTATGCCGGCTCCGAGATGACCCCCGTCTGGGGACTCACCGACCAGGGTCGCAAACGCACCGGCCGCGACCGGTCCGTCCTGCCGCGCAGCGTGATCTACGACCCCCAACTCACCCTCCAACTCCCCGTGGACGTGTCCGTGACCAGCGGATTCAACGCCATCGCGCACGCCGTGGAAGCGCTGTACGCACCCGACGCCTCGCCGATCGTGTCCCTGATGGCCGAGGAAGGCGTGCGCTCGCTGGCCGCAGCTCTGCCGGCCATCGCCGCCGACCCCGGCGACATGGGGGCCCGCACCGACGCGCTGCGCGGAGCATGGCTGTGCGGGGCGTGCCTGGCGGCCACCACCATGTCGCTGCACCACAAGCTCTGCCACATCCTCGGCGGCACCTTCGACCTGCCCCACGCCGCCACCCACACGGTCCTGCTCCCGTACGTCGCCGCCTTCAACCTGCCCGCTGTGCCTGCTGCCGAGCAGGTCTTGCGTCGTGCGCTGGCCACGGACGACGTACCGATGCACCTCGCGCGAGCGTCCGCCGAACTCGGCGCTCCCCGCTCCCTCGCCGAACTCGGCCTCGCCGAGCGCGACTTGGACGAGGTCGTCACCCAGGCGGAGGCCCGGCCCTACGCCAACCCGCGACCGGTCACCCCTGGAGCCCTCCGCTCCCTGCTCGCCGAGGCCCTGAAGGGCACCCTCCCACCCTGACCAGGCGGTCTCGACCCGTACACCCACATCAGGAGTCTGGAAATGATCAAGTTGGTGGCCGCCGTCAGGCGACGTCCCGGTATGACCCGCACCGAGTACGCCGGGTACATCGAGAAGGTGCACGGCGGGATAGCTCTCGCCAACAGGCTGACCGTGCGCAGGTACGTCCAGAACCACGTCCTCGACGGCGCCTACGGCGCGATCGGGGACGTGGGCTACCAGCTGACACTGCCCAGGGACTCCGTGACCGAGCTGTACTTCGACGATCTCGCGTCCATGGGGCGGACCTTCGCGGACCCGTACGCGCGCGATGTCGTCGGCCCCGACGCAGCCAACTTCAGCGACCAGCCGGCCGCGCTCAGCCTGCTCGTCGAGGAGGAGGGCGAGGCCGAGGCGCCCCGACCCGGGGACGGCACGGTGAAGGTCCTCCACTTTCTGAAGGCCGCCGACGGGCTCGCCCCGGAAGCCTTCCAGAAGGGCCTGCGACGGGCGTACGAGGACGTGCTCGACGACCCGTCCGGGCCCGCCCGGTACCTGCGCGGCCACGAGTGGAACACGGCCCTCCCCGGGGACGGCATGTCCGCGTACTTCGGAAGCGCGTCGGAGCAGCCCGCGTACGAGGCCTACTCCGCCTTGTGGTTCGACGAGGCGGATGCCCTGACGGGCTTCCGCGCCCATCAGCAGGCCTTGGCCGGTCACGCGGAGAAGCACGGCGTGCTCCTCCAGCCCGCACTGTGCTTCTTCCTCCTCACCCGCGAGGTCGTGATCTTCGACGACACCGCAGCATGACCTCGTCAGGCGGGTGCGCGTCGTCCTCGACGAGACCATTGCGCTTCTGCGCAGGTTATTCGTAAGCTTTCCACTTGGAAGGTATTGAAACGTTTCAGATCGTCTGATCGCTCATGGCCGCCCCACGCGCAGCCGCAAGCGACCAGGCGTTTTCGGGGGAGGGACACCCCTGGCGAAAGGAATCTCAGCCGTGGCCGAGGAACACAGAAGTGCGTTGAGCCGCCGACACATGATCGGCATCATGACGGCGGCGGCAGCCGGGGCCTCCCTCCCGCTCGCCGTCGCGCCGACCGCCATGGCGGCGAGCGGGCCGGCCTTCGGGGGGCACGGCCCCGCTCCTGCGAAGCTCCAGGTCAACTCGCGGGTCGAGCCCCTCGGCACGGAGACCGCGCCGACGTTCAGCTGGGTGCCTCCCGTGGCCAGGCAGACGGCGTACGAGGTCCAGGTCGGCACTCGGCCCGGCAAGGCGGACGTCTGGCGCAGTGGCAAGGTGGCGAGCGCCAGCAGCATCGCAGCGACCTACGGGGGTGGCGCGCTGCGGTCCGAACAGTCGTACTTCTGGCAGGTGCGGACCTGGGACGAACAGGGCACCCCCGGTGCCTGGAGCGAGCCCGCGGTGTGGGAGACCGGCCTGCTGAAGGGCGAGAAGGACTGGTCGGGCGCCCGCTGGATCGGGGGACGCGTCGCGCAGGACCACGACTGGCAGGACCTGACCGCGACCGTCGTCTTCCGCGGCGGCACGGACACCGCCGCCGGGCTGTCGCTGCTGCTGCGTGCCGAACCCATCGGCAAGACCTGGGGCGAGGGCCTCAACTGGACCGTCCGGCAGTCCGGCGACGACATGCAGCTGGTGATGAGGACCAGCCACTACGCCGGAAACACCTGGGTGGACGACGGCACCTCCGAGCCGAACTGGGGCGTCGACCACTACGACCCGCAGAGCGAGACCAACCCCACCACCGCGGGCACCCGCAGCGTCCCGGTCGGCACGGTCACCCTCCCCGCCTCGACCGGCCTGACCAAGGACACCTGGGCCACCCGTGACCACACCGTCCGGATAGAGGTCCGCGGCCTCACGGTGACCACCACGGTCAACGGCATCGAGATCGACAGCCGCACGCTCACCGGAGACCAGATCCGCCGCCACGGAAGCTTCGGCTTCGGCGCCACCTCCGCCACCGTGCGCAGCGTCGAGGTGACCGGCACCGGTGCCCCCGACTTCTCCGTCGACCTCACCACGGGAGCCAACCCCTTCGAGGCCGGCATCGGCACCCTCGCGGGCCTGACCTTCCCGCCCAAGAACCCCTTCATCCCCGCCAGGAACAGCGTGCTGCCGATCGCCAACCCGGCCCCGGTACTGCGCCGCGAGTTCTCCCTGCCGCGCGGACGCCGTATCGCCAAGGCCCGCCTGCACCTGAGCGCCGCCGGCAACGTCACCTTCACCGTCAACGGCGACCCGATCACCGTCGACGGCAGGCCGGCAGCCCGGAACCGGACCAACGTGCCCCGGCTGCTCACCGACCAGAGCACCTACGACCGCACGGTCCTGTACGACACCTTCGACGTCACCGAGCTGCTCCGGGCCGGCCGGGAGAACGTCGTCGCCGCCGAACTGGGGCGCGGCTGGTACGGCGTGACCACGCCCCAGGAGTGGTACTGGCAGCTCGCCCCCTACTCGGGCCAGCCCCGCCTGCGCGCGAAGCTCGTCGTGACGTACACCGACGGCTCCGCCACCACCCTCGTCACGGACAAGGACTGGCTCGGCACGGACGGGCCCACGACGTTCGACTCCGTGTACTCGGGCGAGAAGTACGACGCCCGCCGGGCCGACCAGCTGGGCGACTGGCGCTCGGTCGGCTACCGCGCCGGGCGTGAGTGGCGTCCGGCGACCGACCTGATCCCGCCGGGCAGTTGCGCCGGCCCCTCGCCGAAGTATCACGGCGCGCTGCCGGCCACGACGGTCCCCGAGGGCTTCGAGCCGGCCGTCCTGCGGGCCCACGAGGCGGAGCCGGTGCTGGTCAGCCAGACGCTGCGCCCGGTCTCGATCACCGAAACGGCCCCCGGCTCGGGGAGCTGGATCCTGGACTATGGCCAGATCCTGACGGGCTTGGTCCGCCTCCAGCTCACCGGTGTGCGCTCCGACAAGGAGGGCCTCACCCTGCGCGTCCGGGGCGGCAACCGGACCAGCGGCGACGGCACGGCCGGCTCTCCGCTCTCCGTCGAGGAGGAGAACTTCCAGCACGACGCCAACCTCCAGACGCACTACTACACGGTCGGCAGGCGGTCGGCGCAGACCTGGGAGCAGCAGTTCAGCCACTTCGGCTTCCGCTGCCTGGAGGTCGGCAACCTGGAGGCGGTCCTCGGACGAGCCCCCGACCTGATGCGGGACGCGGACGTACTGACCGTCGGCGTCGCCCGCACCGGCTTCGCCCGTACCGGAACCATCACCACGGACAACGCCCTGCTCAACCGCCTCCAGCGCAACCTGGAGTGGTCCGAGCAGAACAACCTCGTCCAGAAGCCCACAGACACGCCGTCACGGGAGAAGAACGGCTGGACCGGCGACGCCATGGCCAGCTCCGAGTCCGAATCCCTCACCTGGGACGTCAACGCCGTCTTCACCAACTACCTGCGCCACTTCCCCGACACCCAGATCTCCACCGGCCAGCTGCCCATGTTCGTCCCCATCGCCAAGGGCGGCTACGGCTACGACCACACCCCCGGCTGGAACGCCACGTGGAAGGCGGTGCCCGCCTGGGACTCGGCGTACTTCGTGATGCCCAGGGAGCTGTACACGTACTACGGCAACAGCAGCCTGTTCGCCGAGCTGTACGACCACCAGGACACGCTCCTGACGTACTACGAGACGCTGTTCACCGCCGAGAACGACTACAAGTTCGAAGCCTCGCTCGGTGCGTACTCCGGCGCCGAGGCCCCCGGCAGCAACGCCGTCATCAGCCTCGCCTTCTACATCCACTTCTGCGACTACATGGACGAGGTGGGACGGAGACTCGGCCACACCGAACGCGCCGCCCACTACGCGCAGTTGGCGCACACCCTGCGCAAGGCGTTCATCGCCAACTACTGGGACGCCGTACAGGGCCACTTCACCCAGGGCAGCATCTCCAGCGAGAACACCCTGGCCATCGCCTTCGACCTGGTCCCCGGCTCGGACCTGAGCCCCGGCGACCCCCGCTACCTGGCTGGCGCGAAGACGGTCGACGAGAACAAGAAGGCCCTCGCGAAGCTCCTCGCCGACCGGATCGCGGCGGCCGACCAGCACATCCAGAACGACATGTACGGCTCGCGCTACGAGTTCAACATCCTCAGCGAGTACGGCTACACGGACATCGCCCTCAAGGCCGTCACCCAGACCGGCCTGCCCGGCTACGTCTACCAGATCGCCAAGGGCGCCACCTCGCTGTGGGAACAGTGGACCGACCGGCTCTCGGTCAACCACCACTACCGCTCCAACGTGGCCACCTGGTTCTACCAGAGCCTGGCCGGCATCAGACCGACCTCAACGGCCTACGAATCACTGCGCATCCGCCCGTACATCCCCGCGGCCGCGGTCAACAGCCTGGTCCCGAAGGACACGCAGGACACCGACCTGTCGCCCGCGACCCTCGGCCACGTCAGCGCGTCGATCGACACCGTGCGCGGCAAGGTGTCCTCGGAGTGGCGCCGCCGCCCGGACGGCAGAATCGACTTGGCGGTCACCGTCCCGTACAACACCGAGGCCGAGATCTGGGTTCCCACCCAGGGCAAGTCCGTCACCGCTCCCCGAGGCGTCGCCTTCGTGCGCGACGACACCTCCGGAGGCGCCGCCTACAAGGTCTACCGGGCTCGGGCGGGGGCGTACCGCTTCAACGCCCGCTGACCTGACCGGGTGAACCACCGCACCGTGCCGAGGTGTTGTCTTCGGCACGGTGCGATGTGCGATCTCCGAGGCAAGCCGCCGGCTAGAAACCGGGGAAGATCCGTCGCAGGTCGTCGAGGGTGAGGGAGGCGCTCGTCAGAGACACCTCGCTCGGAGTGTGCTCGGGCGCGTGGCGGCCGGTGGTGAGGCGCAGCCACCACTCGGCCGGTGCGGTCAGGACGGCGTCGGGCCGCTCCGGCTCGTCGGTGAGCGCGATCGCGTTCCCCACCTCCAGCCCGAAGGCGCGCTCGGGCGCGGTGGTGCGGACGGCTATGCGGACCGGGCGGGCGGCCAGGGCGTCGGCCTTGCCGAGGAAGTTCAGGAACGGGCCGGCCTGGTCGAGGAGCAGTCCGGTCACCTCGGGGAGCAGGGGCGCCTTGTGATCGAAGGCGACCTCCACGTCCCAGGTGTGGTGGGCGAACTCGGTGAGCCGTATGCCGGCCACCGTGGCGACATCGGCCGCCACGGGCAGGAAACCGAGGTCGACCTTCAGTTCCTCGCGCGTCTGTGCGTCGAGGCCCTCATAGCGGCTGACCAGCGCCTCGTTGGCCGTCACGAAGCCTTCGGCCCGCTCGACGGGTGACAGGTCGTCCCAGCGCGCCCACACGGATTTGTTGAAGTTCTCGTCGGGTGTGCCGGTGGCGTTCAGCGCGCCCTCCAGGACTGCCAGGCTTATCTCGGCGCCACTGCCCAGATGGCTGAGCACCTGGGACACGTCCCACCCCGACGCCCCGGAGGGCCGGGAGAGGTCGGCGGAGGCGAGGCCGTGCACCACGGCCGTCAGATAGTCGTGTCCGCCGCGCAGGGCGTCGATGGTCTGGTCGGCACGGTCGGTCATGTGCGTTTCTCCGTAGAGGTATGAGGAAGGGAGATACAAAGGGAAAGGAAGCGTGGACGTGACGGAGGGGGCGACTGCACCCGCGCGTTCGCCCGTGGCCTCGGTCAGGGGATCAGGACGATCTTGCCGTGGGTGTGTCCCTGCTCCAGCTCCGCGAAGGCGTCGGCCACGCGGTCGAGCGGGTACGTCGCGGCGACCGGAGGCTCGACGGCACCCGAGGCGACCAGGCCGACCAGTTCCACCAGGATCTCGCGTGCGGTCGCGTTGTGGCGGCCGTCGGTCCTGGCGCCGAGCTGCGCCGCACGTTCCATGGCGACGGTCGTCTGGATGCGGTCCGGCTTGATGCCGAGATCGACGGCGAGGTCGAGGTACTCCGGCCCGTAGAGGTCGATGAACGCGTCGATTCCGCCCGGTCCCGCCGCCTGCTCAAGCCGCTCGAGAAGGCCGTCCCCGTACGGCACCGGGACGACGCCGTGCTTCTGTAGCCACCAGGAATTGGCCGACGAGGCGATGCCGAGCACGCGCACGCCCCGGCCGGTGAGCATCTGCACGAGGAACGAACCGACCCCGCCCGCGGCGGCGGACACAGCGACCGTCTCCCCGGGCTGGGGAGCGACTGCGCGCAGTGCGGCGTAGGCCGTGGCGCCGGCCATGTGCAGGGAGCCCGCCACCTCCCAGCTCACCTGAGGCGGTTTGGCCACCAAGTGGATTGCCGGGACAGCCACATGCGTCGCCTGTGCGGCGCCACTCGGCGACCAGCCCAGCACCTCGTCGCCGACGGCCAACCCGTCGGTCCCGGCACCGACGGCCGTGACGACTCCGGCGAGGTCGCTGCCCTGGCCGGACGGGAAGTCCACCGGGAACAGATCCCGGATGACCCCGGAGCGGATCATCGCGTCGAAGGGGTTGATGCCGGCGGCACGGACCTCGACGACGACTTCCCCGGGCCCTGCCTCGGGCATCGGGACATCGGTGACGTACAGCTCGTCACGATCGCCGTACTGGTCGAAGCGCACGACCTGCGCTGTTCGGTTCATGTCTGCTCCGTAGGGTGTCGGGTCGGCCATGGGAAGGCCGGGTGCGGTGATGTGTTCTTGCACGTCAGGGGACGATGACGGTCTTTCCGGTGGCATGGCCGGCACGTGCCTCGGCGATGGCGGCGGGGGCGTCGGCGAGCGCGACCTCCGCGTCGATACGGACGCGCAGCTCGCCGGAGGCGGCGAGTTCGGCGAGTGTCGTCAGCGTCTCGGCGGTGGGGCGGTTGCCGAGGTTGACGCCGAGGATGTCGCGGGCGGCCAGGGTGTCCGGATCGGTGGCGTAGTTGGTGCTGACCAGGGTGGAGCCGGCGCGGAGCAGACCGGCCATCGGGCTGATGTCGCCGCCGGCCGGGGTGACGAGGTCGACGACGGCGTTGATGCCCTCGGGGTACGCGGCGGCCACTTGCTCATGGGTGGGTGCCAGGGTGAAGTCGATGACGGTGTCGGCGCCGAGATCGCGCAGGTGGTCGGCCAGATCAGCGGTTCCGGTGGCCAGGACGTGGGCCCCGGCCCGGGCGGCGAACTGGATGGCCGACTGGCCCACGCCGCCGCCGGCGCCGTTGATCAGAAGGGTGTGTCCGGCGGCGAGTCGCGCGGCCTGGACGGCCTGGTAGGCGGTCACGCTCGCGGTGGGAAGGGCGGCGGCGAGCGTGAAGGAGAGGCCGTCGGGGATGAGGGCGATGTCGCTGTCCTGCTCGGCGAGGGTGTACTCGGCGTAGGAGCCCTGGCCGTGGATCAGGCGCATGAACTGTCCGTAGACACGGTGCCCGGGGCGGAAGCGGGTGACGCCCGTCCCCGTCCTCTCGACCACGCCCGCCGCGTCCGAGCCCATGACCAGGGGGAAGGAGTGCGCCACGGAGTCCCTGAGGGCGCCGTCCGTGACCTTCCAGTCGAAGGGGTTCACTCCGGCGGCGTGGACGCGGACCAGGATCTCGCCGACGCCGGGCTCGGGAGTGGGCAGGTCGACGAGCTCGGGCCGGGCTCCGAAATCGGTGACGACGACGGCTTTCATGCTGATGCCTTTCTCGGCCGGTGGGTGGTCGCGCTGTCAGCGCTTCGGGTGGGGAGCCGGCGAGGCAGCGGCTGTGGACCAGGTCCCCGACGGCCCGTTTGCGAGGGTCAGCCGACCAGGCTCGGCACCGGCGCGAGGGCGATGGTGTGGTGGGTGTGCTGGACCTTGGCACGCAGGTAGCGCAGATTGCTGGGTGTGGTGTGCACACCCGTGGGGACGGTCCGGGCGACCGAGAGGCCGAGGTCGCGGAGCTGATGCGCCTTGTCGGGGTTGTTGGTGAGCAGGTTCAGCTCGGTGATGCCGAGGGCGGTGAGCATCTGGGCGGCGGCCGTGTAGTCGCGGGCGTCCTCGGGCAGGCCGAGGGCCAGGTTCGCCTCGTAGGTGTCCAGGCCCTGGTCCTGCAGGGCGTAGGCGTCGAGCTTGTTGTACAGGCCGATGCCGCGGCCTTCCTGGCGGAGGTAGAGCAGGACGCCTCCGGTGGCGGCGATGCGCTCGGTGGCCTCGCGCAGCTGAGGTCCGCAGTCGCAGCGGGCGGAGCCGAAGACGTCACCGGTGAGGCATTCGGAGTGCAGACGCACCAGCGGGGCGGCAGCGGCGCTCGGGTCTCCCAGGACCAGGGCGATGTGCTCGGCGCCGTCGGCCAGGCCGTTGAACGTGATCACCTCGGCGGTCACGTGGTAACCGTCCGAGAAGCTCAGCGGTACACGGACCCGGGTGCGGACGGTGGCGGCGGTGCTGGTGGTCATGGCGTCTCCCGTGGCGTCAGTTGATTCAAATTTGAACGCTTGCTATTGACGATAGGATGGAGTTCCAATTTGAACAACCTGGAGGGGTGTGACGTGGGCCATACGCGATGGCTGAATGAGGAGGAGAAGCGTGCCTGGACGGCCTTCACCACCGCGCACGCGCTGCTGTACCGACGGCTCGAGCAGCGGCTCAAGCGCGATTTCGGCCTGTCCGGCCTGCAGTACGAGATCCTCGCCCGGCTCAGCGGGGCCCCGGACCGGGAACTGCGGATGGCCGAACTGGCCTCCGCCCTGGTCAACTCCAAGAGCGGGCTGACCTACCAGATCGGGCAGATGGAGAAGGCCGGGCTGGTGCGCCGTCGGACCTGTCCGAGTGACGAGCGCGCGGTCTACGCCGTACTCACCGACGAGGGCATGGCTCTGCTGGAACGGGCGGCGCCCGGCCATGTGGACATGGTCAGGGAACTGCTCATCGATGTGCTCACGCCCGACCAGGTGCGGGCACTCGCCGACGGCCTCGGCGAAGCGAGTCGCCGCATGACCGCCGGACCCGGCGAAGCGAGCCCTCCCGTGGCCGACGGGACCGCATGCTTGGGCTCCGGCTCCGAAGTCGGTGCCGACCTCGGCGCGTGAGGGGCCGTCGCCCGGCGCGCAGCCGGGCGGTCGGTGCCCGTCCGCGCCGGCGCCGGCCCGCGGCGTACCGCCATGGACCGCGACCGTACTGCGCTGCCGGGAGCGGTCGGCTCCGTGGCTGGCGAGCTGGGTCTGGAAGACGGCGCGGTCCGTGAGGGGCGATGTGCCGACCGGGTCGTGGAACACGCCGTCCTCGGCGAACGCCTTCGCCCAGGAATCGGCGTCACCCTCCGGTGTTCATCGCGATGCGCCGACAGGCTGGAGTCGGGCCTTCCGGCCGCTGCGTCGCCCGCGGCGGCTGACCAGATACGCGGCGAGGGCGAGGAGCGCCGAAAGGGCGCCCGTGTCGCCGCCCTGGCCAAGGCCAACAAGCGCGCGATCTACGACTACTTCGGCGACAAGAACAAGCTCTTCGCCGTCGTCCTCGAACGCGCACTCGCGGACCTCGCCGAGGCCGTACCGCCCAGCGACGACCTGCCCGGCTATGCCGAGCGCCTCTTCGACTACCACCGCGCCCACCCCGAGGCCCTGCGTCTGGTGATGTGGGAGGCCCTGGGGATCGGTGAGCAGCCCGTCCCGGCGGAAGAGGCCCGCACCCGCCACTACCAGGACAAGATCGATGCCGCGGCATCCGGTGGTCAGGGCGGCGACGCAAGCACGCGCGTGTTCTTCACCCTCGCCCTGGCCGGCTGGAGCATCGCCATGCCCCAACTGCGGCGCATGGTTCTCGGCCCCGACTACGGCCTCGACGACCTCCGCGTGGACATCGCCCAAGCCGTACGGGCCCTGCCGGACGGGAGCGACCCGCCGGCAGCGGGCAGGCCTTCCGGGCGGGAGCAGCCGTAGGCCCGGATACGGCAGGGGCGGCGCACGCGGGCATGTGAAGGATCCGTGAGCGACGGTCCCGGGCCCGGGATGATGTGTCCATGGATTCGCAGGAGTTGGACCCGGTCGGCCCGAACGGCGCCCTCGCGATGCCGGGTTCGGGGGACGGGGATGTGCCGCAGGCGGCGAGGTGGAAGCCGGTGCGGTTCCCCCGGCGGTCGGGCAACCCTCGTGACCTGCCGGTGCGCAGCCTTCCGGAGGGTGGGCCCTCCCTCGATGTGGTGAGGATCCGATCGGGGGTGCCCGACGACGAGACCGGCTGTCGGCTGGAGCAGCGACAGGACTTCCACACCCTGTACTGGATCCGGTCCGGCGCCGGTCGTCAGGTTGTTGACGGGACGCCGCTGGAGGTGGGCTCCTCGACGCTGACGCTCGTCGGCCGTGGCCAGGTGTACCGGTACGACGACATGAACGACATCGACGGCGCGATCATCAGCTTCGGCGACGACCTGCTGTACGAGGGGCCCACAGCGCAGGTGAACCCGGTGTGGCTCGTCGGGCGCTACGGGACGCAGTCGGTGAGCGTGCCGGTCGAGGACGCGCCGCGGATGGACCTGTTGGTCGACGTCCTGACGGCCGAAGCACAGCGCCCGCAGGACGCGTCGAGCGTGGAGGTCCAGCGGCACCTGCTGCTCACGCTGCTGTTGCTGGCCCAGCGCTACTACGAGGATGCCCGCGCCGACGGGGTGATGAGCGAAGGCGGTGACGTGCGGCTGCACCGCCGCTTCGTGGCACTGCTGGAGCGGGACTTCGCACACCACCACGACGTCGACCACTACGCGGAGGCGTTGGGCGTGCCGGCGCCGCTGCTGGCCCATGCGCTGTCCAGCAGCACCGGCCGCCCGACGAAGACGCTGATCACGGACCGGGTCATGCTTGAGGCGTCGCGACTGCTGCGGTTCACCGACCTCCAGATCGGCGAGATCGCATCCCGGGTCGGCCTCCGAAACCAGTTCTACTTCTCGCGTGCCTTCAAGCAGCGGTACGGCGAGTCACCGCGGGCTTATCGCACGCGTGTCCGCGACGGCGTCCCGTCTGCGGGTGCCGGTGCCACGTCCTGATCCGCGCCGTCCCGAAAGGTGCATGGATCCAGCGGATTCCGTCATGGCGTGATCCACTCCGGCTGGCGAGGCTACATACGTGGTCTCGCCGGCCGGGTGGACGCGTATGGCGCAGCACTCGGGCGAGGTCACTCGACTTGGTTTCCCGAGTGAACCGGAGAAGGACATGGAATCGTTGAACCGGCGGACTCTGCTCGGTGCGGCGGCGGCCGCTGTACCGCTGGCCGCGGCCCCCGGACTGGCGTCGGCGTCGCCCGGGCTGTCGCAACCGGCACGGTCCGGAAGGTCTCCTCACCCGGAGGTCCTTCCTGACGTGCTGGAGACCAGCCACGCCTCAAGAGAGGCAGCGGCGCTGTTCCACGCCTACTACACCGCCAAGTCCCGGTATGACATCGATGCCTTCATCGACTTCTTCAACCCGGGGCAGATGGCCTACTTCGACTCGCCGCTCCACATCGGCGGCGTGTTCCCCACCCGTGACGCGTTCCGTGACCAGGTCATGGGCCCGACGCTGGAGGGGTGGTCGAAAACCGGCGGGAAGTCGTACCCGCTGCGCGTCATCGGTGACGCCACCAGCGCCATCGTCTTCTTCCGTAACACCCCGGAGCTGTTCGGCAACGAAGTCCGCATCATCTCCTCCTTCACCCTTGAGCACGGCAAGATCGTCCGGGTGGTCGACTACTGGGACGGGCGACGCAACGACAAGGCCCTGGCGAACCGCCCTCCGAACACCCAGAACCCCCGAAGCCTCGGCACGGAGATCGTGCGGGAGAGCGCCGGCCCGGTCATCAGGACGTTCGCCCGCCGGCTGGGCTCGGCTCTGGCAGCCGGTGACGTCGACAGCGCCACGGCACTGTTCTCGGACGACGCCCTCTTCGAGGACATGACCACGCGGACGACCATCGTCGGACGACCGGCGATCGGCCGCTATCTGACCCGGGCGCTGTCCAGGCTCCCCTACGGGCCGGGCTCCGAAGTGCTCCACGTCGTCGGCAGCGACCAGGGCGGTGGCTACGAGTGGGTCACCGACAACGTTGCCGTGCCCAACGGGGTCACCGCCCTGCAGCTCGACCGGGTCGGTGACTACATTCATCCCGACGTCCGGACGCCCAGGATCACCAGGCTGACCACCGTCTGGGACGCTTCGTTGGTCGAAGACTCCACGATCCGGTCCCTGGCTGCCCTGTCGATCGAGCCGTAGACCATCCGGTGGTGGGCCGGAACTCCTTGGACGTCGTCGGGTTTCTGGCCCGCCACCGAGTCGAACGCGGCCGTTTCGGCAGGACGAACCGTGGGCTTGACGTACCCGGAAGGCATCCGATGATGGCGAGGTGAGGACACAGAACGGCGAGTCGGTCCTGGCGAGGGTCGTACGGATCTTCGAGGCGTTCACGCCGGAGGAGCAGGCCCTGACCGTCTCGGAGATCTCCCGCCGTACGGGGCTGCACGTGGCGACCGCGTCGCGGCTGGTGGCCGAGCTGGTCTCGTACGGGTTCCTGACCCGGGAGGCCGACCGCCGGGTCCGGATCGGTATGCGCATGTGGGAGCTGGCCACCCGGGCCTCGCCCACCCTGTCGCTGCGCGACGCGGCCATGCCGTTCATGGAGGGCGTCCACGACGTTGTCGGCCACCACGTCCAGCTCGGTGTGCTGGACGGCGACGAGGTGTTGTTCCTGGAGCGGCTGACGGCACCGGGCGCGGTCGTCAATTACACCCGCATCGCGGGCCGCCTTCCGTTGCATGCCTCGTCGAGCGGCCTGGTTCTCCTCGCCCATGGCCCAGCCGACCTGCGCCGACGGCTACTCGA
The DNA here is from genome assembly GCF_053593675.1 of Streptomyces sp. NPDC002156. Taxonomy (NCBI): domain Bacteria; kingdom Bacillati; phylum Actinomycetota; class Actinomycetes; order Kitasatosporales; family Streptomycetaceae; genus Streptomyces; species Streptomyces sp. NPDC002156. Next base: position 271,931 of record NZ_JBSFDA010000001.1, on the reverse strand, counting down.
CGCACCTCTGCGCTGCTACACCCCGAACACTCCCGCCACCGCCACGCAGCTGCGGGCCGTCTTGGCCGAGGTTCGCCGGCAGGGATACGCGTACTGCCCCGGCTATGTGCACCCGGACGCCCTGGGGATCGCCGCGCCGGTGCGCGATGCGCGCGGTGAGGTGGTGGCCGCGCTGTCGGTGATCGTCCCCAACGAGGCCGGGGCCACGTCTGTCGCGCCGGTGGTGCGGACCGCGGCTCGCGGGATCTCCCGTGCGCTGGGAGCCCCGGACGCCTCGCGACAGCGCCGGGATCCGGGTGACTCACGTGACGGCAGTGCAACGGCCGTATGACGAGCAGCGGAAGCTCGTCTCTCACTGATTGAGAATGCCGTCGCGAGCGTCCGTCGTGGCCGCGCATCCTGCGTGCAACCCAACGACGGGAGGCGACAACGTGGTCGGAACCAGCGTGGTTGCGGACGCCGGATCAGGCGTCGGCGCAGGACGGTCGACGCCGAGGAACGCGGCGACTCTGACGGTCTCCGCGAAGGAGGACATCGCCGAGGGAGTCGTGTCACTCACCCTCGCCCACCCGGACGGCACCCGGCTGCCGGACTGGACGCCCGGCTCCCACATCGACCTGGTACTGCCGGACGGGACTGTCCGGCAGTACTCCCTGTGCGGGGACCGATGGGACCCGCGCACCTACCGGATCGCCGTGCTCCGGGAGCCCGCGGGCCGGGGCGGATCCGCTCATGTGCACGACCGGCTGCGCCCGGGGGACCGGGTGGGGGTCGGCGGCCCGCGCAACCACTTCCCCCTCGCACCGTCGGAGAAGTACCTCTTCATCGCGGGCGGCATCGGCATCACCCCGATCCTGCCCATGGTCCGCCAGGCCGAACTCCTCGGCGTGGACTGGCAGTTGCTGTACGGCGGGCGTACGCGGTCGTCCATGGCCTTCCAATCCGAGCTGACGGCCACCTACGGCGATCGGATACACGTCGTCCCGCAGGACGAACTCGGCCTGCTGGACCTGGCGGCCTGGCTGGGCACGCCCCGACCCGGCACCACGGTGTACTGCTGCGGCCCTGCCCCGCTGCTCGCCGCCGTGGAAACGGCCTGCGCCGCCTGGCCGCCGTACGCCCTGCGTACCGAACGCTTCACCGCCGCCGCGCAGACCGCGCCGGTGCGGGACACGGCCTTCGAGGTCGAACTGCGCCGCACCGGACGAACCGTCATCGTCACCCCGGACGTCTCGGTGCTGGAGGCTGTGCGCCGCGCCGGAGCGGACGTGCTGTCCTCCTGCGAGCAGGGCACCTGCGGAACGTGCCTGACGCCGGTGCTGGAGGGACAGCCGGACCACCGGGACTCGGTGCTGGCCGACCACGAACGTGTGGCGAACGACTGCATGTTCCCCTGCGTGTCCCGCTCCTGCGGTGACCGTCTCGTCCTGGACCTCTGAGACCGGCCTCCCACCTCTCCTCACCCCTTCTCCAAGGAGCCGCCATGACCGAGGCACTGGAGCGTGCCGTCGTGCCGCCCGTCAGTGACGCCGACCCGTTCGCCCACGAAGCACTCCTCGACCCCGAACCGCTGCACCAGGCCCTGCGCGAGGCCGGTCCGGTCGTGTACCTCTCGCGCTACGACGTCCACGCACTGGCCCGCTACGAGCAGGTGCACGCCGCCCTCGTGGACTGGCAGCACTTCGAATCCGGCTCGGGCGTGGGCCTGGCCAACTTCCGGCACGAGAAGCCATGGCGTCCGCCGAGCCTGCTGCTGGAGGCCGACCCGCCCCTGCACGACGCCCCGCGCCGGGTGCTGCGCGAGATCCTCGCCCCACCCGCGCTGCGCCGACTGCGGACGACCTGGGCCGCTACCGCCGAGGAACTCGTCGACCAGGTCCTGGCCGACGGAACCGAGTTCGACGGGTTCACCGCGCTCGCCGAGGCGTTCCCGTTGCGGGCCTTCCCGGACGCGGTGGGCCTCGGCCCCGATGGACGGGACAACCTGCTGCCCTACGGAAACATGGCCTTCAACGCTTTCGGTCCGCGCAATGACCTCGTCGCGGCGGACGCCCACCGGGTGGGCGAGCTGTCCGCCTGGGTGAACGCCCAGTGCGCACGGGAGGCGCTGACCGAGGACGGCTTCGGGGCCGCCATCTGGGCCGCCGCCGACCGTGGCGATCTGACGTACGAGCAGGCGCCGTTGGTGGTGCGTTCGCTGCTCACCGCCGGTGTCGACACCACCGTGCACGGTCTGGCGGCCTGTCTGTACGCCCTCGCCACCCACCCCGAGGAGTGGCAACGGCTGCGGGAGCGGCCGGAGTCGGTGCGGGCCGTGTTCGACGAGGCGGTGCGCTGGCTGTCGCCGGTGCAGACCTTCTTCCGTACCGCGACCACCGACGTCACCATCGCCGGCACGGTCGTCCCCAAGGACACGAAGATCCTCATGTTCCTCGGCGCGGCCAACCGCGACCCCGAGCGCTGGCACGACCCCGACCGCTTCGACCTCACCCGTGACCCCTCCGGCCATGTCGGCTTCGGCATGGGCCTCCACCAGTGCATCGGCCAGCACGTGGCCCGCCTGGAGGCCGAGGCACTGCTCACCGCCCTGGCCCGCCGTGTCGAACGGCTCGAACTCGCCGGCACACCCCACCGCCACCCCAACAACACCCTGCGCTCGTGGGCGTCCCTGCCCCTGCGCGTCCAGACCGTCTGATCAGGAGGGAACCCAGCAATGTCCCAGCAGGTACGAGGTGTTGTCGCGCGGGCCAAGGGCGAGCCGGTCGGCATCGAGACGATCGTGATCCCCGACCCGGGTCCGGGCGAGGCGGTGGTGCGGATCCAGGCGTGCGGGGTCTGCCACACGGATCTCCACTACCGCGAGGGCGGCATCAGCGAGGACTTCCCGTTCCTGCTCGGGCATGAGGCGGCGGGCGTAGTGGAGTCGGTGGGGGAGGGGGTCACGGACGTGGCCCCCGGTGACTTCGTGGTCCTCAACTGGCGTGCCGTGTGCGGGAATTGTCGTGCCTGTCTGCGTGGGCGGCCCTGGTACTGCTTCAACACGCACAACGCCAAGCAGAAGATGACGCTCACCGACGGCACCGAGCTGTCCCCGGCCCTGGGTATCGGTGCCTTCGCCGAGAAGACCCTCGTCGCGGCCGGGCAGTGCACCAAGGTCGACCCGGCCGCCTCGGCCGCTGTCGCCGGGCTGCTGGGGTGTGGCGTGATGGCCGGTATCGGGGCCGCGATCAACACCGGCGACGTGGGGCGTGGTGACACGGTCGCCGTCATCGGCTGTGGGGGCGTGGGTGACGCGGCGGTCGTCGGGGCCAATCTGGCGGGCGCCGCGAGGATCATCGCCGTCGACATCGACGACCGGAAGCTGGCCACCGCCCGCACGCTGGGCGCGACCCACACGGTCAACTCCAAGGAGGCCGACGCCGTCGAGGCGATCCGTGAGCTGACCGGCGGCCACGGCGCCGACGTCGTCATCGAGGCGGTCGGCCGGCCGGAGACGTACAAGCAGGCGTTCTACGCCCGTGACCTCGCGGGCACGGTGGTGCTGGTCGGGGTGCCGACACCCGAGATGAAGCTGGAGCTTCCGCTGATCGACGTCTTCGGGCGCGGTGGCTCGCTGAAGTCCTCCTGGTACGGCGACTGCCTGCCCTCCCGTGACTTCCCCATGCTCATCGACCTCCACCTCCAGGGCCGCCTGGACCTCGACGCGTTCGTCAGCGAGACGATCGCGCTGGACGGGGTCGAGGACGCCTTCGCCCGGATGCACAAGGGCGACGTGCTGCGCTCCGTGGTCATGCTGTGACGGCCGCCCGCGTCGAGCACCTGGTCACGTCCGGCACCTTCAGCCTGGACGGTGGCACCTGGGACGTCGACAACAACGTCTGGATCGTGGGCGACGACGAAGAGGTGATCGTCATCGACGCCGCTCATGACGCCGACGCCATCGTGGCCGCCGTCGGCGACCGGCGGCTCAGGGCCATCGTGTGCACACACGGCCACGACGACCACATAGCTGCCGCGCCCGCCGTCGCCGAAACGACCGGTGCGCCGATTTTCATCCATGTCGACGACCGGCTGTTGTGGAAGCACACCCACCCGGACCGGAACCCCGACGGCTACCTCTCCGACATGCGCCGGATCACCGTGGCCGACATCGAACTGACGGTGCTTCACACCCCTGGCCACACACCGGGGGCGATCTCGCTGCACGCCCCGGCACTGGGCACCGTGTTCACCGGCGACACCTTGTTCGCCGGCGGACCGGGGGCCACGGGACGGTCGTACTCCCACTTCCCGACGATCGTCCGATCCATCCGGGACCGACTGTTGGTGCTGTCCCCGGAGACCGTGGTCCGCACCGGCCACGGCGAGTCGACCACCGTCGGCGCCGAGGCCCCCCATCTCGACGAATGGATCGACCGAGGGTACTGAGAGCGGTTCAGAGAGCGTTCGGCGGGGGCCCTGCGCCTTCCCTCAACACTCGACCGCCCAGGTGCCACCGCCGTTGGGAAGTCCGGCCACGGCCCGGTTGAGCAGGTCGCGCACGGCGTCGCGCTCCTGATCGTCGAGCGCACCGAGCAGCTCGGCCTCGGCTTGAAGCACCTTGCTCTGAAGCTCGGTCCAGCTCTGTGCGCCGAGGGCCGTGGCGACGATCTTGCGCTGGCGTCGGTCGGCAGGGTTCTGCCGACGTTCGACCAGGCCTGCGGCGACGAGATCGTCGAGCAGGTAGGTCATGACGCTGCGATCGATGCCCAGCCAGGTGGCCAGGGCCAGCTGGCTGGGATGGTCGCCGCGGATGACCGCGCCGAGGGTGTGATAGCCGCGGGCTCCGTGCGGGAGACCGGAGAGGATCGGGTCGACCGTGCCCAGATAGGCGCGAGTCAGGGCGAGCAGCGAGACCCCTGTCTCATCTGAGCCGTGGGCACCGGCAACCGGCGCTGCTGAGCTGCTGAGTCCCTTTTCCTGCATGCACGTACTGTACCCAGGCCACAGATCATTTGTTGCGAAGATAGTTGGTGAGACATACGATCTGTGGAGCAGCGCGTGACAGATCGCGGCGTGGCCGGCGAACAGCAGGAAGCGAGAGCGTCATGAAAAGAGACAAGAGTGTGGTCTGGCATCGCCCGGACCCGGCCGGCCTCGACCTCGACGGACTGCACGTCTCGGTCGTCGGCGGCACGGGCGGCATCGGGCGCGCACTGAGCCGCTACATGGCATCGCGTGGCGCACAGGTCCTGGTCGTCGGCCAGACCTTTCGTGACGGAGGTGTCAAAGGCATCGACTTCCTGCGCGCCGATCTGAGCCTCATGAGCGAAGCCCGGCGTGTCGCCGACGAGCTGCCGGCGGAAACGCTCGACCTGGTGGTCTTCACCACCGGCATCCTCGCGGCCCCGAAGCGGCAGGAGACCGCCGAAGGACTCGAGAAGGACATGGCCGTCAGTTACCTGAGCCGATTCGTCATCCTCCATGGCATCGGCGAACGGCTCGGGCAGCAACGCCCGACAGCCACGATGAAGCCCCGGGTCTTCGTCATGGGCGCCCCCGGGCACGGCCAGACGGGAAATGTGCACGACCTCAACGCCGAAAAAACCTACGGCGCCATGAGCACGCACATGAACACCATCGCGGGCAACGAAATGCTCGTCCACGACGCTGCCGAGCACTACCCGCACCTCAACGCCTACGGACTCAACCCGGGTCTGGTCAAGAGCAGCATCCGCAGCAACCTCATGGGGGGTGAGAACAGCCTGCGGTACCGCCTCTCCGAATCGCTCGTCGGGCTGTTCATGCCATCCGCGGAGACCTATGCCGAACGGATGGCGCCGCTGTTCGTCTCCCCGGACCTGGAAGGACACAACGCGGTGATGTTCGACCACAAGGGGAACGCCTTCCTTCCCTCGCCCAAATTCACCAACGACCACATCAACGCGTTCATGACCGCCTCAGGAGCGCTGCTGTCGCGGACGGGGGTCCGCGTCGCCGATCAGGGGACCCCGCATGACTGAGATCGCCGCGAAGGGCCGCGGTCGGATTTCGCCCGCACGTGAGGCCGAGTTGTACGAGGCCGTGCTCAGCCTGCTCAGGGAGGTCGGCTACGACGCTCTCACCGTGGAAGCCGTAGCCGCGCGTACCAGGTTCAGCAAGGCCACGCTCTACCGCCACTGGGGTGGCAAGGCCGAACTGGTGGTGCAGGCTCTCCGGAGCGGCACGCCGTTCCACATCGACGCGATCGACACCGGCTCACTACGGGGTGACCTGCATGCCCTGGTGACCGCGCCAGGGAGTCACCCGCTCCAGCGGAACTCCGACCTGTTGCGAGGTGTGGCGATCGCACTCCAGCACCACCCGGATCTGCGCCAAGTGCTGCGAGAAAAGCGAGCGGCGATCGAGACGGCGACCATCCGGTGTCTGCTCGAGCGTGCCGTGGAGCGAGGGGAGATCCGTCCCGGCAATCCCGCGTTGCCCTACGCGGTACATGTGATGCTCGGTGCGCTCATTTCCCACGGCCTGCTCATTGAGCAGCCGCCGAGCCAGGCCTTCCTTGCCTCGTACATCGATTCCGTGGTCCTGCCTGCTCTTGGGGCCCCATCCGCTGGGGCACCGGCCGGTCGTGACGCAAGCACTCCCACGGTCGGGCCGGCCACCTCGCTCTGACGCCGCCCCGACCGTGTTGCGGTGGCCGGCTCCGTGCTTTCGCGGCTCCATCGTGCCCACGCCATGCTCTCGCCGTGGTGGGCCTTGTCACCGATCGGGAGGCTGCGGCTCAGAACATCGTGTTGTCGTTCGCCGATGTCGCCGGCACGTCCTGCATCACGTCCCAGTGCTCGACGATCTTCCCGTTCTGTACGCGGAAGAGGTCGACGACCGCCTGGCCGCGCTCGCCGGGCGCGCTGATGAAGTTGCTGTGGACGGCTACCAGGTCTCCCTCGGCGACGATCCGCTTGGGAACGACCGTCGACTGCGGGAACTGCTCGAAGTAGGCCCCCAGCGTGGCCTTCAGACCGGCGGGGCCGTCGGGGGTGATCGGGTTGTGCTGGATGTAGTCGGGAGAGTCGTACGTGTCGATGGCGGACAGGTCCTTGCGCACCATGAGCCGGTCGAAGAACGCGGTCACCAGCTTCTTGTTGTACGCGGTGAGCCACCGTGGCCCCAACTGCTGGGTCGAGGGCCGACTGATCATGGAGAACATGTCGTTGCCGTTGGCCGTGGTCGCGGGCACGTCCTGGATGGTGTCCCAGTGCTCGGCGATCTTCCCGCCCCGGAAACGGTAGATGTCGAACTGGGCGCTGCCGCGGTCCTGTGGCGTCACCTGGACGTGCGAGTGCACGATCACCAGGTCGCCCTCGGAGATGACCCGCTTGACGTTGACCTTGGCGTCCGGGAACTGCTGGTGGATGGCGACGCCGAGATTCTTGAACGCCTCGGTGCCGTTGGGGAGCGTCGGGTTGTGCTGGATGTAGTCCGGGAGCACGTAGCGGTCGACGACCTCGGTGTCTCCGCGCTCGAACAGGCCCTTGAGGACCGCGACGGCGACGGACTTCTGGTACGCGAGGCGGGCGCTCTCGTCATGGCTGGAAGCGGCGGGACGGCCGGCCTGGCGTCCGCCGTCGGCCGACGGCGTCGCTGCGGCTGAGGGGATGGCGACGGCGGCGGTGAGGGCGGCGGCCGCGAGGGTGGCGGCGACGGTCCTGCGGACAGGTGTGGTGGCAGTCATGGTGCTCGGATCTCCGATCCTGTCGAGCAGATGAGTAGGAGGTCGATAGTTCAAAATTGAACTCGCGACTGCCACCATGTAAGCAGCTACTTGTTGAAGTTTCAAGCTTCAGTGTGGGAGTTGCGAAGGCCGTGGACCCGGTCGATGCCGAACGGCCGCATGCGCGACCAGGGTGGTCAGCCCAGCTTCGCGACGATGTCGGCCACCGGACCAGGCATCGACAGGAACGGCGAATGCGAGGAGTCGAGCGCCACCACGGAGGTCGGGTTGTCCGGGAAGGCGGCGTCCGCGTCGCGGATGAACTTCTGCTGCAGGGCCGGGCGAACGGCCATGTCCCGAGCGCATGTGACATAGGTGCGGGGCACCGAGCCCCAGCCGTCGCGGGTCAGCGTCGTGGCTTGCAGCGCGATACCGGCCGGGGCGTCGGGAGTGAGCAGCGCGAGGGCGGCGTCTGCGACGGCCGGGTCGACGTCGCCGTAGAACGCCTCCCGCAGCTGCCGCCGATAGGCGAGGTCGTCGGAGGCGAGGTCGAGGCGCAGTGCCCCGATCGCGGCGGGATCGGCCCGGACGGACGGTGCGACCAGCTCGCCCGCGTTCTCCGGCATCTGCACACAGGCGAGGGCCGGTACGTCCGAGGCCGGCATGAAAGCAGTCAGATACACCGCGTGGGCCATCAGCTCGGGCGCCAGTTGCGCTGCCCGATTCAGCACCGTGCCACCCATGCTGTGCGCGACCACCGTGACCGGGCCCCCGCGACCGACCTCCTTGATCTGGGAGACGAGCAGGTCGCCTGCATGGTCGAGGTCCACTCCCGCCACCGGCGACATCTCCGTGGCCAGGGCCTCGGCGTCGAACGGGCGTCTGGTGAGGCACTGCGGTCGCCCGGCACGAAGCCCGTGACCCGCCATGTCCACCGCGACCGCGGGGCGGCCCGTGGCCGCCACACGGGCGATGACCTCACTCCAGCACCAGGACCCGTGCCAGTAGCCGTGCACGAAAATCAGCGGGGTCGAACCAGCAGACATGATCACTCCTTTGTGACGGCCGGCTTGGGAGGTCGGCCGGCATGCGCGTACAGCGCAGGGCCCGCCCGTGCCTTGTGCCGAGAACGGTTGTGGGGGATTCGAACGGATCGGAACCAGCGCGCTCCATACGCATTTCGGCAGGCGGAAGAACAAGTCCCTCGGCCTTCCTTGCCGGACCCGCCAACGGGTGTGGGCTGCCCGCCGGTCAGCGCCCGCTGGGTGAGCGGCAGCGCCACGTCCGCGCCGGCTTCGGTATCGCGACACCGATGGCGGCGACGAGCGACGAGGGGTGTCCGGACACGCTGACGACCGCTTACCCGAAGGTGCGGCGAGACCGTCGTCCGCGGTCGAGGGCGACTGCCAGCAGGCCTCCGGCGAGGGCGAGGTTCTTCAGGAAGTCGCCCTGCTGGCGGACGCGTTGCGGCCCCTCGGGCTGGGTCCAGAAGGGGAAGGCCGCCAGCGTTGTGGGCACCAGCGTGCCGGCCAGCGCCGTCGCGCAGACGGCGGGGGCGAGCCCGGCCGCCAGGCCGGCGCCCGCGACGACATGGACGGCCGCGTTGGCGCGGACCAGCTGGGGGTCGGTGAACCGGTCCAGCACGGGCACTGCGCTTCGGCACCGCTTCAGGAAGCTCCCCGCTCCCTGCGCGGGCCCCTCCGGGTGCCGCCACACATGGCGGCCCCCGGAGACGAAGACGGTGGCCAGGGCGAATCGGGAGAGGACGAGGCCGATGTCGTCGTAGCGCGGTGGGATGTCACGCATTCCAGGGATCCGTTCTCAGATTGCGGTCGAAGAAGCGCTCGATGAGGGAGGGGGTCAGCAGCACCGAGCGGTCGTCGCCCGGGGCATGCGAGGACGACACGGTGGCCGTCATGGGACGCAGCTCCCAGCCTCCCGTGTTGAGGAAGCCGTGGTCGGCGCCGTGGACCAGCAGCAGATGGGACTCGGCGCCCGCCGCCACCAGGGCGTCGTGCAGCCGACGGCTCTGCCGCGGGCCGATGAGCAGGTCCGCGTCGCCGTGCAGCAGGAGCACGGGCGGCGCCCCGGAGTGGACCCGCAGGGCCGGGCTGGCCTCGGCGGCGGTCTCGGGCCGGTCCGCCGGGCGTCCGCCCAGCAGACCCCAGGCCGGATCCGTGGCGTCCACGCCCAGCACCCCGCCCGGCAGGGCGTCCTCGTTCAGGGACAGCAGGTCTGTCGGGGGGTAGCCCGCCACGACGGCTCGTACGCCGCTCGACGCGTCGGCCGTGAGAGCGGCGAGCAGTGCGAGGTGGCCGCCGGCCGAGCTGCCCCACAGGCCGATCGAGGCCGGGTCCAGACCGTGGTGGTCCGCGATGCCGCGTAGATGACGCAGCGCGGCCGTGACGTCGTCCAGCTGGGCGGGCCAGGGGGAGACCTCGGAGGACCGGTACTCGATGTCCGCCATGGCGTAACCGCGTTCGGCGAACAGCCGGGTCAGCCTCGGCCCGTAGCCTCGCCGTTGGTGACGCCAGCCGCCGCCCGCGAGCCACACGATCACTGGTGCGGGGGCCCGTGCGGAGAGCGGCAGGTACAGATCCATCCGGAGTCCGGTCCCGGGGTCGAACTCGATGTCGCGCACCACCCGGACCGGAGTCGCCTCGATCTGCTCGGGAGGCCGCGGCGCCCGGCTGAGCCCCTCCATGAACCGGCCCATGACGTCGGCGTTGTGCGCCCGCACCTGCGCGGTGTCAGTGGTCACCGGACCGCCTCGCCGAGGTCACCGCGGTCAAGGGCAGGAGCCGCGCGCGCCGCTCGGCCCGGTGCTCGGCGAGCCGCTGCCGGTAGTGCGGCGCGAGCATGTCCGGTGTCCACTCCATCTCGGTGTCGAGCGTGACCTCGACACCGGTGACCCCGGGCAGTGCGCCGAGCCGCTCGTGCGCCTCGTTGGAAAAGGCGCCCAGCAGCATGCACGTCGCGTCGGTGAGCCCGAACTTCACGCCGATCCGTCGGCCGCCCGTCCCGTCGTCGCTGATCCGGATGTCGCTGATCAGCCCCATGTCGTCCATACCGGCCGGGACACCGGCGGTGATGCTGCACGGGTCGACGATGGTGTTGAGCACCTCGCGGACCCGGTCCTCGGTGACGTCGCCGCTCATCACGCCACCGCCGCGGACTCGGGCTGGATCCGGCCGCCCCAGGCCGGGGCCAGCTCGTCGGTGTCGAACTCGTCGCCGGCGATCGTGGCCCGCAGCTTGTCCTCGTCGATGCCGTGCAGCCGCAGGAAGTTGCGGCCCAGGATGTCCTTCTTCGCCTCCAGGGTCAGCGGCTCGACACCGCGTTCCTCGATCAGGTCCTGCGGCGTCTCGAAGTTCCAGAACGCCTCGATGATCGGGCGCGGGTGGACCGCGATGACCCCGGTGCCCCAGATGACGCGCTTCGCTCCGCCGGGTACGGCGAGGAAGGCACCCATGGCCTCGGCGAAGCGGCGCGGCGCGGTGCGGGCCAGGGCCGAGGTCACCTCCAGGTTGACCACCACGTTGTGGGCGCACTCCATCAGCATCGCGGTCTCCTCGACGAACGCGAGGCCGCCGTGCACCACCTCGAAGGTCAGGTCGGGGAACGCCGCCGCGGCGCCCTCGATGTCGTCGATGCGCAGGGCGTGGGCCGGGCCGGGGCCGACCGGGAGCGCCTTGTGGATCCCGATCACCTTGATGCCGCGTTCCCTGGCCCGCTCGAACACCGGGTAGCAGACCTCGGGGTCGCTCATGTCCAGGGAGGTGACCCGGCCCTCGACCAGGTCGATCGGGTACAGCTTGAGGGCGTTCACCCGGTGCTCGTCGACCAGTTCGTCGACCCGGTCCACGGCGCCGGGCCGCAGCGGGGAGACCGCGCCGTAGACCAGGACCCGGTCCGGCCACAGCTCGCGCATCCGCAGGCCCGAGGAGAGCGCGGAGCCGCCGTCGCGGAAGTGTCCGTAGATCGGCGTCTCGTGGTAGACGATGACGTCCGACTGGCTCTCGGCGAGGATCGACCGGCCGATCTCCTCGGCGCCCGCGCCGTGCTCCAGGTAGAGCGACTTCTCGACGGCGTACTCGGGCCCGCCCCACTTCGCGTGCAGTTGGTACATGTGCTCGCCGATCGCGCGACCGAAGACCGGGTTGACGCAGTTCTCGGGCAGGAAGTTGTAGTCGTGGGCCACGCCCTCGACGACCAGGGTGTTCTCGATCATGTGCTGCTCCTCCGTCTGATGGTGTTCCGTGTGGCCGGCCTAGGCCAGCAGCTCCGCGATGCTCTTGAGCGCCTCCACCGCGAGGCGGTCGTCGGTCGCGCCGTCCGCCCCGCCGACGCCGATGCCTCCGATGACCTCGCCGTCGTCGACGGTGATCGGCACCCCGCCGGGTACGGGGAGCAACTGGGCGTCGACCAGGTGCACCGGGGCCACGGCCATCGCCGGTGACGCGGCGAAGTCGGCGAACAGGGCGGTCGGCATGCCGGTGACGGCGGCGGTGTAGGCCTTGCGGCGGGCGGTCTCGATGCCGACGGGGCCCACGCCGTCGTCGGCGAGCAGCACCTTGGCGATCCCGGCGCGGTTGACGACGACCGCGCAGACCCGCGCGCCCTCGGCGCGGGCCGCCTCCAGCGCGGCCTGGGCCGCCCCGTACGCGATGGCGTGGGTCAGGGGCTCTCTCATCCCGTGGTCCTCTCTCGCAGCGGGGCGGCGGCGGTGGCACGGGTGGCGACCGGGACCCCGCGGATCAGGTCCGACGCCTTCTCGGCGACGGCGATGACGGTGGCGTTGACGTTGGCGCCGGGCACGCTCGGCAGGACCGAGGCGTCCACCACGCGCAGTCCCTCGACTCCGCGAACGCGCAGGTCGGGGTCGACGACGGCGGTCTCCGAGGCGCCGATGGCGCAGGTGCCGCTGGAGTGGTTGGCGGAGTAGCCGGTGTCCCGCAGATAGCGCTCGAATTCCTGGTCGGTGCGTACGTCGGGGCCCGGGGCGAGTTCCGCCTTGATCATCGGGGCGACCTCGGGGCTGCGCAGGATGGCCAGCGTGGTGCGCACGGTCTCGCGCAGTGCTGCGACGTCCTCCGGCTCGGTGAGCAGGTTGAACGTGATGCGCGGCGCGGCGGCCGGATCGGCGGATGCGAGCCGTACCTCGCCGCGGCTGCGCGGGGTCGCGACGGCGTTGAGGGCCACGCACTGGCGGTCCTTCAGCGGACGGATGCCCGGGAACCACGGGCGGGCGCCGAAGCCGCCACCCAGGATGCCGAGGAACCCGTCGGGCCGGTCCAGGTCGGGCCGGGTGCGGATGTACGCGGAGAGGAACTCCGGCATCTGCGCGAGCGGGCCGTTCCCGGTGAAGTACCAGCGGAGCGCGCCCACCGCCGCACGGTCGGCCCGCAGATGCTCGTGGAAGGTCACCGGATCCTTGACGTCGAACAGCACGGGCGCCGCCGGATGCTCCTGAAGGTTGGCGCCGACGCCGGGAAGATCCGTCACCGTGTCGATGCCGAACTCGCGCAGGTGGTCCGCCGGGCCGATGCCCGAACGCATCAGCAGCTGCGGCGAGTTGTAGACGCCCGCGCAGACCACGACCTCGCGGGCCACCCGGATCGTCCTCTCTCGCCCGCCCTTGAGGACCCGTACGCCGGTGGCCCGGCCGTCCTCCAGCACGAGCCTGTCCACCAGTACCCCGGTGAGCAGGGTGAGGTTCGGCCGACTGCGCAGCGCGGGGCGCAGATACGCGGCGGCGGTGCTGTGCCGTCGGCCGCGCCGGATCGAGTTCTCCATCTGGCCGGCGCCGGTGGGGTCGCCGCTCTGGGTGTCGTCGGGGAACTCGATGCCCAACGAGCGGGCGGCGCTGTCGAGTCGCCGTCCGAAGACGGTCCTGTGGACGTTGGTCGACACGGTGACGGGTCCGTACCCGCCGTGGTGTTCGGTGTCCCCGCGCCAACTGCTCTCCGTGCGGCGGAAGTAGGGCAGCAGGTCGTCCCAGCCCCAGCCGGTCGCACCGGACTTGACCCAGTCGTCGTAGTCGAGGCGATGGGCGCGGACATGGGTCGAGCCGTTGATCGAACCGGTGCCGCCGACCAGCCGGCCGCGCGGGACGGGGATGCGCCTGCCGTTCAGGCCCGGCTCGGGCTCCGACTCGTATCCCCAGCTGATGTCCGTGCGGCCGGACAGCAGGCCGACGCCGAGCGGCAGCCGGACCAGCAGGTCCCGGTCGGCCGGCGGGCCGGCCTCGATCAGCAGCACCCGGGTGCCGGAGTCGGCGGACAGGCGGGCGGCGACGACGCAGCCGGCCGTACCCGCGCCGATGACGACGTAGTCGTACTCGGCGCCGTGCCGGCCACTCATACGGAAGGTCCAGACATCATCGTCTCCTTCGGCGATGGAGCGAACGCGCGGCTGCGGGGATCGGAGGAAGCGCGGGGAAGGCGGTCACTCGCGCGGCGCGTTCTCGATAGGTGATCGCGAGGCGGCAGGACGTCCCTGTGCGGCTCGTCGCCTCGGCGCAGGGGCAACGTAACAGGGCGTTCGACGATCCGACAGAGGTCTGCAAGTAATTCATCAAACGAGGTCAGAGGCATTGACAGTTTTTCATCAGAGCCGTACAACGGCAGAAACGCCATGTTGGCCGCACTGCTCGCCGCGCTTGCCCGAGCCGTGGAGGAAGAGCCGTCGCACGCTCGTGCGGCCGCACCGGGCGACAGCGCGAAGAAGCCTCGACCGCAGGCTCGCCGCAAGCTGTTCGGCCCCTCCCATGGCCTTCGTACACGCGTCCCGCTGCCTCAACGCCGAGGAGATGGTTCAGGATGACCGACACGACCGTGACCGCTGCCGACACGGGAACCGGCTATGGCCGCAAGCCCTCCTCGCACGACGCCCGGCTGACCGAGGTCGGCCCCGGCACGCCGATGGGCGAGGCGCTGCGCCGCTACTGGCAGCCGGTCGCCAGCTCCACCGCACTGACCAGCGACCTTCCGCACCGCACCCGGGTCCTGGGCGAGGACCTGATCGTCTTCCGGGACGGCGAGGGCCGCCCCGGCGTCGTCTTCGAACGGTGCTCGCACCGCGGCAGCAGCCTCTTCTTCGGCCGTATCGAGGAGGACGGCATCCGCTGCTGCTACCACGGCTGGAAGTTCGACGTGCAGGGCCACTGTCTGGACCAGGCGTGCGAGCCCGGCGGCGGCAAGCGCCGCAATCTCGCACGTCAGCCGTGGTATCCGGTGGAGGAGCGGTACGGCCTGGTCTTCGTCTACATGGGCCCGCCCGAGGAGAAGCCCCCGCTGCCGCGCTTCGACAGCCTGGAACCCCTCGGGGAGGGCGAGTCCTACTACACGAGCTGGGCGGTGCCCGGCGCCGAGGTCGTCGGTCTGGATCAGGACTTCAACTGGCTCCAGATATTCGAGAACGCCGTGGACCCCGTGCACGCCGCCTGGCTGCACTCCAACCACAGCGGGTACCAGTTCGCGGGCACCGGCACGACCGGCTTCCCCGAGAGCTACTACGACCACCGCACCGCCGGCGAGCGCACCTCCTACCACCGCACCGAGCACGGCGTGGCGTACGTCTGGCGCTACCAGGACACCAAGGGCCCCGACGGCGCGCTCGTCGACATGGAGTGGTCGGCCCAGTGCATCCTGCCGAACATCCTCGCCCTGCCCGACTTCGTGAAGTCCACTCCCGACGGCCGCAACGACATGCTGCTCTGGATGGTCCCCGTCGACGACACGCACCACCGCCTGGTCTTCTCGATCCGCGCGGCCGGCCCGGAGCGGGTCAACGGCTTCATGTTCGGCATCAAGCAGAACGGCAAGAACGGCTGGGAGCTGACCGAGGAGGAGAAGCAGCGCTTCCCCGGCGACTACGAGGCCCAGCGCTCGCAGGGTGACATCACCCAGCACTCCGAGGAGACCCTGGCCCCGTCCGACAAGGGCGTCGTCATGCTCCGGCGCATGCTGCGCACGATGGTCGACGATGTCGAGGCCGGCCGCACCCCGCTCGGCGTCGAAGCCCCCGGCGACCCGGTCCGCCGAGTGGAAGCCGGCCTCTCCATCAGTTCGAAGCCGGAGAACGACGCCCTGGACGGAGCGGCGGCGCCCACGGCGGTCGGTACGTGACCACCCTCTGGACGGACGTGGTCGTCGTGGCCCGCCACGACACCACGCCCCGCATCGCGGTCTTCGACCTCGCCCGGGCCGACGGCGACGAACTGTGGGAGTACGAGCCCGGCGCCCACATCGACGTACAGGTCGGCGAGGCGGGACCCGTCCGGCAGTACTCCCTGTGCGGACCGCCGGGCATCCGCAAGCAGTACCGGATCGCCGTGCTCAACGAGGCCGCCTCGCGCGGCGGTTCCCGCGCCATGCACGCTCTCGCCGAGGGCGACACGCTCCGCGTCGCCGCGCCCCGGAACCGATTCGGCCTGACGTCCGCGCGCCGTCATCTGCTCCTCGCCGGCGGCATCGGTATCACCCCGCTGCTCTCCATGGCGCAGAGCCTCGACGCCACCGGCGCCGACTACCACCTGCACTACTGCGCTCGCAGCCGCACCGAGGCGGCCTTCGTCCCCGAGCTGGAGAACAACCCGCGCGTCACCCTGCACTTCGACGACGAGGCTCCCGGGCAACGCCTCGATCTGCGGCGCGACGTGGGGGAGCCCGCTGCCGACACCGCGGTCTACGTCTGTGGACCCGGTGGGTTCATGGACTACGCGCTCGGGCGGGCGGCCGAGCTGGGCTGGCCCGCGTCCGCCCTGCACAAGGAGCGCTTCAGCGCCTCACCGACCGCCGCCGGGTCCGACGGGGGAGACGCGGACGGCTTCGCGGTCCGTATCTCCTCGACGGGAGCGGAGTACCCCGTACCCGGGGACCAGAGTGTCCTCGATGTCCTGCTGGCGAACGGATTCGACGCCCCCTACTCGTGCGGCCAGGGCATCTGCGGCGAGTGCATCGTACGAGTGCGCGCAGGTGTCCCCGACCACCGGGACGACGTACTGACCGACGACGAGCGCGCGGAGGGCCTGTTCACCCCGTGCTCGTCGCGATCCCGGACCCCGATCCTGGAGCTGGAACTATGACCATCTCATCCACGGCGGCCACGGTCCGCCCTGCCCCGGCCACGGTCGAGGAGGCCGAGGCTGCCTGGCTCGCCGCGCAGACGCTCCCCGACCCGGAGCCGGCGATCCGCGCCCTGCTGCACCCCGACTGCGTCGTCGTGCACTCGGCGGTGGGCCACATCCATGGTGCGGACGAATGGCTGCGGTACGCGGCACGCCTCGGCCGGACCAGCCAGGTGGTCACCTACGACGTGACCGTCCAGCGACTGGGCACCACGGCCGTGGTCAGCTGTCTGCAGGAGATGCACGTCGCCTTCGTGCCCGACCTGACCCCCTTCGTCATCCAGGCCGCCGTGAGCCGGGTCTGGGTGGCGGCCGATACGGGCGGCTGGCAACTGGCCCACCTCCAGATGGCCCGCCGTCTGCCGCCGGGCTGAGCCGGCAGGGCTCCAGGTGCGTGGCCGTGCTCCCGGTCGGCGGGGAGCACGGCCACTGTCATTCCTGGGGCTCGCCCTCCACGGGGGCGGTATCCGCCGAAGCATCGCCGACCGCGGCGTGGTCGTCCGGTGGCGTCTCGTTCACCGTCGCTTCGGCCAGCGCGGAGATGATCCGGCCCACCTGCTCCGCGTAGTGGTCGATGAACTCCGGTGAGGCGGGGTCCTGCCCGGTGAGCTCACGGCTGATCCACGGGAGGGCCACCGGGGCGATCGAGGCGGCGAAGAAGACGAGGGACAGGGCTCCGACGTCGAGATCACTGCGGAACTCACCGCGCCGCTGCCGCTCGCGGAGTTCCTCGACGTGCTTGAACAACTCGGTGGCCCGCTCGTCCTCGGCGGGTGGCCGTGTGTCGGGCTCCTCGCGTGTCAGCGTGTGCACCCACGCGGGGTCCTCATGCGCCCAGTGGACGTAGCGGCGAGTGGCCTCCGCGAAGGTATGCGTCTGGCTGACCTGCATGGACTCCTCGAGCCACCGCTCGCTCAGCGCCTCGTACAGTCCGCGCTTGCCCCCGAAGTAGTAGGTGATCAGCTGATGACTCACACCGGCCGACTCCGCGATACGGACGACCCGGGCCCCGTCGAAACCGTGGGCGCCGAATTCCGCGCCGGCCGCGGCCAGAATGGCCCGTCGGGTGCCCACGGGGTCTCGCTGGCGGTCGGGATTCTTGGGGTGCCTCCGGCGCTGCTGTCTGCCGGACGGTGCTGTCGGCTTCCCTGACGTTTCCTCCGCTGCCACAGGGACGACACTACCCGCGCCCTTGTTGGATGGGCCAACTACCTTTGCCGGTCCGACGTCCCGTGCGGTTCGTTCCCCGCGCGAGAACTTCCGAAAAGCGGAAGCCGCCTGTCATCGCGGTACGACACACGCCAGAGTCGGCCACGTCGAACTCGTGCCGGCACCCGACCGCACCCGGCCCGGCACGACGATTTCCGCACGGGCTGGAGACGCGCAAATGATCATCGAAGATCAGTGGGACGTCACGAAGGCGGCACTGGCGGTCATGGACCGCACCCAGGATCCGCGGCAGCGCGAGATCCTTCGTTCTCTGGTCGACCATCTCCACGCCTTCGTACGCGACGTGCGGCTGACGGAGAAGGAGTTCCAGGCCGCGACGGGCATCGTGAACCGCATCGGGCAGGCCACCACCGATACGCACAACGAGGCGGTGCTCATGGCGGGGTCGCTGGGCATCTCGTCGCTCGTGTGTCTGCTCAACAACGGCAGCGACGGAGTGACCGAGACGCAGCAGTCACTGCTCGGCCCGTTCTGGCGGATGCACTCGCCGCGTACCGAGAACGGCGACAGCATCGTGCGTTCGCCGACCGAGGGTCCCGCCCTGTTCGTCGCGGCCAGGGTCCTCGACGAGGCGGGCGAACCGGTCGTCGGCGCCGAGGTCGACGTCTGGCACTCCTCGCCCGAGGGCCTGTACGAGAACCAGGATCCCGATCAGGCCCTGATGAACCTCCGCGGCAAGTTCACCACCGACCAGGACGGACGGTTCTGGTTCCGCTCGGTCAAGATGGCCGGCTACCCGATCCCCACCCACGCGGTCGTCGGGGAACTCCTCGCGGCGCAGAACCGCCATCCCTTCCGCCCCGCACACCTGCACTTCCTCATCTTCAAAGAGGGCTACAAGACCGTCATCTCGCAGATCTACAGCAGTGACGACCCGAAGCTGGAGAGCGACGTCCAGTTCGGCGTCACCCGCGCCACCATCGGCGACATCACCGGTCATTCCGAGCCGCACCCCGAACACCCCGGCCTCGAGACCCCCTGGTACTCGCTGGAAAAGGAGTTCGTGATGCGGGCCGGCCGGGCGGAACTGCCGCGACCGCCCATCGCGTAACCCCCGCACTGACACGTCCGCCCAGGACGGCGAGCCGTCGCGTTCGCTCACCCGACGCCCCGCCGTGGTTCGGCATGCCCCACGCCCTGGTCCACCCCCCCCGCAGCACAGTGAGGAACCCATGAGCCCGAAGAACCTCCAGGAACTGCTCGACGCGTCCGGCAACCCGGTGGAGTTGCTGAGGAACTCCCAGATCGGTGCCTTCATCTACCCGGTCGTCCCGGCCGAGTTCAGCAACTGGCGACGCGAACAGCGCGCCTGGCGGGAGACCGCGGTGCTGTTCGACCAGTCGCACCACATGGTGAACCTGTTCGTCTCCGGCAAGGACGCGCTGCGGCTGATCGCCGAGACCGGCGTCAATAGCGTGGCCCGGTTCCCGGTCGGCATGGCCAAGCAACTGGTGGCCGTCACCCCGGCCGGGCACGTGATCGGCGACAGCATCCTGTTCCGGACCGCCGAGGACCGCTTCGAGTCGATCGGCCGCGCCCCGCTGGCCAACTGGCTGGCCTTCCGGGCCGCCACCGGCGGTTACGACGTGGACGTCCGGTTCGACGCGCGCTCCCCGATGCGTCCGTACGGCAATGCCGTGCGGCGGGAGCTGTGGCGGTTCCAGATCCAGGGCCCGTACGCCTGGCAGATCATCGAGAAGCTCAACGGCGGCAAGGTCGAGCAACTGCCGTTCTTCCGGATGAGCACGATGACGATCGCCGGGGAGCGGGTCGGCACGCTGCGCCACGGCATGGCGGGAGCACCCGGTCTGGAGATCTGGGGGCCCTACGAAGGCTACGAGAAGATCCGCGAGACCATCCTGGCGGCCGGACAGGAGTTCGGCATGGAGGCGGTCGGATCGCGTACGTACGCCTCCAACACCCTGGAGTCCGGCTGGATCCCGTCGCCGCTGCCCGCCGTGTACAGCGGCGAGGAACTCCGCCCGTACCGCGAGTGGCTGCCCGTCGACAGCTACGAGGCGGTCAACTCCCTCGCGGGCAGCTTCGTCTCCTCGGACATCGAGGACTACTACCTCACCCCGTGGGAGCTGGGCTACGGCTCCTTCGTGAAGTTCGACCACGACTTCGTGGGCCGGGACGCCCTGGAGGCCCTCACCCCGGAGACGCTGCGGCGCAAGGTGACCCTCGCGTGGCACCCGGACGACTTCGCGAAGGTGCTGGCCTCGCCCGCGGACCCCGCCGGCCCCGGCCACCACGCCTTCGAACTGCCGGTGGCCAACTACGGGTCGTCCAACTACGACGCGGTGATCGACGGCGACGGCCGTGTCGTGGGCCTGTCGATGTTCACCGGATACAGCTCCAACGAGCGCCGGGCACTGTCCCTGGCCACGGTGGACCCGGATCTCCCGCTCGGCGCCGAGGTCAGCGTGGTGTGGGGCGAGCCGGACGGCGGGACGCGCAAGCCCACCGTCGCCCCGCACGAGGAGATCGCGGTTCGTGCCACGGTCAGTCCGGTTCCCTACGCGGAGGTCGCCCGTGAGCAGTACCAGCCGGGCTGGCGCACCGCGGCGACAGGGACTCCGGCGGCATGACCGAGAAGTTCGACGTGGCGCCGCGGCGCGTGGGAGGGCCCCCGGTGCGGTCGGCCGGTGTGGCCGGGTCGCGGCGGGCCGGCCTGGCGCGGGCGCTGCGGGAGGCGACGTACGAGGTGCTTCCCTTCCGGGCCACGGAGGAGAAGGTTCTCGCACACGTGTCCAAGGACGTGGCGCTCACCGTGACCACCACCGAGACGAAGGGGCTGGGCCCGACGCTCGACCTCGCCGTCCGGCTCCGCCGCCACGGCTACCGCGTCGCACCCCACCTGGCCGCCCGCCTGGTGCGGGACGAGGCCCAGCTCGCCGACATCGTGGCGCAGTTGAGCGAGGCGGACGTCGACGCGGTGTTCGTCGTCGCCGGCGACGCCGCCGAGCCCACGGGAGACTTCCCCGACGCGCTCAGCCTCCTCGAAGGGCTCAAGGACCTGGGACACCGGTTCTCGACGGTCGGGATCGGGGGCTACCCGGAAGGTCACGCCAAGATCGCCCCCGACGCGATGTCCCGTGCGCTCGACGCCAAGTCCCCGCACGCGACCCAGATCATCACGCAGCTCTGCTTCGACCCCTCGACCACATTGGAGTGGGCTCGCGCTGTCCGCGCCCACGGGGTGGACCTGCCGATCAGGGTCGGGATCCCGGGGGCGGTCAACCGTCAGAAGCTCATCCGTATCTCGTCGACTCTGGGGCTGGGGCAGTCGGCGCGGTTCCTGCGCAAGCAGCGCAGCATGCTCTGGCGCTTCTTCCTCCCCGGCGGCTACAGCCCCAACCGGCTGGTGCAGAGCCTCTCCTCCGCCTTCGGCCAGGCCGACAACGGCCTCGACGGCCTGCACGTCTTCACGTTCAACGAATTGGCCGAGACCGAGAGCTGGCGTCAGAACTGGCTCGCCCGTCTGTCGTGATGGCCGGCGACGGCTTCGGCTCCGCGGCCCACGAACGTCGGCTGCGGAAGCCGGCGGAGGAGCTGGGGGTCGTGGATCCGGAGGTGCCGGGCATCCTCGTGCCGTGTCCCCTGCCAGGGCACATCGACGCGGCGGCCGTGTTCCGTGCCCTGCACCCACTACACATGGTCGCTGACGTCGATTTCGGCTCGGTCGCCCCCGTGTGCGGGCCATCACCCCGGTGCCCGGCGGTGTGGGGCCGGTGACCGACGTGTGGCTGCCGCACAACACGGTGACGGCAGCACGGTTCCTCGCCGGGCACGAGGCCACCGGAACCGATCCGCTCCCGCCCACTGGAAACCGAACACTTGTGGAGGCGTCGTGACCCCGATCCGCTCCGAGCATCTCGTCCTGAGCCTGTCCGGGCCGGACTCCCCGGGCATCGTGCACGCGGTGACGGGGGCGCTGGTCGACGCGGAGTGCACCATCGTCGAGAGCCAGCAGTTCAGGGATCCGAGCGAGGACGCCTTCTTCCTGCGCGTCGGATTCGCGCGGGCGGGCGGCGGCGAACTCGACGTGGACGCTCTGCGCCGGCGGGTGAGTCAGGTCGCGGACCGTTTCGGCATGACCTGGCGCCTCGACGACGCGTCCCGGCGGACGCGCGTGGTCATCATGGTCAGCAAGTTCGCGCACTGTCTCAACGACCTGCTGTTCCGCAACTCCATCGGCGAACTCAACCTCGACGTCGTCGCCGTCGTGTCCAACCACCCCGACCTCGGCCGAATCGCCGACAACTACGGGGTGCCCTTCCGGCACATCCCCGTCACCCGCGAGACCAAGCCCCAGGCCGAACAGGCCCTGCTCGACCTCGTCCGCGACGAACACGTCGATCTGGTCGTGCTGGCCCGCTACATGCAGATCCTCTCCGACGACCTCTGCAAACAGCTCGACGGCCGTGCGATCAACATCCACCACTCGATGCTGCCCAGCTTCAAGGGCGCCCGGCCCTACCACCAGGCCCACGCCCGAGGAGTCAAGTTCATCGGCGCCACCGCCCACTACGTCACGGCGGACCTCGACGAGGGCCCCATCATCGAGCAGGAGATCCTGCGGGTCGATCACTCACTGACCCCTGACCAACTCGCGGCGCGCGGCCGTGAGGCCGAGACCCGCGCTCTGGCCCGCGCCGTCCGCTGGCACACCGAGAACCGGGTCACCCTCAACGGCAACAGGACCGTCGTCTTCGGCTGACCCCACCCGCACCCGCCGGTTGAGCCACCGGTCGCTCCGGCTGTGTCCCGCACCGTGCGATGGGCACATCCGGTGGGAGCACCCCGGAGGCATACGGACCGGCGCGGGACACCCGCGACGCGGAGCACATCCTCGGCCATGAGGTGGACATGCCTCGGAGATCATTCGGGTTCGAGGAGCCGGCCGGCCGCGGCCAGGGTGAGGATCGCGCCCGCTCGGGCGACGGCGAGCCCCCGCTCCCACCGCGGCGGTGCGCGGATTCGGTTCGTACAGGCTCAGGTCGGGCGCCATCGGGCCGCCGACACTGCCGGCGACCGGTGCTCCGACGATCAGCGCCATCACGAGCGCGACCGAGATGCGGGGCGTTGTCCCGACTCTCAGGTGCCTGCCGACGTTTTCCGTTCGATTGCCAGCCCCCGGGAGATGCCGCGTGCGGCTGTCTGCAACAGCGGTACGAGCGTGACGGGCGAGGCGTATCCGGCGGGCACGACGAGGCCGAGCGCGGCGACCGTCGTACCGTCGGCGCCGCGGACGGGCACGGCCACCGACATCGCGTCCTCGGTGACCTCACGGTCACTGACGGCGAATCCCTGCTCGCGTACGGCAGCCAGGACGCGTCGCAGATCGCGGGGCTCGGTGACGGTGTACGAGGTGAAGGCCTCCAAGGGCCCGGCAAGCACCTCCTCCTGCACGGACGACGGGGCGTGGGCGAGCAGCAGTCGTCCCACCCCGGTCGGGTGCAACGCAAACCGTCCCCCGACGTGGTTCATGACAGGCACCGCGGAACGGTCGGTGATGCGTTCGACGAAGACGGCGTCATGGCCTTCCCGGACCGCGAGCTGCACGTTGTGACGGGTGACGAGGAAGACGTCCTCCATGAAGGGGAACGCGACCTCCCGCAGGCCGAGTCCACGGGGAGCGAGTGAGGCGAACTCCCAGACGCGCAGTCCGATCTGGTACTCCCCGGAAGGGAGACGCTCAAGGATCGAGCGGTCGCACAGCGTCCCCACGAGACGGTGGACGGTGGTGAGAGGGAGCCCGGTGCGGTGGGACAACTGCGTCAAAGTGAGGACAGGCCGCTCCCAGGTGAATGCGGTCAGGATGTCCACCACCCGGTTGATCACCGGTCCGGTCTCGCCACGGGAGTGCCGCCCGCCGTGTCGTGGCGGAGGTCCGTCGGGCGGCGAGATGTCGTCCACGGGCAGGGCCGCACTGGCTCTGCCCAGGCTGTGGTAATCCCTCGTCACGTGCAGACCTCATTCCCCAGGGACCGGGGACGACGGCCCGTGACGGCGCCACCGTCGGCTCACCGCTCCTGATCCTGACCTCGGACCGCTCCTTTCCACCAGCCCTCTTCCACATTTCGGAATCCGTTGGCGGTGGCCGCGGCGGCTCCGCGGGTGGTGCTGGGCGAGGCCGGGCCGGGTGGTCCGTGACGCGGTGGTTCACGAGGCGGTGCCGGGACCGGCGTCGTCACCTCGTGTCGGCCGCCCGTAGATCCGCGAGGGTCTCGCCGCCCACGAACCAGTGGTCCGGTTCGTACTCGGTCAGCACCACACGGATCGTCTCGCGCCGCGCGCCGATCGTTCCCTCGACCGCGGCCGTCAGGGCCTCACCGAGCGCCTGTAGCTGCTCGGGCGAGCGGCCCTTCGCGAGTGACACCTGGATCACAGGCATGGACTTGCCTCCTCCTGGTCTACTTGCAGTCCAGCCGGAGCGAGCCCAGCCGGTCGACGGAGGCGACGACGACGTCGCCCGGGGTTACGTGGACCGCTGCGGTCAGCCCTCCGGAGAGGACGACCTCGCCCGCGCGCAGGCCCTCGCCCTCGGCGGCGAGCTGCCGGGCCAGCCACGCCACCGCTTCGGCCGGGTGGCCGAGGGAGGCGGCGCCTGTTGCCGTCCCGACGACCTCGCTGTTCTTCTCCATGGTCACGCCGACCAGATCGAGGTCGATTCCCTCCGGGGCGACCGGGTCGCCGACGACGAACCTCCCGGCCGAGGTGTTGTCCGCGACGACGTCGGCCATCGTGAACCGGTAGTCCGTGAAACGGGAGTCGAGGACCTCGATCCCGACCGCCACGCCGGACGACGCGGCGACCACGTCCGCCGCGGTCACGTCCGCCCCGGCGAGGTCACGGCCGAGTACGAACACGATCTCCGGCTCGCACCGCGGCTGGATCAGCGACGCGGTGTCGAGCGGCTCGCCCGGGTTCACGGCGTTCGCCTCGGCCAGAAAGCCGTAGATGGGGCTGTCCACCCCTACCTGCGTCTGCTTGGCCCGTGAGGTCAGGCCCAGTTTCCAGCCTACGAGAGGGCCCGCGGCGGACCGCAGCTCGCGCTGTATCCGGTAGGCGGTCACGATGTCGAGCTCAGGGTGCTCGGCCGACAGCGGCTCGATGGAGGTGCGGTCGGTCACGGCCTTGGTCAGCCGGGCGGCCAGCTCCGCCACAGTGGTCTCGGTGACGCTCATGTCACTCCTTCATTCGACGATCCTGCGTCACTCTGGATCGGTCTGCGTCGTCGGCCTAGCCCGCTTCCACATTTCGGAAGGCGAAGTTCCCGCACGGACGTTGACGTTGGGCGCCTCCAGAGACGCCTCGCCGTTGACCGGAGGCATACGTTCGGTCCGGACGCGACCCCGACATGACCCGCGCAGGCGCCTCAGCGGCCCTGCGAGAGAGGGTCCGAGCGGGCCTCCGGAGAAGGCTGACGTCGCTCTGTTCGCCGGGAGATGGGATTCCGGCGGTGCTCGTCGCCGACGATCGTGTTGCGCAGTGTCCCGAGACGCTCCACATCGACCTCCACCACGTCGCCCGGAACCAGCAACCAGGGCGGGGTACGGGCGTAGCCGACACCGGACGGGGTGCCGGTGGCCAGCAGGTCACCGGGGTGCAGTGTGACGGTGCGGGAGATGTGGGCCAGCGTTTCGCCTACAGGGTGGATCATGTCGCTGGTCGACGCGTCCTGGACGGTCACGCCGTTGACCCGGGTCCGCACCCGCAGCCCGTCCCGCAGGTCGCCGACCTCACCGGTCGGCACCATCGGCCCCAGCGGGCCTGAACCGTCGGCGTTCTTCCCGAGAGTCCACTGCGAGGTCAGCTTCTGGGCCCGCCGCGCGGTGACGTCGTTGAACGTCGAGTAGCCGACCACAGCCGCGAGCGCCTCGACGGGGTCGGCGTCCACCAGCGTCCGGCCCACCCAGGCCACGATCTCGCCCTCCCAGTCCAGACCGTCCTCGGCGGAGGGCACGGGTATCTCCGCTCCACCGATCGTCAGCGACCGCGTCCACCGGGCGAACAGCGTGGGGTTCTCGGGCAGTTCCTGTGCCCGGTACGAGCCTTCGGCGGCGTGCTCGAGATAGTTCAGCCCGATGCAGAGCACCTGTGCCTCCGGCAGCACAGGCGGCACCAGGCACGCGTCACCCACCGGCACTGTCCCGCCGGCTGGTGGACGGGCCAGCCATGACTCGGGATCGGCCCAGAACTCCCGAAGCCCGGCCACTACGGTGCAGCTCTCGCCGTCGGGCGACAGGTCCGCCACACGGGTTTCGCCGTCGAGCACCACTCCCACGATCCGCATCCGGACTCCCACCTTTGAGGCGAAGCTGCGCGAGAAAACCTCTATAAAGGTTACAACCTTTATGATGGAATACTGTCGTGGTCACCGAGAAACCAGCCCTGCTGGTCGGCCTCAGCGCCCCTGGCGGCACACGCGCCGAACAGCTCGCCACAGCCCTGGAGGACCGCATCCGTGGACTGACTCCCGACTCGCCGGTAGGCACCATCGAGGCGTCCGGGAGCCCGCCCGCCCCGGCGAGGAGGCTCCCGTCGCCGCGGCACGGGACCTGACGGCGGCACTCGACGAGGACGGCCGCACCAAGCTGAGCCACCCGGTGGACGCGATCGAGTGGCAGACCTGGTCGAACCCGGAGTTCCCGCAGTTCGACACCGGCATTCGGCTGGAGTTTCAGCCGCCCGAGGTGCGGGAGAGGGCGCTCGCACTGATCGAGGCGTCGCTGAGCCCCGACGGCTTCCGCCTGGTGCGCGACATGATGCTGATCAACGGTTTCCTCGGCGAGGTCGTGGGCCTGGAGACCATCCTCATCGAGTTCAGCTACAACTTCGCGCTCTACGGGAGCCCCGACCTCGTGGAGCCGTGGGGCCGTCAGCTGTTCGGCCACCACTGCGCCGTCAACTGTCTCGTCGTGGAGGGGCGCATGGTTCTCAGTCCGGTCTTCCTGGGCGCCGAACCGAACGAGATCGACGCGGGCCCTCGCGCCGGCACGGCGGCGTTCACGGACCGGATCCGGCTCGGAACGGACCTGATGGCCGCGCTGCCCCCGGATCTGCGCGCCGCCACGACCGTGTACCGGCGGATGGCCGACCCCGAGATGCCTCCCGGCCGGGTCCATCCCGGAGACGAGCGGCACCTCGCCGGCGCCTTCCAGGACAACCGGGTGATCCCGGTCGAAGGCCTTCGCGCCGCGGACATGCCCGAGCGGCCCCGGCGGATCCTGCGGGAACTCGTCGAGTCGTTCGTGTCCCTGCTGCCCGACGGCCCGTGCACGGCCCGGATGCGTGAGATCCGCGACCACCTCGACGCCACCTGGTTCAGCTGGATCGGCGGGCACGCGGCAGGCGATGTCTTCTACTACCGGATCCAGTCCCCGGTGCTCACCGCCGAACTTCCTCGACTACGACACCCCGAAGCCCTTCCACATCCACACCGTGGTCCGCACTCCCCACGGAAACGACTACGGCCGCGCCTGGCGGGAACGACGGTCCGCTTGAGCAGCGGTCCTTCCATGTCGTTGCGTCCGTCGGGTACCTCTGGCACGCGCCCCACACCCAGATCTACGGCGAGCCGCGCAAGTTGGAGTCCGGCGGTCTCATCGAGGGCGAGGAGGTGCCTCGCGGCGAGAACGCGAGGAAGCGCCGGTACAGCCTCACAGAGGCAGGCCGGGACCAGCTGCGCTCCTGGGTGGGCGAGTCCGGAGGCGCACGCACGGTTCCACGAGGACGCCGAGGCGTTGTACGAGAAGCAGCGCGAGGACATCCTCGCCCGCAGGCTACCGGTGGACAAGTGACGGAGGTCGCGATGAACGCGGATCAGATGAAGATCAGGCAGCTTGTGGAGAACTGGGTGCTGTGGCGGGACGCCGGCCACTGGGACCGGTTCGCCACCACCTGGCATCCGGACGGATGGATGAGCGCCACCTGGTTCCAGGGCCCGGCCGCGGACTTCATAGCCGCCAGCAAGCAGGGCTTCGACAACGGCGTCAGCATTCTGCACTTCCTCGGCGGACACACCTCGGACGTGGCGGGGGAGCGCGCCATCGCGCAGACCAAGATGACGATCAGTCAGCGCGCGGAGGTCGACGGCGTGTTGGTGGACGTGGTGTGCACCGGGCGCTTCTACGACTTCCTGTCCCGGGACAACGGCGAGTGGACGATTCTCCGCAGGCAGCCCATCTACGAGAAGGACCGCCTCGACGTCGTCGACCCCGGCGCCTCCCTCAACCTCGATCCCGAACTGCTCGCCCGGTTCCCCGTCGGGTACCGCCACCTCGGTTACGTACAGACGAAGGCCGGATTCTCGGTGAAGCCCGGCCTGCCGGGCCTGATCGGGAACACGGTCGCACGGCTCTACGCGGAGGGCGCCGCCTGGCTGGCTGGCGCCGAGCACCCAGGGGACCCCCGATGACCCGCCCTGCGGCGCAGGGGACTGCGCGCATGCATCCCCTGAACGCCCCGTCGCCCTGGCCGACGTGTGCCGGCACCGGCTCGTCCCGCTGTCGATGGGCCGACCGGACGGCGACGACCTGGTGTGTGCGGCAAGAGGCGGGTGTCGAGATCATGTACGACTGTCTGCACGGCGAATGCGGACTCTGCCGCGTCGACCACCGTGACGTGTTCCTGTGCTCCCGGCAGAGAACAGCGGGCCGCCAGACGTGGCACGTGTGTCCCGGATCGCCGGGCCCGGAGTCACCATCGACTGCTGAGTCCGTGACTGCCGAGACAAGGAAAAACGCCGGGCTTGCGCACCGGATTCGGTGCGCAAGCCCCGCATGAACACGGCCGCTGACCTCTGCCTCAGTTCTCCTCGCTGTCCGGCGCCAGTGGGTCGGTGCCCTGCCAGGCGGCTCGCAGCAACTGCCGCAGACCGTCGGGGGTCACAGGGCGTGGGTTGTCCGCCGGGACCACATCCAGGATCGCGTGCACGGCATCCTCGATGTCGGCCTCGTTGAAGCCGTAGTCGCGTAGTGCCCTCGGCGCATCCACCCAGCGCCGCAGCCGCTGCAAGCCCTCAAGGGCTGACACGGTGCCGAACGCTTCCGCGATCCGGCGCTCGGCCTCCGGTGCGGAATGTGCGTTGAACGCCAGCACATACGGCAGCACGACCGCGTGCGTCTGGGCGTGCGGCAGGTCGTACGCGCCCCCCAGCACATGGCAGATCTTGTGGTGCAGCCCCGAGCCCGCCGAGGAGAACGCCACCGCCGACAGGTAGGCCCCGTACAGGACCTGTTCACGGCCCTCGCGTTCGGCCGGGGCGGCCACCACGGCCGGCAATCCGGCCGCCAGCGCACGGATGCCCTCTCCCGCCAGCGCCTGGTCGATCGGGTCGGTACGCGGTGCCCACATGGAGTCCACACAGTGGGCGAGCGCGTTCAGTCCCGAGGCGACACTCATGGCCACCGGCAGCGACAACGTGAGGGTCGCGTCGTACACGATCGAGCGGGGCAGGACCCGTGCGTCGACTCCGGTGGTCTTGCGCGCCCCCTCGGTCAGGCCCCAGACGCTGGTGGCCTCCGACCCCGCGTAGGTCGTGGGAACGGCCACGATGGGGATGCCACTGGTCAGCGCGATCGCCTTCGCGAGGCCGGTTGTCGAACCCCCGCCGACACTGACGACGAGATCCACCTCGTGTGCGGCAGCCGCCGCGCGCGCCCGCGCGGCCGACGCGACCGGCACGTGCATCACCACCTCGTCGTGGCGGAGCACGACCGGCACCTCCGCGGTGACCTTCTCGGCCAGGCCGGTCTCGGGCGCCGCCGCGATCACCATCACCCGAGAGCCGCCCAGCCGCGCCACCTCGGCGCGCACTGTCGCCGGCGCTTCGCCGGGTGCGAAACAGACGCGCTGCGCCAGGGTTTCATGCTCGAATCGCACGTGAGCCCTCTCCTTCTGCCTGCCCTTCTGTCTGCCGAGGCGGGAGCACGATGTCGAACCGCACGCGGGACCAGGTGCGCCCGGTCAGGTCGCGTCCGTCGGGGGTCGGTGTGCCGGCCGGCTGCGGTCGGAACTGCTTGACGAGGGATTGCTTGACGCCGAAGACGGCGTCGGAGTCCAGGAGCCTGTCGCCTTCGACGAAGATATGGGTGACGAGGGTGCGCAGGCCGGGTGCGGTGGCCATGAAGTGCAGATGGGATGCGCGCAGCGGCGAGCGTGCGGTCCTGTCGAGGAGGTCTCCGACGGGTCCGTCGTGGGGGATGGGGTACGGCGTGGGAGTCAGCCCCCAGAACGCGTAGCCGCCCTGGTCGTCGGTGTGGAGGTGGGCTCGCCCGGCGAGGTGGTCGTCGTCGTACTGGACGTCGTAGAAGCCGTCCTCGTCGGCTTCCCATACTTCGAGGCGGGCGCCGGGGACGGGGTTGCCGTCGGTGTCCGTGACCGTGCCCTCGACCCAGCAGGGTTCTCCGGGGGCGCCGGCGGCCATGTCGCCGCCTATGGGGATCTCGGGGGACCCGTCCACGAAGAACGGGCCGACCACGGTGGCCTCGGTGGCGTCCGCGGTGGCTTCGTGGTTGACGTTGATGGTCTGCATGGAGGCGCCGAGAACGTCGGACAGCAGGACGAACTCCTGGCGGCGGTCGGTGGTGATGTGGCCGGCGGCGGTGAGGAAGTCGATGGCGTGCTGCCATTCGGTTTCGGTCAGGCGGACCTCGCGGACGAAGGCGTGCAGGTGCCGCACCAGGGCCTGCATCAGGTCCTTGAGCCGGGGGTCCGGCGTGTGCTGGAACGAGGCGAGCACCGTCTGGACCAGCTCGTCCTCGACCTGACGCTGTCGGCCCGACACGGTGGGAGCGGTGGTGGTCATGCTCGGGTTCCTCCTGTCGTCGACACGGCGGGTCACGCGGCGGACACCTCCTCGGCGTCGTGGCCGTAGATCCAGCCGTTGCTCACCAGCGGGTCGGACCCGGCCAGCGCCGCGTCACGCGCTTGTTGCTCGGGCCCGTCGGGCAGGTGGTTGATGTCTCTGCGGGCGTGACTGACCTGCTGAAGGCGCGTCGTCCGCTCGATGCGTGCCGACTCGTACCGCTTCAGCGCCTGTTCGGGGTCGTCCAGGGAGGAGGCGAGGCAGCGCGCCAGCACCGCGGCGTCCTCGATGGACTGGGCTGCGCCCTGGGCGAAGAAGGGGAACATGGGGTGCGCGGCGTCACCGAGCAGCGTGATCCTGCCTCGGCTCCAGTGCCGTAGGGGTGCCCGGTCCAGCAGCGCCCAGCGCCCGGGGACGCCGCCGGCGGTGATCAGGTCCGTCACTCGCGGGTCCCAGTCGGCGAACTCGGCGTGGAACTCCTCGATCGTGGCCTTCGTACTCCAGGACTCGTCGGTGAAGTCCCCGGCGGGGGCGAAGGCCACGACGTTGACGGCGCTCCCGTCGCCGATCGGGTAGTGCACGAAGTGCCGTCCGGGCCCGAGCCAGAGAGTCTGAGCGGGGCGAAGGGCGAAGTCGGGCGCGGCGTGGGCGGGCACGATGGTGCGGAACGCACAGATGCCGGAGTACTCCGGCGGCGCGGGTTCGGCCACTGCGCCACGGACGACGGAGTGCACACCGTCGGCGCCGATGACGACATCAGCCTCGGCCCGGCTGCCGTCGGCGAAGCCCAGCAGCGCGCCGCCCGGGCCCGCGTCGACCGACGTGCAGCGCGCGCCCAGCCGAATCCAATCGTCGGGCACGGCCGTCCTGAGGGTGCCGAACAGATCGGCCCGGTGGACGACGTAGGTGCGCTCGCCGTAGAGCCGCTCGCACACCTCGCTCAGCTTCTCCACCGAGAGCACGGTCCCGTCCGCCCAGCGGCGGAACTCCCAACCCCAGTCCAGCGGCACGGCTCGGCGGAGAAACCGCTCCATGACGTCCAGGCGACGCAGCAGCCGTGCGGCGTTGGGAGCCACGACCAGCCCGGCGCCGACCTCGGCGAGTGCGGGTGCCTGCTCGTAGACGGTGGCGGTCAGGCCCGCGCGGCGCAGGAAGGCGCCGGCGGCCAGACCGCCGATGCCACCCCCGATGATGGCGATCCGCGGGCCGTGCACAAGGGCGGGCATGGATCCACTCCTCTGCCTCGAAGGGAACGTCCTGGCAAGACCTCGATCCTCACCGACGTCCCGCACCGCCGAGAACGTCTATGTTCATTCAATGGACACCCTGTTTCGGCGGCCGTCCCGAGGAGCTGAAGTCTGATGCCGCGTTCCGGTCAGCCCGGTCGCAGCGTGAGCTCACGGCTGTTCGAGGTTCTCTTCGCGTTCAGGCCCGGCCGCTCCCGGCTCACCCTCGCCGACCTGACCCGGGAGACCGGGCTGCCCCATGCCACGGTGCGCCGACTGGCGCTGGAACTCGTCGAGGCCGGGGCGCTGGAGCGGGCACCGGACGGCGGGTTCACCGTGGGCATCCGGCTGTGGCAGCTGGGCACACTGGCGCCGCTGAGCGTCCCGCTGCGTACCGCGGCGCTCCCCTTCATGGACGACCTGCACCACGCTCTGCGCCAGCACGTGCAGCTCGCGGTACTGGAGGGCACCGAAGCGGTTCTCGTCGAGCGGCTGTCGGCGGACAACGCGGTCGACGTGATGTCGAAGGTCGGGGAGAGGCTGCCGCTGCACTGCTCCGCCGTGGGCAAGGTGCTCCTCGCCCACGCCGATCCCGAGCTGCTGGAACAGGTGATCGGGAAAGGGCTGTTGGCGTACACCGAGCGCACCGTCACCGACCCGGCGCGGCTGCGGACGATGCTGGCCGAGTGCCGCGAGAGCGGCGTGGCCGTCGTGCGTGAGGAAACGACACCCGGTGTCGACTCGGTGGCCACCCGGATCCTGAACGCCGACGGCGAGGTTGTCGCGGCCCTGTCCGTCGTCGTGGGCGCCGGGTCGGTCGACCTGCGGACGGTACGGCCGGCGGTCATCGCCTCAGGTCTGGCCGCGTCGCGCAGGCTGGGCTGGCACCCCTCGGCCGGCCTCCGATAGGCCGGGCTCCCAGAGATTGAGGCACGGCCCTTTGACGCGGGCGGAGAGCTGTACCTCACGGCGGAAGCGGGCTCGGAACTCGGGGTCCTCTGCCTGCGCGGCGTGGATGACCTTGACCGCCCATGCCGCCTGAGTCCAGGCGGCCGATGATCCGGTAAGAGCCGACCCGCTTGGGGTCGCCAGGGCGGGCAGGCTGCACCCGCCCAGCGGAGCGAGCGATGCTCACAGAGGGTCTGTTGCTGTTCTGCGATGAAGCGTCGTGGGGCCCGGCGCATCTCGGATGAGCCGTTCAGATCCGGCGGCTGGATGGTATCCGCGGGGAGCTGCAAGCAGGGGCGTTACCTCGGATATCGGTTGATGCCGCCTCGCCGTACCGGGTGCCTGATGGCAGCGCAGAGCAGGTCGGTGGGGACCAGTTGGGGACCACACGGTGTGTGCGATGGCGCACGCCGGAACCTCCCGCGCACGACTTGCGCCTAGGTCAAGTCTGCTTCGCGCGTTCCGGCGGCGCTTCTGGACGCTCGGGCGGGGGTCGCCGGTGATCAGGCGCTCGTCCTCCGGCGCGGCGAAGGGGAACGTGGAGACCGGGACCAGCACCGTGTACGGCTTGAGCGGTCCGCGGCCGGCGGTTGCGTCGAACGGTCCACCGCGTCGGCCGGCGAGGTGATGACGGGAGTGGTCATGCCGGTCCTCGGCTCGGGATCGGTTTCGCGGCGGCGTCGGCGAGGCGGCTGCCGGGGATCGCCGCGAGCAGCTCGCGGGTGTACTCGTGGCGGGGCTCGGTGAACAGGTCCTCGGGCGGTCCCGTCTCCACGACGCGCCCGGCCCGCATGACGGCGACCTGGTGCGCGATCTGCCGTACGACGGCCAGGTCGTGGGAGATGAAGAGGTACGCGACGCCGGTGTCCGCCTGCAACTCGGCCAGCAGCTCCAGGACTTGGGCCTGGACCGACACATCGAGCGCGGAGACCGGCTCGTCGCACACCACCAGGTCGGGGGAGAGGGCGAGCGCGCGGGCGATGGCGACGCGCTGCCGCTGTCCGCCCGACAGCTCCGCCGGGCGGCGCTCCAGTGTCGAGGCCGGCAGCGCGACCCGGTCCAGCAGGTCGCCGGCCCGGGCGAGCCGGGAGGCGCGGTCGCCGACCTTGAACGCCCGCAGCGGCTCGGTGATCACCTCGGCGATGGAGAAGCGCGGGTCGAGGGACGCGTACGGGTTCTGGTAGATGAGCTGGGCGCGCCGGCGCAGCTGTCGGACCTGGGCGCCCTTGGCCCGGGTGACATCGGTGCCGTCGAACAGGAGCTGTCCGGAGGTCGGTTCGGTGAGGCGGAGGACCAGACGGGCGGTGGTCGACTTGCCCGAGCCGGATTCGCCGACCAGGGCGAGGGTCTGCCCGTGACGCACGGTGAGACTGACGTCGTCGACCGCGCGCAGGGTACGGGTCTCGCCGCCGGCGCGCGGCAGCCTGAACTCCTTGACGATGTTGCGTACTTCGACCAGGGGAGCCGCCTCGTCGGCCGGTGCGGTGGAGGCAGGGGTGCGGGAGCGGGCCGTGGTGAGGCTCGGGGCGCTGGCCAACAGCCGCCGTGTGTACTCGTGTTGGGGGTCGGCCAGGACGGCACGGGTCTCACCCGCCTCGACGACCCTGCCCTGCTCCATCACCACCAGCCGCTGGGAGCGGTCGGCGGCCACCCCGAGGTCATGGGTCACCAGCAGGATCGCCGTGCCCAACTCCTCGGTGAGATGCTGGAGATGGTCGAGGATGACGCGCTGCACGGTGACGTCGAGCGCGCTGGTCGGCTCGTCGGCGACGATCAGCCTGGGCTTCGCGGCGATGGCGATGGCGATCAGCACCCGCTGCCGCATACCGCCGGACAGTTCGTGCGGGTACTGCCGGGCACGGACGGCCGCGTCGGGCAGCCCCGCCCGGTCCAGTACCGCGACCGCCTCGGCGGCCGCCGTACGACGGGTCGCCAGACCGTGGATGCGCAGCACCTCGGCGACCTGCTCGCCGATCCGCTTGACCGGGTTGAGCGAGACCGTCGGGTCCTGCGGGACCAGCCCGATCTGCGCGCCGCGCACGGCGCGCAGCTCCGCCTCCGACAGCGTCGCCAGGTCGTGCCGGCCGAAACGGACCGTGCCCGCGTCGATGGTGCCGTTCGCCGCAAGGAGCCGGGTGACGGCATGCGCCGTGGTGCTCTTGCCGGAGCCGGACTCGCCGACCACGGCGGTCACCTGCCCGGGCCGGACATCGAGGTCCACGCCCCGCACCGCCGGTACGGCACCGCCACGGGTGCGGTACGACACCGACAGGCCGCGGATCTCCAGCAGTGGTGCGGTCACGTCCTCACCGTTCTCTCGTACGTCGGTCATCGCCGGGACCACTCGCCGTCCAGCGCCCGGGCGATACGGTTGGTGGCCAGCACGGTCGCGGCGATGGCCAGACCGGGCAGCGCGGTCAACCACCAGGCGTTCGCCAGGTAGTTGCGGCCGTCGGAGATCAACGTCCCCCACTCCGGGGCGGGTGGCGGAGCGCCGTAGCCGAGGAAGCTGAGCGCCGACACGGCCAGGATCGAGGCGCCGAAGTCCAGCGTCGCCAGGACGATCACCGGGCCGGCCGCGTTGGGCAGGACGTGCCGTCCCAGCACCGAGTACCAGCGGGCCCCGCTCGCGCGGGACGCCTCGACGAACACCGCCTGCCGTACCCGCAGCACCTCGGCCCGCGCCACCCGGGCGAAGGAGGCGACGCTCGCGATGCCCACCGCGACCGCCACCTTCACCGTCCCGTACCCGAGCGCGGTGACGAGGGCCAGCGACAGGAACAGCGCGGGGATGGAGAGGAGGACGTCGACGAAACGCATCAGCACGTCGTCCACCCAGCGGCCCACGAACCCGGCGACCACACCGAGCAGACCGCCGACCACGAACGCGACCAGGACCGCGATGATCGTGGCCTCGAGGGAGAGCTGGGCGCCGTGGACCACGCGGGAGAACACATCGCGGCCCAGTTCGTCCGTACCGAACCAGTGACTCCCGCTCGGATCACGGAAGTTCTCGGACGGCACCCCCTTCAACGGGTCCTGCGAGGTGAACAGGTCCGGCCAGAAGGAGGCCAGCACCACCAGCACCACGACGACCGCCGACAGCAGCAGACCGGGACGGCGCAGCAGGAACCGCAACACCTCCCGTACGTCGGTCCGGCGACGGCCCGGGTCCGCGGGGGACCCGGCCCCGACCGGGCGGGCGAGACCGAGAGAGGCCTCCGCCCGGCCGGCCACGCCGTCGACGTCCTTGGCCAGACTCTGGCTCATGCGAAGCTCGCCCCCCTGTCCGAAGCGACCACGATCCGCGGGTCCAGGAGCGGATAGACGAGGTCGACGAGGAGATTCGTCGCCACGAAGATCAGCGCCCCGAACACCACCACCCCCTGGACCAGCGGGATGTCCTGGGAGGTGACCGCGGCCGCGGTCACCCGGCCCAGGCCGTCGCGGGAGAAGACCGTCTCGACGACCACCGAACCGGCGACCAGCTGGCCGACCAGCAGGCCCACGACCGTCAGCGCGGGCAGCGACGCGTTGCGCAGCGCGTGCCGCAGATGCACCCGCCACCGGCCGGCGCCCTTGGCCCGCGCGGTCTCCACATAGGCCTGGTCGAGGGCCGTGAGCAGGCTCTTGGCCAGCACCTGCGCGACCTGCGCGCCGGTCGGGATCGCCAGCGTGACGGCGGGCAGCACCAGCCCCTGGAGCCCGTCGTTGCCGAACGCCGGGAACCAGCGCAGCCGGAAGGAGAACGTCTCGACGAGCAGCAGCCCCACCCAGAACGTCGGGACCGACACCCCGAGCGGGGGCAGCGACAGCAGGAACTGCCGCAGCCACCGCCGCGAGGTGTACGTCGCCACCACCGCGAGACCGGCGCCGAACAGCACCGCCAGGAGCAGCGCGGTGCCGGTCAGCTGGAGCGTCTGCGGCAGCGCGTCGGCCACGGTGGAGGCCACCGGGCGGCCGGTGGAGATCGCGTCGCCGAAGTCGCCGCGCACCGCCCGGCCCAGATGGTCGGCGTACTGCACGAGCACCGGCTTGTCGAAGCCGTACTCGTGCCGCAGCGCGGCGAGTTGGGCCGGATCCACCTGCCCGGAGTCCATCCCCGCACTCGCCATCGCGGTGACCGGGTCACCGGGCAGGAAGTCCAGCACCAGGAACGACACCGTGTACGCCGCCCACAGCACGCCGACCGCCTGCGCCAGCCGCTTGATCACATACCGGCGCATGTCCTAGCCGATCCAGGTGTCGTGCAACTGGACCCGGCTGCCCGAGTCGAAGGCGAGCCCGTGCACCCTCTTCGTCACGGCCAGCTGGGTCTGGAGCTCCACCACCGGGACGTTGTACGCGTTCTCCACGATCAGCTTCTGCGCCTCGGTCACCAGCTGTTGCCGCTCGGTGGCGTCCGTGGTCGCGGCCTGCCCGGCCAGCGTCGTGTCGAGCGAACTGGCGGGCAGACGGTAGAAGTTGGCCAGCTTGCTGGAGAAGGAGCTGCGCAGGATGTCGGGGTCGGCGCGGGTCACGTTGCTCCACACCAGGTCGAAGTCGCCGCCCTGGAGCGTGGTGGCGAACTGGCTGACCTGGCCCTGCTTGAGCACCACGTCGATCCCGACGTCCTTCAGCTGCTGCTGGACCAGCTCCAGCGCGGGCTGGTTGGTGGCGGCGTTGGGGAACCAGGCGATGGTCAGGCTCAGCTTCTTGCCGTCCTTGGCGCGGATGCCGTCACTGCCCGTCTTCCAACCGGCCTCGTCCAGCAGGGACTTGGCCTTGGCCGCGTCGAAGGCGAGGTCGGCGGAGAGGTCCGTGTAGTCGGGCGTCGTGTGCGCGAGGACGCTGGTCGCCGGCCGGGTGCCGGTCGGGAAGACGGTGTCGGCTATCTGCTTCCGGTCGACAGCGGCCAGGATCGCCTGACGCACCTTCGCGTCCTTCAGCACCGGCCGAGAGTTGTTGACCCCCAGGCCGAACACCACACCGGGGTTGGCCCGGCGCAGCAGCGTGACCTGACCGCCCCCGAGCGCCGCCTCGTTGGCCCTGCCGACGCTGCTGATCGCGTCCACCTGCCCGGACTGGAGACTGCCGGCCCGCACCCCCGCCTCGGGCACGACCTTGAACACCAGCTTGTCGAGATAGGCCTCGCCCTTCTTGGACCACAGCGCGGAGCCCCAGTCGTACCCGGTGCGCTTGACCAGGGTGATCGACTGGTTCTGCACATACTGCTTCAGCGCGAACGGCCCGGACCCGATCGCGCCCTCGCTGCACTTCTGCTGCGGGGACCTCTTCACGCTCGCCGACGACTCGATGCCCAGCGAGTGGGTCGAAGTCGCCTGCAGGAACTGGGCGTTGGGCTCCTTGAAGGTGACCTTGACGGTGAGCGGGTCCACCACGGTGGTGCTCTCCACGCTGCTCAGATAACCCTGGGGGAGACTGCCCAGCGCGCCGAGCTTCGGCACCGCGTCGAAGTTGTCCTTGACGACCTGCGCGGTCAGCTTCGACCCGTCGCTGAAGGTGACGCCCGACCGCAGATGGAACGTGAACTGTGTCGCGTCGGCGTCGATGTCCCAGCTCTTGGCGAGCCACGGCACGATCTTGCCGGTCTCGGGGTCCTGGTCGGTGAGGGAGTCCACGGTCTGGCGTACCGAGTAGATGCTTTCGTTGCTGCCGGACTGCTGCGGGTCCACGCAGCCGGCGTCGGAACCCACCGCGAAGGTCAGGGTGCCGCCGGACTTCGGCCGGCCGCTTCCGCTGCTGGTGTCGTCACCGCCCGACCCGCAGGCGGTCAGCAGAACACTGGTGGTCAGCAGGGCGGCCAGGGGCGCCCGACGGGAGAGTCTGGAATCCGGGAGTGCTGTCACGGAGGGTTTCTCCTACTCGTATCACCAGGCACGGGGTGCCGTGCTAGGCACGGCCGTGCATGGGTGTGCGGCCCCGGCAGGCTCGACACCGGCCGCGGGGGAGCGCTGTACAGACATGTGGTCAGGGGGAGGCGACACCGGGAGCGGTGGCAGGGAGAGAAGCGCGAAGTGGCGCCGGCCGGTGACGGACGTCAACCGGCGCGGACCGGGCTCGTCAGGATCGACAGAGGCAGCTGGTCGAGCGCTTCAGATCGATGTGGCGTCGGCGCGAGAGCCGGGAGAAGGGCGTGGCGTCGGCGAAGGAGGCAGGCAGGTCACCGCTGTGCCGCATACCGGTCCTCCCTGATCTCCGGCCCCGATCGAGGGCCACGCGCTTGCGGGAATCGTCGGTGATCCCGCCGGGCTTTCACCTGGAGCACCCCACCGCGCGGGAGGGTTGCCGGTCAGCAAGCCAGGGCTTGACGCTGACACTCAATGCCGGACGCGATCGTACGGAGCGGTCTTGTCGTACGTCAATGCCGGAAAGGGGCATCCTGAGGTGGAACTCCGGCCGGCCGAGCCGCTGTTGCCGACGGCGCCGCTGCGGCCACCGCATTGACAAGCCGAATCCACCAGGGCTGTCATGAGCACATGATCCAGTGCCCCGCGCCCCGCCCCCGACGAGCCGACGGCCCTGCCCCCGGCTCCCGGGCCGGGCGTGGGCGATCGCCACGGGTGTACCGCCGGTGAGCGGTCGCCGTGAGCTGCTCGACACCGCCCGGGCGGTTTTGACGGAGCGTCACGGAGTGCTCCTCCACGGCCCCGAGGGCATCGGCAGGTCCACGCTCGTGGCCGCCCTCATGACGTCCGCGCCGGGAACAGTGCTGTACTGCTCGCCCGCTCCGGAGGACGTCCGGCTCCCGTTCGGCGGTCTCGTCGACCTGTTCGCCCGGGTGCCGGAGGGCTGCCTGGAGGCACTGCCGTCCGAACCCCGGGCGGCACTGCGGGCGGCCCTGCTCCTCGGCCGCGAACCCGCCGACGGCCGGAGCCGTCTCGCGGTGCGTCTCGCCGTCCTCGAAGTGCTGCGCGCCCTCGCCGCCACAGGCCCTGTCCTGCTGGTCGTCGACGGTCTCCAGTGGCTCGACGAGCCGACCGCCGAGGTCCTCGCCTTCGCCGTACGCCGGGTCGAGGGCCTCGGCGTACGGATGGTGGCCACCGAGCGGGTGGCCGAGGGCGAGCAGCCCGAACGGCTGCGCTGCTGCCCGCCGGACACCGTCGAACTCCCCGTGCCACCGCTCGGCGACGACGAGGTGGCCCACCTAGTGCGCACCACCGTGGGCGCCGAACCACCGCCGGGCGTCCTGCGGGCGATCCAGGACACCGCCGCCGGAAACCCGTCGTACGCACAGGAGTTGGCGCGAGCCGCCCCGCGCGACCCGGTGCCCTTCGGCCGGCCACTGCCCGTGCCCCGAAGACTCCGCGACCGACTCCTCGACCGGACACGCTCGTTGCCGCAGCCGGCCCGGCACACCCTCCTCGTCACGAGCGCCACCGCCCATGCCACCCTCACCCTCCTGCGTGCCGCCGGACTCCCCGACCCCGTCGCCGATCTCGCGGCGGCCGAACGCATCGGCGTCGCGGAGGCCGACGCCCACGGCACCGTACGGTTCCGGCATCCGCTGCTCCGGGCCGCCGTCTACGCCGACGCACCGGAACACGGGCGCCGCGAGGCGCACGCCCTCCTGGCCCGCGCCGCCACCGAGCCCGTGGAGCGAGCCCGCCATCTCGCCCTCGCCCACCCGTACGAGGACGAGACCACCGCCCGCACACTGATGTCGGCGGCCGAGGCCGTACGCCGCGACGGCACCCCCGACGCCGCATTCGAACTCGCCGGGCTCGCCGCCCTGCGTACTCCCGCCGACCGCCCCGAGGACCGCGCCGACCGGCTGCTCGCCGCCGCCGAATACGCCTGCGACGGCGGGCTGTCGGAGGAGGCCGCCCGGGCGGCCCGAACCGTCCTCGCCGGGTCGGGCTCCGCGCGGCGGCGGGCCCGGGCCCGGGTGATCCTGCTGCGCAATGCCGGGCAGGCGCTGGAGGGCACCCGCGACCTGATCGAGGAGGGCCTGCGGGACGCGGCCGGCGACCCGGAGGCGGAGGCCTGGCTGCACTACTGGGCGGCCGTACGGGGGCTGCTGTGCGGGGAGTTGGCGGACGCCGCCCGGCATGCCCGGCGCGCCGCCCGGCAGGGGCGGTCGGTCGGTGACACGGACACCAGGATCGGGGCCCTCGCCACCCTCGCCCGGGTGCTGTCCCTGGCCGGGGAAGCGGTCGCCGCCGACGCGGCCCTGGAGGAGGCGCTCGGGCTGGCCGGCGGCGCCGACGCCGGCCCGGACAGCTGGGGACTGATCCGGATGCGTGCGATCCTCGCCCTCGACTCCGACAGGGTCGTCGAGGCGGGGGAGCGTGTCACTCGGCTCCTCGCGGAGATCGGCGAGTTCGCCGGGGTCGAGGAGACCGTGGCGACCCTCGTCGCGCTGACCCGTATCCAGGTGCGCGCCGGGCACTGCGGGGAGGCGCTGCGCACCGCCGCCCGCTGCTCGCGCACCCTGACCGGGACGGGCGTCCAAACCGCGCCCGCCCTGTACGCGGCGGCGCTCGCGGCGACCGCCGGCGGCACCGCGCAGGAGGCCCGGCGCCTCGCCGAACAGGCGGTTCGGGCCTCCGAGGCGGACGGCGACCGGCTGTTCCTGCTGCGCGCGCTGGCGGTGCTCGGCCAGGCCCAGTTGCTCGACGGCGACCCACGGGGTGCCGCTGCCGCCGTCGAGACACTGCAACGCGTCAAGCGGCTGGGTGAGGCGATGTGCGCGGCCGACCCGCCGCTGCTGCACTGGTACGCCGACCTGGCCGAGGCCCTGGTCGTCCTGGGCGAGACGGACGCGGCCGGAGCCGTCCTCCAGGATGCCCGTACACGAGTGTCCCGCGATGCGCCCGGGAGCGTACTGGCGGCTCTGGACCGGGCGGAGGGGCTGCGGGAGGCCGCGCTCGGCCGGGCGAAGGAGGGGGCGCTGCGGCTGCGTACCGCCGTGGACCGGCTGCGCCGGCTTCCCTTGCCCGTCGAGCTGGTGCGCGCCCTGATCGCCCTCGGTACGGTCGAGCGCCGCGCACGGCACCGGAGCGCGGCGCGGACGGTCCTGCGCGAGGCGGCGGAGACCGCGACCCGGATCGGCGCCGCTCCCCTCGCGGCACGTGCCCGGGACGAGCTGGTGCGGCTGGACGCCGGGGACCGCGCCGGTGAGGCGGGCGGCCCCGAACTCACCCCCACGGAGGCCAGGATCGCCGAACTGGTCGGCGGCGGGGCCACCAACAGGGAAGTCGCCGCACGGCTGTTCATCAGCGTCAAGACGGTGGAGGGTGCCCTCTCGCGGGTCTACCGCAAGCTCGGCGTCCGTTCACGCACCGCGCTCGCGCACGCGATGGCGGTCGCCGTCCTCGCCTCCGGGGCCGCCGTGGGATACGGCGACGACGACCAAGTGACCCCCGTGACACAGGGAGTGACGGTGAGTCAGCCCGGGCGGATCCGGATGTCCCGCACGCCCGACACACGCCGTTGACGTGACATGTGCAGTTAACACGGAGAGCAAGGGTTCCCCCGCTTATGGGGGAGGGGCCGCCGTTCCTACGGTGAAGCCGTTCCGCTTCAGGGACAGCCACCCCCCACTCCTCGGAGGACGTCAGTGAAGTCACGTCTGAAACTGCTCGGACTGGTCGCCGCACCGGTCCTGCTCGCCGCAGCCGTCCCCACCGCCTACGCGGCCAACATCGCGCAGCCGCACGCGACTCGGGCGGCCGTCACCGGAGACGTCCTCAAGGGCCTGAACACCCACGCGACCCGCACCGGCAAGGTCGCCGCCGGGAAGCGCATAGCGGTGGCGATCAGCCTCACCCCCAGAAACGCCAAGGCGCTCGACACCTTCGTGGCCAAGGTCAGCGACCCGAAGTCGAGTTCCTACGGCCACTATCTGACGAAGGGGCAGTTCGCCGCCCGCTTCGGCCGGACCGACGCCGAGGTCGAGCAGCTCAAGGACTACCTCCGTGCGCAGGGCCTCACCGTCGGCAAGGTCCACTCGGGCAACCTGCTCGTCGACGCGAGCGGCACGGCCGCCCAGCTGGAGAAGGCCTTCGGCACCAAGCTGTCGACCTGGAAGGACACGGCGTCGGGACGTTCCTTCTACGCCAACGACGCCGCGCCGACCCTGCCGTCCGCCGTCGCCGCCCTGGTCAGTGATGTGGCGGGCCTCAACAACCGCGTCCAGCTGCACCACCAGTCGACGTCCCGTGTCGCGCCCCGCAACGGCCCGGGCGGCGGCTACACCCCGGCCCAGCTCAAGGGCGGCTACAACGTCTCCGGTACCTACACCGGCAGCGGCCAGAAGATCGCGCTGCTGGAGTTCGACGGCTTCCAGCAGTCCAACATCACCAAGTACGACACCAACTACAGCCTGGGATCGCCCACCCCGACCGTGTCCAAGGTGGACGGCGGCTCGGGGGCGCTCGGGGACGGCCAGGTCGAGGTCGAGCTGGACATCGAGGTCCTGCACGCCATCGCCCCCAAGGCGAACGTCACCGTCTTCGAGGGCCCCAACTCCGACGCCGGCGAGGTCGACACGTACCAGGCCATCGTCGACAGCGGTATCCCGACCACGTCGATCAGCTGGGGCGCCGCCGAGAGCGCCCGCACCACCTCCAACATCAACGCCGTGGACGCCGTCTTCAAGGCGGGTGCCGCCCAGGGCCTCGGCTTCTACGCGGCCTCCGGTGACGACGGCTCCGACGACGCGGGCGACGGCGGCACCTCCGTCGACTACCCGGCCAGCGACCCGTATGTCACCGGCGTCGGCGGCACCAAGCTGACCGTGACCTCCGCCAACGCCTTCAGCAAGGAGGTGGCCTGGTCCGGCGGTGGTGGCGGCAAGTCCTCCGTCTTCAAGATCCCGAGCTGGCAGACGGCCGTCCAGAAGAGCGCGGGCGGCGGCTACCGCCAGGTCCCGGACGTCTCGGCGCACGCCAACCCCAGCCCCGGCGTCTCGATCTACTCCCAGGGCTCCTGGTCCTCGGTGGGCGGTACGAGCGCGGCGGCACCGGAGTGGGCGGCCTTCGCGGCCCTCTACAACCAGCAGGCCGCGGCGGCCGGTGAAGCCAACCTCGGCTTCGCCAACCCCGCCCTCTACTCGGCGAGCGGCACCGGCTTCCACGACATCACCAGCGGCAGCAACGGCGCCTACTCCGCCGCCACCGGCTGGGACTTCACCACCGGCTGGGGCTCGTACAACGCGGCGACTCTGGCAACCAAGCTCCTGGGCTGACCGACTGACAGATCGACGGACCAAGCGCGGGCCGGGACCCTTCCCGGCCCGCACTGCCGTCTCCGGCGAAGTCCGCTCCGATCGGGCAGCGCCCCGCAGGGGCGCGCCCAAGGGGCGCGGGGAACTGCGCGACCAGCCACAACGGCGCCGCAGCGAACCGACAACACCGACTGGCACCCAGCGGAGCGTCACCCCTGCGGATGCCGCAGCGGCACCACCCCCACGCACCGCCCCTCCCGGTCCAGCAGCCGTCCCATGTGCTTGACCGTCCGCAGCACCACCGAGCGGTCGTCGACCGTGAGACGCGGCAACTGCCGGGACAGATGGGCCTCGAAGTCGTGGACGTCGTGCAGGTCCCGCAGCCACACGTCGATCACCAGGTTGTGCGGGCCCGCGGTGATCGCGCACGAGCGGACCTCGCGCACCCCGGACAGCGCCCTGCTGG
Source organism: Streptomyces sp. NPDC002156 (assembly GCF_053593675.1). Taxonomy (NCBI): domain Bacteria; kingdom Bacillati; phylum Actinomycetota; class Actinomycetes; order Kitasatosporales; family Streptomycetaceae; genus Streptomyces; species Streptomyces sp. NPDC002156. The sequence goes on along the minus strand of NZ_JBSFDA010000001.1, from coordinate 227,254 downwards.
TCTCCGCCACGAACTGGCCCGGTACGGAGGCGAAGTACACGGCGGACAGCGGCCAGCCCGACAGAGGCCGGGCCAGATCGCAGCGCAGGCTCAGCCGTGAGGTGAGCAGCGACTGGAGTCTGCGGCGGACCGTGGTGAGGCTGGTGTCCGTCGCCGCCGACAGGTCCCGCAGGGACAACCGGCCGTCCGTGCTGAGCAGTTCGAGCAGGTGGGCGTCCAGGGCGTCCCAGCCGGCCTCGTCCGCGGGCCGGCACGGCGGGGGCAGGGCCGCCTCGATACGGGCGCTCTGGACGGCGTCCAGGCTGCGCAGCCGCCACCGGCTGCCCTCGGTCGGGAGGCCGGTCGACACATGGGTGCGGGTCGCCCGTACCCCGGGTGTCCGCTGGAACAACAGCGTGGTGAGGTGCGCCAGTTCGTCCAGGCTCCGCGTCACCACGGACGCCACCAGGTCCCGGCCGCCCGCCGTGAGCTTGATGTTCGTCACCGCCGGATCCGCCGCGAGGGCCCGCGCCACGTCCGGAGCGGTGCCCGGCTCGGTGTCCACCTCGACCACGGCGGTCACCACGATCCGCGAGTTGGACAGCCGGGGGTAGGCGGTCACCCACGCCAGCCCCGCCTCGGTCAGCCGGTGCCAACGGCGGGCCGCCGTCACCGGGTTGACCCCGAGCACCTCGCCGACCAGCTTCCACGGCGCCCTGGGATGGATCTGCAGGGCGTGCACGACTCCCCGGTCCAGCTCGTCGAGTCCGTCGGCCTCCACGGTGGCGGAATCCTGCACCCCCATGGGCGGCACATCCCTGCGCACACCCGGGGAATCGGACGTGAAATCTGCGTGGTGACCCGGAGTACTTCCGCGCATCCCACACTCCCTTCTCCTGACCCCGACCGGCCCGGACCGCTTCCGGCAGTCCCCGACAACAGAGGAGTGACCGCATCCGATGACGAATGCCACGACCCCCGAGGCACCCCGCACCGCCCTGCGGATCCACCATGCCCGGCTCATCGACGGCACCGGCGCGGCTCCCGTGGACGACGCCGTCGTCGCCGTCGACGCGGAGGGAACCCTCACCTACGCCGGACCCGCCGCGACGGCGCCCCCGGCTTCCGGGAATGCTTCCCCGGTGCGCGAGATCGACGCGGGCGGCCGTACCGTACTGCCCGGCTTCTTCGACTGCCATGTCCACCTCGCCTACGCGCAGGGCTCCCCGCCCGGCCGCCGCGCCGAACTCGACCCCGTCCTGGTCACCCTGGACACCGCGGGGCGGCTGCGCCAGACCCTCGACGCGGGCATCACCAGCGCCCGCGACCTGGGCGGGCTGAGTGCGGGCTACCGTACCGCCGTCGAGACCGGCCGGATCGTCGGCCCCCGGCTGCACACGGCCGTACGGATCATCAGCCACACCGGCGGCCACGCCGACGTACGCCTGCCCGACGGCACCGACCTCAGCGCCGGGATGTCCGAGATCGCCGACACGGCGGACGAGGCCCGGCTCGCCGTGCGCCGGGTGCTGCGCGAGGGCGCCGACCTGGTGAAGATCTGCGCCACCGGCGGCATGGGCAGCCCCTACGACCAGCCCGACGACGAGGGCCTGTTGGAGGAGGAGATCCGGGCCGTCGTCGACGAGGCGCGGCGGCACGGCGGCAAGCCGGTCGCCGCCCACGCCCAGGGCAACGCGGGCATCCTGAACGCGCTGCGGGGCGGGGTGACCAGCATCGAGCACGGCTACGGGCTCGACGAGCAGGCCTTGTACATGGCGGGCGAGCAGGGCACCTTCGTCGTGCCGACGCTGTCCACCGTGTACGCCGGCATCAACAAGGACACGATGCCCGACTACCACTACCAGAAGAAGGTCCGCTGGTCCGGGCTGACCAAGGAGAACATCGCCCGCGCCATCGAGTACGGCGCCCGGATCGCCCTCGGCACCGACGCCGCCGTCGGCCCGCACGGCGTCAACCTGATGGAGCTGAGCTATCTGGTGGACCTCGGCATGGACCCGATGGACGCCATCGTCGCCGGCACCCGCACCTCCGCCGAACTCCTCGGCGTCGCCGACCGGTTGGGCACCCTGACCGCCGGCCGCACCGCCGACCTGATCCTCTGCGACGGCGACCCGCTCACCGACATCGGCGTCCTCGGCGACCCCGCCCGCATCGTCTGCGTCGTCCAGGACGGCGTCGTACGCAAGGACCTGCTCGACCTCCCGCTCCCAGCCGCCCCGACCGGAAGGCAACCGTGATGTCCTCACTGACCGACCTCCCAGCACCGGACAGCAAGTCCCCGGAGACGGGCCGGCCGAGCGGCCTCGACCGGGTGCTCTCCCTCATCGAGCGGGTCGGCAACGCCCTGCCCAACCCGATCGTCCTCTTCGCCGGCCTCTTCCTGCTGCTGGCCGCCGTCTCCACCGGCCTCGAACTGGCCGGCGTGTCCGTCAAGGTGCCCGGCACCGACGAGACCAAGCACATCACCGGGCTCTTCAGCGGCGACGGTGTGCGCTGGCTGGTGGAGAACCTCATCGTCAACTTCGCCACGTTCCCGCCGATCGGCGCCGTCCTGGTGCTGATCATGGTGGTCGGGCTCGCGGAGAAGACCGGCCTGCTGGAGACGGTGATGCGGGCCACCCTGGCGAGAGTGCCGCGCCCGGTGCTGCCGTACGCGGTGGCGCTGATCGCCAGCCAGGCGCACATGATGAGCGACGTCGCCGCCATCGTGCTGCCGCCGCTCGCCGCCCTCGTCTTCAAGAGCGCCGGACGCCACCCCGTCGCCGGCCTCATCGGCGGCTTCGCCTGCGTCACCGCGGGCTACGCCGCCGGGTTCACCATCGGCTCGCTCGACGCCCTCTACGTGGGCATCACCCAGCAGGCCGCCTCGGTGCTCCCGGCCGCCGAGGGCCTCGACATCCATCTGCTGATCAACTACTTCTTCACCGCGGCCAGCAGTGTCGTGCTCGCGGCGGTCGGCGGTTTCCTCATCAGCCGGGTGCTCGAACCGCGCCTGGGCATGTACGAGGCCGGCGCGGACGAGCCCGAGCAGCAGGACCTCACGCTCACTCCCGTCCAGCGGCGTGGGCTGCTCTACACCGGTCTGGTCGTTCTCGCCTACCTGGGCGGGGTGCTGGCCCTGTGGCTGCCGGCCGGGGCTCCACTGCGCGGCGAGGGCGGGGCCTTCGTGCCCTCGCCGTTCCTCTCGGGCATCGTGCCGGTGCTCTTCGGCGCCTTTCTGCTGGCCGGGCTGACCTACGGGTTCACGGTGAAGAAGCTCACCGGCGCCGAGGACGTGGCGACGGCCGTCACCGAGTCCGTGAAGAGCATGTCCGGCTACCTCGTGATGATGTTCGTGGCCGCCCAGGTCATCGCTCTGTTCACCTGGTCCAACGTGGGTGTGCTGCTGGCCGTGAAGGGCGCCGCCCTGTTCAAGTCCATGGGTGTGACCGGCTTCTGGGCGATCATCGTGTTCGTCCTGCTGGTCTCCTGTCTCAACCTGTTCATCCTCTCCGGCTCCGCCCTGTGGTCGCTGGTGGGGCCGGTCTTCATCCCCGCGTTCATGCTGATGGGGATGAGCCCGGCCCTCACCCAGGCGGCGTTCCGGATCGGGGACTCGGCCACCGGCGTCATCACCCCGATGAACCCCTACCTGTTCCTGATCCTGGCGATGCTCCGCCAGTACGAGCCGGACGCCCGCCTCGGCACACTCATTTCCCGGCTCGCCATCTTCGTGGTGCCGTTCATGGCGATCTGGCTGGCGATCCTCGGCATCTTCTACGGCTTCGACCTGCCCCTCGGCCCGGGCGCGCACATCGGCCTCCCGTGATCGTGGCGCGGGGCTGCCGCCGATCAGCCCCGCGTCGCCCATTCCCGGACCACCTCGGCGAACTCCTGCGGCAGTTGCTCCGGGACGGGCACGTGCCCGCCCGACAGCACCCGGGTCTCGCAGCCCAGCGCGGCGGCGAACTTCTCCAGGCCGGGCAGGGAGTAGTGGTCGCCGGGCGCGCAGACGGCGAGGGTGGGGGCGGTTATGTACGGCAGCCGCTGGTCCATGGCGTACCGCCGGACCGCCACGTGGCCCTCCTCGACCCGGTCGAGGACGGTCAGGGCGTCCACCATGAAACGGTTGAGGGCGGCTTCCTCGCCGAGTCGGTAGAAGTCGCGGCGCCGGTTCCACAGCTCGACCAGGTGCGAGCCGTCGGTCCGTGGCACGACATGGTCGATCTGCTTGCGCTCACCCGCCGTACGCCGCTTCTCCTCGTCGACGAACGGCGTGGCGGACAGCAGCAGTCCGGCGACCCGGTCCTGGTGCCGGGCGGCCAGTTCCACCGCGATCACCCCGCCCGTGTGATGCCCGACGAGATGGAAGCGGTCCAGCCCCAGCGCCTCGATCAGGGCGTCGGCGGCATCGGCGAACCGCTCGATCGAATGCGGCCCCTCGGGCTTCGCGGAGGCGCCGTAGCCCAGGGTGTCCATCGAGATCGCCCGGTGCGTGGCGCCGACCAGCGGCAGCACGTCGAGGTACTCGGTCCAGGAGCGCGGGGTCTGGTGCAGCATCAGCACGGGGTCGCCCGTGCCGCACTCGACGTAGTGCAACTGTCCGAAGGGGCTGGGCGCGTAGCCCTTCCGCAGGGTGTTCAGGGGGTTCGTCATCGGTGACCTGCCTTTCCTGTTCCTGTAAAGGGGGTGGGTGGTGCGTTGTCGGCTGCGGGTGCGTCGTGGCTGGTCGCGCCCACGCGGCGGTAGCCGCAAATTCAATACAGCCCCGCGCCCCTAGGTATGCGCCCGGCGCCGATCGCTTTTAAGGGGCGCGGGGAACTGCGCGACCAGCCCCCACCAGCCCGCAGCCGACAACGCACCCCTGCACTAAGGCACCTTGAGGGAGAGCGCCGGCAGTACGGAGGCGCCGACGGACTCGATCAGGTCGGTGGGTGGGTCGTAGGAGCCGACGTGTTGCAGCAACACCCCTGACACCCCGGCGGAGTCGAGGTCGCGGAGCCGGGACGCGATGTGGTCGGCCGTGCCGAACAGGCAGAACTCCCGGGCGAATTGGACTGCCGCCTCGTCGCTGATCCACTCCGAGCAGATCTCCACGGCGGCCTTCCAGTCCTCAGCGTGCACGAGGTCCGGGTAGACGCCCTCGACGGTCGCGGGAACGTCGACGTCGATGCCCGCGAGGGCCAGAAAACCTGCTCCGCCGTTCTGGGCGATCGACGCGCAGACGGGCTTGAGGAGCCGGGCGTCGGCCTCGACGTCGTCGGTCACCGCGCAGAACGCGGAGACGGTCAGGGGCAGGGCGTCGGCGTCGCGGCCCGCCGCCTCGGCGCCCTCGCGTACCCGGGCCGTGGCGCTCGTGAGCGTCCTCGGCGAGATGCCGCTGAGCAGGATCACGCCGTCGGCGATCTCGCCCGCGAGCCGCAGGTTCTTGGGGCCGCTCGCCGCCAGGTGCAGGGGGACTTCGGGGCGCGGATCACGCAGCCGGGACTTGGCCCCGCCCCCGAAGTCCCACTCCTCGCCGTCCAGCAACGCCCTCACCATGCGCAGCCCTTCGCGCATCGCCGCCGAGGTGGTCTGGCGCAGTCCGACGGGCCCCACCGAGCTGTTGCCCACGCCGAGGCCGAGCGTGAACCTCCCGGGTGCCAGTTCGGCCACGCTGCGCGCGGCCGAGGCGACGACCGCCGGGTGCCGGGTCGCCAGGTTGGTGACGGCGGTGCCCAGCCCGATCCGCCCGGTGCCCAGGGCGGCGGCGGTCAGGGTGGTGAACACGTCCCGCCACAGCAGCTGGGAGTCGGGGAACCAGACGTCGTCGAAGCCCAACTCCTCGGCGCGGCGCACGGTTTCGAGCACCCGGTCCGCCCGGTCGCAGGGAGGTACGCGGACACCGATGCGCAGGGGGGCCGGTGCCGTGCCCTGCGACGGGGGCCGTGCGTCGCCCGTGAGTGGTCGTCCCTGTCCGTCCTGTCCCTGTCCGTCCTGTCCCTGTCCGTCCTGTCCGTGTCTGTCTGGAAGAGCGCTCATGGTCGGGAGCGTAGGGACGGCCAGGGCTCCGGCCCCATGGGATCGGTCCGGCCAGCGGGACGCACTGCTCCGCGTGCGGCGGAATCACCCCACTTCACTCCACGAGGAGCGGGCGCAGTGTCCTGTGGGCGATCCGCAGGCCCTGTTTCACCTTTTCCGGAGTCCCGGACCAGACGGGGTCCTCGTGTTCGACGGAGAGGGTGCCCGTGTATCCGAGTTCGTGGAACCGGTCGACGACGCGGCGCCAGTCCACCTCGCCCAGGCCGGGCACACGGTAGCGCCACCAGCCCGTCTCCCAGGGGTTGCCGCCCTTGTTCACGGTGCCGAAGAAGCCGAACCGGTCACGCCTGCCGGGGAAGGTCTCCACGTCCTTGGCCTGGGTGTGGACGATCCGGTCGATGTACGGCTCGATGGTCGTGAGGGGGTCGACGCCGATCCAGGTCAGGTGCGAGGGGTCCCAGTTGAGGTAGAACCCGAGGCCGAACATCCACTCCCACAGCTCGGGCGAGTAGGCGAGGTTGCCCGGGTAGCCGTCGGGGTGCCAGCCCTCCATCACGCAGTTCTCGATCACGATCCTGACCCCGCGGTCCGTGGCGTGGTCCACCAGCTCGGGCAGGATCTTCTCGCCCTCGCGCAGGTTCTCCGCGACGCTGAGCCGCGGATCGCGCCCGATGAACGTGCCGACCGACTCCACCCCCAGCCGCGCCGCCACATCGATCACACGCTTGAGGTGGGTCCGGATCGCCTCCCGGGCCACCGGGTCGGGGTGCAGGTTGTTCTCGTAGTAGGCCAGCGAGCTGATCTCCAGGCCGGTGCGGCGCAGCAGTTCACGGGTGGCGTCCTCGTCGGCGTTCGAGAAGGCCGCGACGGGCAGATGGGAGGCTTCGAAGTCGCGGCCGCGGCCGTCCGGCCACACCGCGACTTCGAGGCTCTGGTACCCCTCGCCGGCGGCCCAGGTGGCGATCTCCTCCAGGGACAGGTCGGGGAGGCACGCTGTCAGAAGTCCGAGTTTCATGGCGCTGGTCCTTCGCTGAGTGACGACTTGGGGCTCGGGGGAGCGGGGTGGAGGTCAGCCGGGGACGGTGGTCCACGCGCGCCGGTCCGCCGAGGTCATGACGGCGTCGACGAGATGGGCGGACCGCACTCCGTCCAGCACGGTGGGGAGGCCGTCGGGGGCCTCGCCGTGGACGGCGGCGTAGGAGTCCTTGACGAAGTGCTCGAAACACTCCAGATAGCCCTGGGCGTGCCCGGCGGGCACGATCGAGAGCCGGGCCGCGTCGGCGGAGTTGGACGCCGGGTCGCGTACCACCGTCTCGGTGCGGTTCTGGTGGCCGAGCCATAGGGATTCCGGCAGTTCCTGGTCGAACACGGCGCTGCCGTCGGCGCCGTCGAGTTCGAGCCACAGCCGGTTCTTCCGGCCGGCCGAGACCTGGGAGACGGTCGCGGACACCAGCACTCCGTCCGTCGTCCGCCCGAGAACGCCGAGCGCGTCCTCCGTGGTGACCGGGACGCGTGCGGAACCGGCGGGAGCCCGGCCCGAGAACGACGGGCCGCCGGAGTCGGGCCGCTCGGCCACCGTCGTGGTGGCCTCGGCCAGTACCTCCGCGAGCCGGACCCCGGCCACCCATTCCACCAGGTCGAACCAGTGCGAGCCGATGTCGGCGAAAGCCCTTGAGGCGCCGCCGAGCGCCGGGTCCACCCGCCAGTTGGTGTGCTCGGGCGTCAGCAGCCAGTCCTGCAGATACGAACCGTGCAGCAGCTGCCAGGGGCCGAAGTCGCCCGCCGACACCCGGGCCCGCAGTTCGCGGACCATGGGGTGGTAGCGGTAGACGAACGGCACGGTGGCGACCAGGCCCGACGTCGCGGCGGTGTCGGCGAGCAGCCGGGCCTCGGCCGCCGACGTGGCGAGGGGCTTCTCGCAGATGACGTGCTTTCCCGCCAGCAGCGCGTCGCGGGCCTGCGACACGTGCAGGTGGTTGGGCGTACAGACGTGGACGACATCGATGCCGGGGTCGCCCAGGACGGCGTCGACGTCGGGATACGCGACCTCGACCTGCCAGTTCCGTGCCGCCGCCCGGCTCCGCTCCGGTGAGGAGGCCAGGACGCCGACCACTTCCGCGCCGGCCGCGCGTGCGCTGCGGAGGTGAACCCCCGCGATCATTCCGGCGCCGAGGACGGCGACCCGAGGTCGCGGTGCCCGTGGACGTCGTACGTGTGTGCTGTCGATGCGGAGGGTGTGCCCTATCGGGGCGGTCATGCAAGGTCCTTTCGGCAACTGCCGTACGGAACCCGCCTGTACCGGCCTCATCCGCTGCCAACAATATGAGCTGTTGTTCTGCCGGAACACCCCCATGAATAATGTTGTTTTTGGAATAATTGGCCGCCGTCGCCACCCGTCACCGGCGTCATAAGGGAGTGGACATGGCAGCACGACTGGGTGCACCGGGCAGTGGCTCGCGCCGTCACCCCGACGCGGTCCGCAGCCGGATCGCCCGGCTGGTCGCGGCGGGCGAGGCGGCCCACCGCCTCGACCTGTCCCGGCTCACCGGGCTTTCGCGGTCCTCGATCCACACCCACGTGCAGGATCTGGTGGACGCGGGCCTGCTGCACGGCGACGACGCCGCGGGCGGCGGCAGGGGCCGGCCGGCACTGCGGCTCTCTCTCGCGGGTGACGCGGGCGTCGTGCTCATCGCCGACCTCTCCGCCTTCTCGGCGCGCTGCGTGGTGGCGGACCTGACCCAGCGGGTGCTCGCCGAACTGACCCTCCCCTGGCGGCTCGCCGAGGGCCCGCAGCTCACCCTGTCGTTCCTCGCGGACCGGTTCGCCGGCCTGCTGGAACAGGCCGGGATCCCTGCGGACCGGCCGCGCGTCCTGGTCGTCGGCCTGCCGGGCCCGGTGGACGTGGCGCGGGGCATGGCCGTCCGCCCGCCGATCATGCCGGGCTGGGACGGTTTCCCGGTGGCCGAGAGGCTCGCCGCCGAGTTCGACTGCCCCGTCCTGGTCGACAACGACGTCAACCTCATGGCCCTCGGCGAGGCGCGCACCGTGCCGCCCGAGCAACTGCCCGTGTTCTTCGTGACCGTCGGCGCGGGCATCGGGGCCGGGTTCGTGCTCGCCGACGGCACGCTCCACCGCGGCGCCGACGGCGCGGCCGGGGACATCGGGCACATTCGCGCCCCCGGCGCCGACGACGTGGTGTGCCGGTGCGGCAAGGTCGGCTGTGTCGAGGCCCTGGCGTCCACCGGGGCACTCGCCCGCCGCCACGCGCCGCCCGGTGCGGCGGACGGCGCCGACGCGTCGGCGGGCACGGCGGCGGACGACGCCGCGATGCGGGCCTTCCTGGGGCGGCTGCGGGACGGTCTGCCGGACGAGCTGCGGGCGGTCCGGGCGGCGGGGGCCACCCTGGGGGAAGTCGTCGCCCTGTGCATCCACATGCTGAATCCGCGCCATGTCGTCGTGGGCGGCGAGGTCGTGGAGGCGAGCGACGATCTGCTCTCCGCGGTGCGCGGTGTGGTGTACCGGCAGGCCCTGCCCCTCGCCACCCGTGAACTGACCATCACCCGCAGCGTGCTGGGGAGGGACGCGTCGATGGTCGGGGCGATGGTGCTCGGCGTCGAGCACCTGCTGTCGCCGACCGGGATCGGCCGCTTCCTGGACCAGGACGACAGGCACGACACCGCGCGGGGCGCACACCCGGCGAGGTGACGGCCTTTCACCGAGTCGTTCACCCAAGCGGTCCGTTCAACGGAACATCGCGCTTCTACGCTCCCCACGGAGGCCGCTAGCTTCCGACACGTCTCGCACGTCCGGTCTCATCCAACCGGCGGATTCGCTCCGCGCGAACCAGACTTGGGAGACACGGTGAACCAACCCACCCCTCGCGCAAACATCGGCGTCGTCGGTGCGGGCGTCGTCTTCGACGCGTACGCCCTGGGGCTCGCCTGGTACGGCGATCTGCCCGTCGTCCGGGTCGCCGACATCGACGTCGGCAGGGCCCGTGCCAAGGCCGAACTCCACGGAATCCCCGCGTACGGCACGCCCGAGGAGCTCTACGCCGACCCGGACGTGGACGTCGTCGTCAACATCACGCCCCCCGTCGCCCACTGGGAGGTCACCCGGGACGCGCTCGCCGCGGGCAAGCACGTGTACAGCGAGAAGCCCCTCGCGGCGACGGCCGAACTCGCCCGTGCCAACCTCGACCAGGCGCGTGCCGCCGGCCGGGTCCTCGCCGGCGCCCCCGACACCTTCCTCGGCACGGCCGGTCAGACGGCCCGCGCGGCCGTCGACCGGGGTCTGATCGGCACTCCGTTCGCCGCGACGTCCTTCGTCCGGTCGCCCAGGGTCGAGACGAAACACCCCAACCCCGGGTTCTTCTACCAGCCCGGAGGCGGACCGACCCTCGACTGGGGTCCCTACCATGTGGCCGCCCTGGTGAACCTGCTCGGGCCCGTCGCCGAGGTCGTCGGGACCAGTGCGATCCCGACTCCCCGGATCGCCGTCACCGCGCCGGACCGGGTCGTCGACGAGGTCGAGGTGACCGTGCCGACGACGACCGCCTCGATCCTGCGCACCGTCTCCGGCGTGATCGTCTCCACCCTCTACAGCTTCGACATCTGGGACATGACGCTGCCCCACATCGAGGTGTACGGCACCGAGGGCACGCTGAACATCCCCAACCCGAACCACCACGACGCCCCCGTCCTCATCAAGCGCCGTACGGACGCGGACTGGTCGGAGCTTCCCCCGGTGCTCCCGCCCACCTGCGACCCGGCCGTACGGCTCTTCCGCGGGCACGGTGTCAACGACCTGGTCGAGTCGCTGAGCGGCGAACCCCTGCGCGTCTCGGGCGAGTTCGCCCTGCACGTCCTCGAAGTCCTCGAAGCGATCGAGCAGTCGACCTTCGCCGGCGGGGTGCGTGCGATCAAGAGCACGGCTGTGCAGCCCGCGCCGGTCGCGGTAGCCGACTCGGCCTCCGCCTGAGTCTCCCTCCGGCCCCGCACGCCGGCCGCGGATCGAAGTACCAGCAGGACCCACCCTCGAAAGGAACTCCCATGCAGCGTGCGATTCGCACGGCGGCACTCGCGACGGCGGCCGTACTGGCCGGCGCCGGTGTCACCGCGTGCGGCGGCGGCTCGACCTCCTCGTCCGGCGCCGACACCATCACCTACTGGGCCACCAACCAGAGCGCCAGCCTCGACGCGGACAAGAAGATCCTCCAGCCGGAGATCGACAAGTTCACGAAACAGACCGGCGTCAAGGTCGAGCTGGAGGTCATTCCCTCGGCGGACCTGCTCAACCGCATCCTCGCGGCGACGACCAGCGGCAAGGGCCCCGACGTCCTGAACATCGGCAACACCTGGTCCGCCTCGCTGCAGGCCACCGGCGCCTTCGTACCGTGGGACAAGGCCAAGCTGGCCGAGGTCGGCGGCGCGTCCCGCTTCCTCCCGACGGCGCTGAAGTCGACGGGCGCCACCGGCGAGGACCCGATGAGCCTGCCGCTCTACACCAACGCGTACGAGCTCTACTACAGCAAGAAGCTGTTCAAGGCGGCCGGGATCAGTGCGCCGCCCAAGACCTGGAGCGAGTTCGTCTCCGCCGGGCGCAAGCTCACCAAGGACACCGACGGCGACGGCGAGACCGACCAGTGGGGTCTGGGCATGCAGGGTGCCTCGCCCTCGTACGCCGCGCACCTCGCGTACATCCTCGGCACCCAGCACGGAGCCGAGGTCTTCGACGGCCACACCCCGAAGTTCGCCGACGCGGGGATGGTCGACGGGATCGACCAGTGGCTGTCCTGGATGGGCGAGGACGGCATAGCCAACCCCTCGGACGCGGAGGTCGCCGACAAGACCGCGATGACGCAGAGCTTCGCGGCGGGCAAGGCCGGGATGATCCTCGCCCAGGCCTCGACGGGCCTGACGCTGAGCCAGTTCGACATGGCGGCGGACGACTACGGCGTCGCACCCGTGCCCGCCCAGGACACACCGCCCGCGGGCGGCAAGGACATCGGGTCCTTCGTCGGCGGGATCAACGTGGCGATCTTCAAGAACACCGGGAACCTCGACGGCGCCACCCGGTTCGTGAAGTTCCTGACCAGCGCCGGTGAGCAGGTGATCCTCAACAAGGTCTACGGGACACTGCCCTCGGTCACGGACGCCAAGGATCCGGCGTTCGAGACCCCCGCACTCGCCGTGGCCCGCGACACCCTCGCCGACCGGTCCCAGCCGCTTCCGCAGATCACCGAGGAAGCACAGTTCGAGACCCTGGTCGGCTCGGCGATGAACGGTTTCGCGGCACGGACCGCGACCGGGGACCAGCCCGGGAAGTCAGCCATCAAGGATGAGATGGCCGCGGCCAACCAGAAGCTCGAAGCCGGCAGCTAGGAGCTTCCCGATGGCAGTCATCAGTCCCTCCGGGACACGTGAGACTCCCGAGACCCCGGACAAGCAGCGGCGACCCGAACGCCGGCGCGCCCGCGGGAGCAACCGCAAGTGGATCCCGTACCTCTTCCTGCTCCCCGCTCTGGCGCTCGAACTGCTCATCCACTTCGTGCCCATCGTGCTCGGCACGGCGATGAGCGTGCTGCGGGTGACGCAGTACCAGATCAGCCACTGGTGGGAGGCGCCCTTCGCGGGCCTCGGGAACTTCAGGATCGTCCTGGACCTCGACGGCCCGACGGGAAAGTCCCTGCTCCAGTCGTTCCTGGTCACCCTCGCCTTCACGGCCGTCGTGCTGTCCGCGACCTGGCTCATGGGCATGGCGGCGGCGCTCGCCCTCCAGCGTCCCTTCCGCGGCCGGGGCCTGCTGCGGACGCTGTTCCTCGTGCCCTACGCCCTGCCCGCGTACGCCTCGGTCATCACCTGGCGTTTCATCTTCCAGCGCGACAACGGCATGCTCAACCACCTGCTCGGCCAGGCCGGGCTGACCGACGGCAACCCGTTCTGGCTGATCGGCCAGAACGCGTTCTGGGCGGAGTGCGTCGTCGCGATCTGGCGCATGTGGCCGTTCGCCTTCCTGTTCCTGATGGCCGGCATGCAGGCCGTTCCGCAGGACGTGTACGAGGCGTCGAGCATCGACGGAGCCGGGCCCTGGCGGCAACTGCGGTCCATCACCCTGCCGTTGCTCTCGCCGGTCAACCGGGTGCTGGTGCTCGTGATGTTCCTGCACACCTTCAACGACTTCAACACGCCGTACGTCCTGTTCGGCGCCGGCGCCCCGCCCGCGGGGGACCTCATCTCCGTGCACATCTACGAGAGTTCGTTCGCCACCTGGAACTTCGGCCTCGGCTCCGCCATGAGCGTCCTGCTCCTGCTGTTCTTGCTGCTGGTCAGCGCCTGCTACTTCGCCCTCACCCGGAGGACCAGCCATGACAAGGACAAGCCATGACTCATGACACCCCGGGCTACCGGCTGTTCCGGTACGTCACCCTCACCCTGCTGTCGCTGTTCGTCGCCACCCCGCTGTACGTCATGGTGACCTCGTCGCTGAAGTCGCTCCCGGACGTACAGGGCGAGTTCACCTGGATTCCGGCCTCGCCGACGTTCCAGTCCTTCGTCGACATCTGGCAGACCGTGCCGCTGGCCCAGTACTTCGTGAACTCGCTGATCGTGGCCGTGACCGCCACGGTGCTCTCGGTGCTGGTCGCGGTCTTCGCCTCCTACGCGATGAGCCGCTGGAACTTCCGCGGCGGCGCCACCTTCAAGGGCGCGGTGCTGGCCACCCAGATGTTCCCCGGAATCCTGTTCCTGCTGCCGCTGTACCTGCTGTTCGTCTACGCCGACCAGAACTTCGGCACCGACCTCGTGGGTACCCGTACCGGCCTCACCATCACCTATCTGACCTTCTCCCTGCCGTTCGCGGTGTGGATGCTGGTCGGATACTTCGAATCGGTGCCCCGCGAACTCGACGAGGCCGCGAAGATGGACGGCGCGGGGCCGCTGCGCACGCTGCTGCAGATCATCGTGCCCGCCGCGACACCGGGAATCGTCGCCGTGTCGATCTACGCCTTCATGACGGCCTGGGGCGAGGTGCTCTTCGCCTCGGTCCTCACCAGCGAGGAGACCCGCACCCTGGCCATAGGCCTGCAGGCCTACTCCACGGAGGTGAACGTCTACTGGAACCAGATCATGGCCGCCTCGCTGGTCGTGTCCGTTCCGGTGGTCGCCGGATTCCTGCTCCTCCAGCGCTACCTCGTCGCCGGATTCACCGCGGGGGCAGTCAAGTGACGTACTCGAAAGGGGAGTCGGACATGCCCGCCATCGGCCTCCAGCTGTACACCCTGTTGGACGTCATGGCGGACCGTCCCGCCACGCTCGCCAGGGTCGCCGGACTCGGCGTGACCACGGTCGAGCCCTTCCGGCTGGGCCGCAGCGACCTGGACCGGGCCGCGCGGCTCGCCGAGGCCCGCGCCCTGAAGGCCGACATCGACGCCGCCGGACTGACGGTGTCCTCCACCCACGCCCGGCTGCCGGACGCGGAGGACCCCGGCTGGTTCTTCGAGGAGCTGGCCGAGCTGGGCGCCCCCGTCGCCATCGCCTCCACCCCGGACGCGCTCCCCGGATTCACCCGGGACGCCCTGGTCTCCACGGCGGGTGTGCTCCGGTACGCCGACCGGTTGAACGCCCTGGCCAAGGCGGCGGCCACGCACGGTCTGGGGGTCGGCTACCACAACCACGAGTGGGAGTGGACCCCGCTCGACGACGGCCGGTACGGCTACGACGTGCTCTGGGACGCCCTCGACCCGTCGGTCGTCGCCGAGGTCGATCTGTACTGGGCGCAGACCGCCGGCCAGGTGCCCGCCGAGGTGGTCGCCAGGCTCGGCGAACGGGTGCGGCTGGTCCATGTGAAGGACGGACCGGCGGTCCGCGGCGAGCCGCAGGTCGCGGCCGGCCGGGGCACGGTGGCGCTGGCCGACGCCCTCGACGCCGGCCGGGACTCGATCCGTGCGCACATCATCGAGGCGGACGGGATCGCCGAAGGGGCGGACATCTTCGACCTGGTCGCCGACAGCGTGGCCTGGCTCAAGGCGCGCCAGGCCGACCTGGAGTGAGCCGCACGGCGACGTACGAGGCCACCTCACATGTCATCCGGGGTGGCCCCCGACGCGGTCCCAGGTGCCGGCCGTCACCCCGCGCTCCCGCAGCACGGCCTTGCGGATCTTCCCGGTCTCGGTGAGCGGCAGTTCCGCCACCGTCTCGATGTACCGGGGCACGGCGAACGCGGGCAGTTCGTGCGCGCAGTGCCGGGCCAGGTCCGCCGGATCCAGTGCGCCGCCCGCCCGGACCACCACCGCGACCATCACCTCGTCCTCGGCCAGTTCGGAGGCGACCGGGAACGCTGCGGCCTCGGCGACCGCCGGATGGGAGCGGACCACCGACTCGACCTCGCCGGAGGAGATGTTCTCGCCCCGGCGGCGGATGACGTCCTTGATGCGGTCGACGAAGCGGTACCAGCCGTCGGGCTCACGGACCACCCGGTCGCCGGTGCGGCGCCAGGAGTCGGAGGGCAGTGTGGGATCGCCCAGATAGCCGGTCGAGAAGGCGTTCAACTGGTGGCTGCGGACCAGGAGTTCGCCGGGTTTCCCGTCAGCGACCGGTGCCAGGCCCTCGTCCACGACCCGCGCGGAGAAACCCTCGCGCAGGGTGCCCATGTACCCGGCCCTGTACTCCTCCGGCGTGGACCCGAGGACGAGATTCGTCTCCGTGGACCCGAACCCGTCGACGAGGGTGACACCGAACCGCTCCCGGAAGGCCGCCCAGGCGGCGGCCGGGGTCGCCGGGGACAGACCGCACCGCACCCGGTGGGCACGGTCGTACGGCCCCGGCGGCTGCGCCAGCAGCATGGGCGCCATCGCGCCGAGCAGATGGACGACCGTGGCCCCGGAGTCCGTCACCCGCGACCAGTACCGCGAGGCGGAGAACCGGGCGTCGACCGTGCAGCTCGCGCCCACCGTCATGACCTGCGCCAGGGTGTTGAGGGCGTTGGTGTGGAACAGGGGGAGCGCGGTGTGGAGCGTGTCGTCGGCGGTGAGACGCAGGGCGTCCGCGACATTGCGGCCCCAGTGGACGAACTGGCCCTGGGGGCAACGGACTCCGCGTGACGTCCCCGTCGTGCCCGACGTGAAGAGGACGGCGGCGGTGTCCTCCGGCCGGACCGGGGCGGGCGGGAGCGGGGCGGTGACACCGGGTGCGGGGACGTCCGCCGCACCCGCCCTCCACACCACGCCCCGGTGACCGGCCTCGACCGCTCGATCGGCCAACTCGCGCTCCGCATACAGGAATTGAGGTTGCGCATCACCCAGTACCTGCCGCAGCGACCGCCCCCGCAGCGCGGTGTTCAACGGCACCCCGACCGCGCCCAGCCAGGCGCAGCCGAGGACCAGGTCGACCAGCTCGATCCGGTTGGACAGCAGGGCCGCGATCCGGTCGCCCGGCCGGCAGCCCTGTGCGGCGAGCGCCCCGGCCATGGTGGCCGTGGCCTCGCGCATCTCGGCGTACGTCCGTGTCGTGTCCCCGATGCGCAGGAAGACCCGGTCGCCGAACGTGCCGGCCGCCGCGTCGACGAGTTCCGGCAGGGTCGAGATCAACGCAACACCTCGGCCTCGTACAGCAGTTGCAGCCGCTCGGGCGAGATGCCCGCCACCTCCCTCAGCACCTCCTCGGTGTCCGCGCCGAGGAGGGGAGCGGGCCTGCGGATCCCGCCCGGTGTCCGGGTGAGCCGGATCGGCACGCCCTCCTGGAGGAAGGAGCCCGCAGCCGGGTGCTCGACCCGGACGTAGAAGCCGCGTGCCCTCAACTGCAGGTCGTGCTCGACGAGTTCACGCCCGTCCTGCACAGCCCCTGCGGGCACCCCGTGCTCCTGCAGCAGCTCGGCTGCGGCGTCGGCGGGCAGGGTGCGCGCCCACTCGCCGAGGACACCGTCGACCAGGGCACTCTCCTTCCGGCGCCCCTCGGCCGTCGACAGCCGTGTGTCGGAGGCCAGTTCGAGACGGCCCATCACCTCGCACAGGCCCGTCCACTCCTCGTCGGAGCGCACACTGACCGCCAGCCAGCGGTCCGCGCCCAGGCTCCGGTACACGCCCTGCGGACTCCAACGGGGATGCGAGTTGCCCATCGGCGACCGCGCCGACGTCAGGACGCTCGTCCCCATGTGGGCGGCGATGGCCTCCAGTTGGGACAGGTCGATGTGCTGTCCCCGGCCGGTCTCGGCCCGGTGCTCCAGCGCGGCGACCGTGGCCAGCGCACCCTGGAGACCGGCGACGATGTCCCCGTGCCCGTAGATGACGCCCACCACGTCGTCTGGCCCCCACCCGGTGAGCCCGGTCAGACCACCGGCCGCCGAGACCGTGTCGGCGTACGACACCCAGTCGGCGCGTGGACCGGTGTGGCCCATGCCCGACATGCTCAGGTAGACGATGCCGGGGTTGATCTCGCGCAGCGTCTCGTAGCCGAGGCCGAGCTTCTTCATGACCGAGGCGCTGAAGTTCTCGACGAGGACGTCGCAGTTGGCGACGAGGTCGCGCAGCACCGCCACGCCCTCCTCGGTCCGCGTGTCCAGCGCGATGCCGCGCTTGTTCCGGTTGACCTCGTTGAAGTAGCCGTTGGTGTCCGGGTCCGTGTGCGGGCCGCGCGAGAGGTGCATGAAGGGCGCGAACCGGGTCGGGTCGGGACGCCCCGCCGACTCGACCTTGATGACGTCGGCGCCGTGATCGGCCAGGACCTTCGTGCAGTACGGGCCTGCCAGCACCCACGTCAGGTCCAGGACCCGTACGCCGTCCAGGGCGGGCAGGGTGGGGGAGTCGGTGACGACCGGTCGTACCGTGCGAGGCTCGTCCAGCAGTGTCTGGTCGGCGCCCGGGCCCGGCACGGCGAGCGTGGTGATCCGGTGCCCCTCCGGGAACGCGAACGGGAAGCCCAGGTCGGTGCGGCCCTCGACCTGAGTGAAGAAGCCACGGTCGGTGAGCTGGGGGTTGTCCGGCAGTTCGGCGGGCAGGTCCACGGCCGCCCATGGCAGCTTCCGGGCCTGGGCCCGCTCCGCGAACTCCGCCTTGGGCCACCGGCCCACGAAATCCTGGACGACCTTGAAGACGTGCTCCTGGTGCGTCTTGCGCTCGACGGGGTCCTGCCATCTCGGCTCCGCGAGATCGGCCGCCGCGCCTTCCTCGACCAGCCAGGCCAGCAGCGCGTCCCACATGCGCGGACTGCCGCCGAGCCCGCCGCCCAGGTAGCCGTCGGCGGCCCGGAACAGGCCGTGCGGGACCAGGGGGTGCACGCGTCCCGGGCGGGGCGGTACCCGGTCCTCGTGCAGATAGGCGAGGGTGCCCGCCTCCAGGGCGGCGGCGACGCACGCCTGCGCGGAGACGTCGATCAGCTGGCCCGGTCCCCGGCGGCGTGCCCGCAGGCCCAGCAGGACGGCGATCGCCGCGTTGACGCCCGCGAGGTGCTCCGCCTGGTTCTCCGGCAGCCGCAGCGGCGGGCCGTCGGGGTCGCCGACCTGGGCGAGCATCCCGCCCGTCGCGGCCACCACGAGATCGCCGCCCTGCCAGTCGCTGCGCGGCCCGACGAGGCCGAAGGGGGTGACACGGACGTGTACGAGGTGATCGAGCCCCTCGGCCAGTGTCCGCACCCCGCCCGTCGTCCCGTCGAGGACGGCGTCGGCGCCCGCCAGCAGTCGGCGCAGCGCGTCCGTGCCCTCGGGGGTGCCCCGGTCGAGGGTCACCGAGCGTTTGCCGGCGTGCCAGTGGGCGAAGTCGTGGCCGTCGGGGCCGTGCCGGTCGGGGTCGCCCTCCGGGGGCTCCACCAGCACCACCTCGTACCCGAGGCCGACCAGCAGCCGGCCGGCAAAGCGGGTGAAGGGGCTGGTCAGCTCGACGACCCGCGGGACTGCTGTGCTCACGTCTTTCTCCCGCCTCTCCGGCCTCAGTCGTGGCGCTGGTTCAGGAAGCCTGTCACGGCCGCGTGGTAGTCGTACGGCCGTTCCTCCTGCGGATGGTGGGAGACCCGGTCCATCACATGCAGGCTCCCCCTCGGGATCATGCGCGCCAGCATCAGCGGATAGTCCGGGGTCAGGAAGGCGTCGTACATGCCCCACAGGAAGAGCACCGGCGCGGTGATGCGGCCGAGTTCGGCGGTCAGGTCCTGCCAGTCGCCGCGCGGGTTGTCCGACGCGCCGGCGAGTGCCGTCTCCTCGGGGTCGAGGCTCTGCTCGTAGCGCAGGGTCACCGTGCCCTCGGGGACGGCGTCCGGGTCGTACCACTCCAGGCGGGCGATCAGCTCCCGCATCTTCTGCCGGGACGGGCCGGTTCCGCCGTAGTAGACGTCGCGGGCGTTGCGGCCACGGCGACCGCCCTCCGGGATCGGGGCGAGGGGGCCGTAGAAGACGGGCATGCTGCCGGTGATCACCAACGACCGTACGCGCTCGGGGTACTTGGCGGCCAGGTCGAGCGCGATCGTGCCGCCCCAGGAGTTGCAGACGAAGTCGGCGCGCTCGACGCCGAGGGCGTCCAGCAGGGCCACGGTCTTCGCGGCGTGGTAGTCCCACATGGGGCCCTCGATGACGGGCTTCGCGGACTTGCCGTACTGCAGGATGTCGACCAGGAAGCACCGGCGGTCCTCGGCGAACAGCGGTGCCACCTGGCCGAAGTCCGACCAGCCGGTGCAGCCGGGGCCGCCGCCGTGCAGGAAGACCGTGGGGCTGCCTCCGGGTTCGCCCAGCTCGATGTAGTGGTAGTCGACGCCGTCCGCCGTCGCGTAGGAACCCTTCGGCGGGGCCTGAATGTCCATGAGGTCCATGAGATCCATGTTCCGATCGTCCGGTGGGAGTGCCGTCCGCCCAAGGGAACGGGTCCGCTCAACGGGCCGTCTCCGGGGCGCTGTTGCTGTGCCGGTCAGATCAACTTCCCGACCTGCCGGCCCAGTCGATGACGACCTTGCCGATGGCCTCCCCGCTGCGCAGCCGGGTCACCGCCTCGGCGAGCCGCTCGGGGGAGTGGCGTTCGATCGGCAGGGTCAGTTCGCCCGAACTCAGCTCCGTCAGCAGCCGTTCGGCGTCGGCGGCGACCTCCCGGCCGCGTGTCATCAGGTTCACGGGCAGCAGCGACACGTCGGCCAGCAGGAAGTCCGCGAGGTCCACGCCGAACTCGCGCCCGGCGGTGTAGCCGACGAGGACGGCACGTCCGCGCGGGCGCACCAGATCGAGGGCGTCCCGCAGGACGGGCCCGCCGACGGTGTCGATGAGCGCGTCGATCGGCCCGCCCACCGACTCCGGGGACAGCTCGGCCGCCAGCACCGCCTTCGCGGACGGCGGCACATGGTCCAGCTTCGCCGGCCGGCCGACCACGCCGATCACCTCGGCCCCGGCCCGCGCCGCTACCTGCACCGTCAGGGAACCCACCGCACCGGCCGCCCCGGTCACCAGGACCCGCTCGCCCGGCCGTACGGCGGCGACGGAGTGCACGGCCGCCCAGGCAGTGCCGGCCGGGGAGAAGAAACCGCACGCCAACGCGGGGTCCGTGCCCGCGGGCACCGCCGTCACGGCCGCGTCCGGCACCACGACGTGCTCCGCCCAGCAGCCGTCCCGCCGCAGCCCCACCCCCTTGCCGTTGACCCTGACCAGACTGCCCTCGGGATGCGTGTCCGAACTCAGCACGATCCCGCTGCCGTTGGTGCCCGGCACCACCGGAAGATCGGGCAGGATCCCGAACCTCCCGTCCACGATGTTGAGATCGAGGTGGCCCACCTGCGCCGCCAGCATCCGTACGACGGTCAGGCCGGGCGCGGGCGAGGGCACCGGCCGCTCGACCAGCCGGGGCAGGGAGCCGAACTCCTCCAGGACCAGGGCGCGTGACGTGTCCCTGGTTGTGTTCTCGTCGCTCACAGCTTCACTCCGTATCGACGCAGGACGCGGGACGCGACGATCCGCAGCACGCGGTCGAAGACGAACCCGAGGATGCCCAGGGTGATGATCCCGACGAAGACCCAGTCGATGCGGCCGTAGTTGCGGGAGGTCCAGATCAGCGAGCCCAGCCCCACCTGGGCGGCGACGATCTCCGCCGAGACGATGGTCAGGAAGCTGTTGCCCATCGCCAGGCGTGCCCCGGTGACGATGTGCGGCACCGTCGACGGCAGCACGATGCCGGTCAGGATCTGCCGGCGGCCGGCGCCCAGGCTCGCGGCGGCCCGCAGCTTCGACTCGCTCACCGCCATCACCCCGGCGCTGGTGTTGAGGATGACGATGAAGACCGACGTGTAGAAGATCAGGACGACCTTCGACGACTCGCCGATGCCCAGCCACACCACCGCCAGGGTCACGAAGGCGACCGGCGGGATGAACCGGAAGAACTCGATGTACGGCTCCAGGAGTTGGCGCACGATCCGGATCTGCCCGATGAGCAGCCCGACCGGTATGCCCACCAGGAGCCCCAGCCCCCAGCCGATCAGGATCCGGCGGCTCGACGCGATGACCGAGTTGGTGAGCGTGCCGTCGGCGGCCAGGTCGCCGGCCGCCGACAGGGTCTCCCGGGGGGAGGCCACGAGCGAGGGGCCGTAGCTCATCGCCAGCAACTGCCAGACGCCGACGCCGAGCAGGACGGACACGACATAGAGGCCGGCCGTGCGGAGCCCCGGCCGGGCTGCGCCCGCCGGCCGGCGTTCGACGCGCGGCTTCGGGGCGGTGTCGAGGGTCGCGGTGGTCACAGGTCCTCCTCAAGGGCGAGCCCCTGGTCGCGCAGGGCCTTGCGCACTTCTTCGCCGATGTCCTGGCGGAGGCGGTGGCGCAGTTCGGCGGCGGACGGTTCGGTGACGTCCCGGGGCCTGGGCAGGTCCACCGGATAGACGGACTTGATGGACGCGGCGGGGCCCGCCGTCATCACGGCGATCCGGTCGGCGAGGAGGATCGCCTCGTCGATGTCGTGCGTGACGAAAACGACCGTGCAGCCCGACACCCGCCGGATACGGTCCATCTCGTCCTGCATCACCTGCCGGGTCTGCGCGTCCAGTGCCCCGAACGGCTCGTCCATCAGCACGACGCTCGGCCGGTTGGCCAGCACCCGCGCGATCTGCACGCGCTGGCGCATACCGCCCGACAACTGGCCCGGGAAGCGGTCGGCGCAGTGCCGCAGTCCGACCAGGCCCAGGTACTCGTCGGCCAGCGCGGTCTGCTCGGCACGTGAACTCCCGCGCATCCGGGGCCCGAACGCCACGTTCTGGCGGACCGTCATCCAGTCGAAGAGCGCCTCGCTGCTCTGGAACACCATCCCGAGCTCCGGGCCGGGCCCGGTCACCGGGGCGCCGTCGACGGTGAGACTGCCGTCGTGCGGGGCGACGAACCCGGCCAGCGCGGACAGCAGGGTGGACTTGCCGCACCCGCTCGGCCCGAGCAGGCACAGGAACTCTCCGGCGGCGATGTCGAGCGACACGTCCCGTACGGCGTGGAAGGAGCCGAACCGGATGTCGACCCCCTCGACCCGAACGGCCGCACCACGCCTGCCCGTTGCCGGGGCGCGCGCCGGTTCGGCCTCCATGGCCTTCGTCATCACGATCCCTTCGTCTGCCGGTGGCTGACCACCGGGTGTTCGACAGGTCATCGGCGGGGTGCGGGCTCCAGGCCCGGTCGGGAGACTCCCGCCCGCCTCGCGACGTCCGGCGCCCCCGGCGAGACCCGCCCTCCGGGCGGAGGTCGGGAGTTCGACGGGGAGTTCGACGACCGGGCCTGGCCGAACCGTAGGACAGCGCGCCGCCCACCCGCACGGGTGTGGGTCCGCTGAACGGGACGCCGGGGGACCGGGGCGGGCGGTCTGTTCAGCGGAACGGGTCCGTTGGCGGACCCGGCGCCACGGCCGATGCTCTACGCCATGTCCCGACGGCAGCAGACGCCAGCAGGAGGTCACGCACGATGACGACGGGTGAGACGACGGGTGGAGGATCGCTCGCCCCCCGCAGGACGGGCCGGGCGAAGCGCACGGCGACGGGAGCGCCGGGCCGGCAGGACTGGTCGACGTGGCCCCACTACGACGGTGCCGGAGCGGGCTTCCGTGGGTACTGGTATCCGGTCACCTGGGCCAGCCACATCACGGAGAAACCGCTCCCGTTCACGATCTGCGGCGAGAAGATCACGCTGATCCGGGACGCGGGCAAGGCGTACGCCCTGCACAACCGCTGCCCGCACCGGGGCGTACCGCTCTCCGAGGGCAACCAGCAGTTCCCCGGCACCGTCAGCTGCCCGTACCACGGCTGGACGTTCGACCTGCCCACCGGCAAGCTGGCCGCGGTCATCACCGACGGCCCCGGCTGCCGCCTCACCGGCAAGGTCGAGGTGCGGACATACGCGGTCGAGGAGCGCCTCGGCATGGTGTGGGTGTACATCCCCGTCGCCGACGAGGAACCCCACCCCATCGACGAACAGCTGCCGGAGGAACTCGCCTCGAACGGCTTCGTGATGGGCGGCCGGATCGAGCCGCGCGGCGGCAACTGGCGCTTCGCCTGCGAGAACGGCTTCGACGAGGGCCACGCCAAGTACCTGCACCGCACGGCCCTTTGGCGCCTCTTCAAGCCGATGCCCACCTGGAACATCACCCGGATCGTGCCCAAGGGCCGCTGGATCTTCCGGGTCCAGGACGAGGTGTACTGGGAGGCCGACTTCCCCGGTGTCGGCCACTGGTCCAACAAGCGCTGGTGGAAGTACCGGCCGCCGAAGGAAACCTTCAACATCGGCAACACCGGCAAGGCCGACAGCATCAACGAGACGATCGAGGCCCAGGAGTTCCCCGGCTTCGCGTCCCTGGCGATGCCCGGCATCCTGCGCATCGCCTACCCCAACTTCATCCACTACGAGTTCTACGTGCCCGTCGACGCCGACCACCACAACTACGTCGGCGTGATGGTCAACTTCACCGAGGGCTGGCAGACCCTCCGCTTCTACGCCAAGTACCTGGGCGCCATCCGCTGGCTGTTCCACGGCCAGTTCTCCGGCCAGGACGCCTGGATGGTCGACGTCACCGACGCGCCCCCGGAGAAGCTCTACCGCCCCGACATCTCGCTGACCGCCTGGCGGAACCTCAGCGAGGAGGAGTACGGCAAGAAACTGGCCGCGGCGGGCGCCGACTCAGCAACAGAGAAGGAGGCGTGAGCGTGCGTACCCTGCTCACCCTGCTGGCCGGGGCCGCGATCGCCATCGGGCTCCCCCTGGCCAGGAAGCGCTTTGCGCGCACCACCATGACCCAGGTCCACAGGATCAACCAATGAGCGGCGACGGCCTCGCGGGGCTCGACGACCGGCGCCGCGCCTGGACCGAGGGTGCCTGGCGGCACATCACCGGCGACCGGCTGCGCGACCTGATCACCGGCCTCGTCGACATCCCGAGCCCGACCGGCGACGAGGCCCCGCTCGCCGCCCACATCGCCGAGACGCTGAAGACCTCGGGATGCCACACCGCGAGAACACAGCCCCTCGACGATCGCCAGGCCAACGCCTGGGCCCGCCTCCCCGGCGACGGCACCGGCCCCGACCTCATGCTCTACGCGCCCATCGACACCCTGACCGTGGGCGAGGAGAGCGAGGATCTCCCCTGGATCGGCCCGGAGTTGAGGGAAGACATGCGCCCCCGGGCCACCGTCCAGGGCGACCTGGTGACCGGCCTCGGTGCCTCCAACCCCAAGGGCCACGCGGCCTGCGTGATGATGGCCGCCGAGGCGATCGCCCGCGCCGGCCTCCCGCTCACCGGCGACCTGGTCGCCGCCTTTGGCGCGGGCGGCATGCCGACCAACGCCCGGCCGGGCAGTGCGAGGCTCAACACCGGGCAGGGCGTGGGCTGTTCGTTCCTGCTGGAGCAGGGCGCGTGGACCGACTACGCGGTCATCGCCAAGCCCGGCTGGACGGTCTCCTGGGACGAGGTCGGTCTCGTCTGGTTCGAGGTCACCGTCCGGGGCACGCACACCTACGTCGGCTCGCGGCACCGGCTCCCGTACGACAACGCCATCGCCCGCGCCGGTGAGGTCGTCCAGCACCTGGAGGAGTGGTTCGCCGAGTACGCCGAGCGGCACACCGGCGGCACGGTCGCCCCGCAGGGCATCGTCTCCTCCGTACGCGGCGGCTGGCCCCGCATGGCCGCTGTCACCCCGGCCGCCTGCACCCTCAGGGTGGACCTGCGGATCGGCCCCGACACGACGCCGATGGACGCCAAACGGGAGTTCGCCGCGGCGATCGACGCCGTACGGGAGAAGCTGCCGGGCATCGACGTCAGCACCGAGATGATCCTCGCGATCCCCGGGACGCGAACCGACCCCGACAGCTTCATCTGCCGGACGGCCAAGGCGAGTTGGGCCGCCCTGGAAGGCCGGGAGCACGAGGTGATCGCGGGCAACAGCGGGGCCACCGACGCCAACATCCTGCGCGGCCGGGGCATCCCCACCGTCCGGGTCGGCATGCCGAAGGTCGCCGACGCGCCCTTCGAGATCGACTTCGCCCGGGGCATGAACACCGTCTCCGTACGGGCCATGGAGAAGCTGACGCGGCATCTGGTCCGTACGGCGGTCGACACCGTCACCCGGACCCGCGCCGACCTGGAGGGAACGGCATGACCGAGATCGTCCTGGGCGTCGGCGCCTCGCACAGCACGCTGATGAACACCCACTGGGAGCAGACCCTCCACAAGGACCGCGCCGAGCGCTTCCGCGACGCCCTGAAGGCCGCGCGCGACGAACTCGCGGCTGCTCGGCCCGACACGGTGATCCTCGTCGGCTCCAACCACTTCCGCGGCTTCTGGCTCGACCTGATCCCCAGCTTCACCATCGGGGTGGGCGAGTGCGTGGCGAGCGGCGAGTCCGGCACCCCGAAGGGCCCGCTGCCGGTGGACGTGCCGCTCGCCCGGTACATCGCGGGTTCCCTTGTGGAGGGCGGCCGTTTCGACGCGGCCTTCTCCGCCCGGCTGCAGATCGACCACGGGCAGTCGCACGCCGTCCAGTACCTCCTGGACGGACTGGACGTGGACCTCGTACCGATCGTGATCAACGTCTTCGCCCCTCCGCTGCCGACCCTTGACCGCTGCGAGCGCCTGGGCCGCGCGATCCGGGAGGCCGTGCTGGCCTTCCCCGGCAACCGCCGGGTGGCCGTCATCGGCTCCGGCGGGCTCTCGCACCGGCTGCCCTGGCCCGACTGGCGCGAACCGCACGGCGACGACGAGGAGTTCATGGTCGGCGCCTGGCTCGACGGCCGCACCAACTGGCAGGACTACGACGTCCGGCGCCGCGAGATCATCCGCGCCGCCGAGGCCGCGCTCAACCCGGAGTGGGACGACGAGTTCCTGTCCCTCGTCGAGCGCGGCGAGACCCACCGCGTCACCGGACTCACCACCGAGGACGTGGAGAAGACCGCCGGCAACGGCGCCCAGGAGATCCGCACCTGGCTGCTGATGTCGGCCCTGCTCGACCACGCCCCCGGCCGACGCCTGGCGTACGAGCCCATGCCCGAGTGGCTCACCGGGATGGCGGTCGCCGTCCTGGACCCCGTACACACCGAGGAGAGGCAGCGATGAGCATCTGGACCGCACTGTCGGGCATCGACTACCGGCACGCCTACGTCGAGACCGGCGACATCAGGACGCGCGCCCTGCAGGCCGGTCCCGAGGACGGCGAGCACGTCGTGTTCCTGCACGGCACGACCGGCCACCTGGAGGCGTTCGTCAAGAACATCCCGGTGCACGCCTCGGCCGGCTACCGCTGCCACGCCATCGACATGCTCGGCCACGGCTACACCGGCAAGCCCGACCGGCCGGGCGAAATCCCCGCGTACGTCGAGCACTTGATGGCGTACCTGGACGCCGTCGGCGCCGAACGCGCCCACTTGGTCGGCGAGTCGCTGGGCGGCTGGGTGTCGTCCTGGGCGGCGAGCGAGTACCCGGACCGGGTCGCCTCCCTGCAACTGCTGTGCATGGGCGGCACGAAGGTCAACCCGGCGGTGATGGAACGGCTCAAGACCTCGACGCGGGCCGCCGCCCTGGAGGACGACATCTCCCTCACCCGGGACCGGCTGCGCCTGCTGTGGGCCGAGTGGGACGACGACTTCGGCAATGAACTGACCGAGGTGCGGTACGAGATCTACCACCAGCCCGAGTTCCAGCGGAACCTGCACAACCTGCTGGCCCTCCAGGAGGTGGAGACCCGGGAGCGCAACCTGCTCCGGCCGGACCGCATGGCCAGGATCAAGGCGCCCACGCTCGTGGTGTGGGCCAACAAGAACCCGTTCGGCGACGTCCCGGAGGCCGAGGCCATCGCCGCCGCCATCCCCGGGGCCCGGCTGGAGATCTTCAACGAGTGCGGACACTGGCCGCAGCACGAGAAGGCCGACCTCTACAACCCGCTCAGCCTGGCCTTCCTCGACGCGGCGCGTTGACGGGCTCCGGCTCCGGGTCACCGTGAATTAACAACTGACCATGGCCACCGTCCATGAGGCCGTGGTTCCGTTCTCCGGAGGGCAACGACCGACCGGGAGGTACTTCCCATGACCGTGACCGTCACCACCCCGTCGAACGCAGCTTCGAACACCGCGTCGAACATCTCGCCGAACTTCCCGTCGGGTATCCCGTCAGCCGTTCCCCGGGACGCGGACCCCGGCCCGGACCCCATGAACTCGGTCCTGGGCAAGGTCAGGCCGATCCTGGAGGCCTTCACCGCCGAGGACGACAGCCTCTCCCTCGCCGAACTGGTCCGCCGTACCGGCGTCGCCAAGGCCACCGTGCACCGGCTCGCCCAGGAACTGGTGATGTGGGGGCTGTTGGAGCGCGCGGGCTGCGACTACCGGCTCGGGCTGCGCCTGTTCGAGATCGGCCAGCGCGTGCACCGGCAGCGCATCCTGCGCGAGGTGGCCCAGCCGTACATGGAGGACCTGCTGCTGGCCACCCAGGAGACCATCCACTTCGCCATCCACGACAGCCTCGACGTCGTCTACCTGGAGAAACTCTTCCCGCACCGCGGGCTCAACCAGGAGTCCCGGGTCGCGGGCCGGCTCCCGCTGTACTGCACGGCCACCGGCAAGGCGATCCTCGCCTTCTCCCCGCCCACCCTGTTCGCCGAGGTCGTCAGAAACGGCCTGAAACCCTTCACCCGGCACACGGTGACCTCGCCCGGCCGGCTGCGCGCCCAGGTGGAGCGCATCCGGGCGGAGCGCATCGCCACCGAGGCCGAGGAGATCCGCCTCGGCTACACGAGCATGGCCGTGCCCGTCTTCAGTCGTCAGGACACCCTCGTGGGGGCGCTGTCCATCACGGCGCCCACCTACCGGATGGATCCTCCCGGCCATGCGGTCGCACTGCGCGCGGCGGCCCTCGGCATCAGCAGGTCGCTGCGGTGAGCGCGGCACTGGAGGAGGTGCTCGGCAGGGCCCGGAAGCTGATCGGGGAGTGGGAGAGCGAGGACTGCGGCGTCCTGGCCGTCAAGGACTTCTGCCGGTACGCGGCCTCCCTCAACGACGACGACTACATCCGCCGCGCCCGTGCCCAGGAGGCCGCCGGAGAGCCCGTGGTCGCCCCGCCGCTCTTCCTCGCCGGGACGCTGAGCTGGCAGGACGGCCCGACCGAGGACGCCCTGCAACGCGACGGGCTCGCCGCCCGGGAAGCGCCCTGCACCGCAGGACTGCCGGTACGCCATGTGCACGGCGGCCAGTCGGTCCGGCTCGGCGGGCCGGTGCTCGCGGGCACCCGGGTCACCGCGGAACGGGCCATCACCTCGGCCGACCACCGCAGCGGCCGGTCGGGCGAGTTCGTCCTGCTCGGCATCACGACCCGTTTCACAGTGGAGGACGGAGCCGAACTCATGGCCATGGACGAGACGGTCGTCGTACTCGACCTGCCCGACGCACCCGCCGAAGAAGACCCCCGCCCCGCCGGTGGAGCCGCCGCATGACCGCTCCCACCGCGGGCCAGGCCTGCCCGCAGCAGACCTACCACCACAGCCACCTGCAACTGTTCCGGTTCAGCGCCGTCTCCTGGAACTCCCACCGCATCCACTACGACGCCGCGTTCGCCGCCACCGAGGGCTTCCCCGACGTCGTCGTCCAGTCCACCCTGCACGGCGAGACCCTCACCCGGCACGCCCTCGACTGGGCCGGACCCGAGGCCGAGTTGGCGTCGGTGAGCTGGCGCAACCGGGCCACCGCCGTGGCCGGTGAGCAGCTCACCTGGACCGCGACGGTACGCACGGTGGAGCCCTGCGGCGAGGGAACCCGGGTCACGCTCGACGCCGCCGTGCTCAAGGAGGACGGCGCCCCCTGCGTCACGGGAAGCGTCGAACTCACTTGGCGTGCTGCTCGTACCAGCCCTTGAGCAGGGTGGTGTCGAGGTCCGGCGACTTCTTGAGCAGCTTCTGCTGGAGGAAGAAGTCGACGATCTTCTTCGACTCGGTGAGGTCCGAGTCGGTGATGCCGCGAGCGGCGAAGGTGATCTCCGGCAGGACCTTCACCGTCTGGTCCTCGGGCAGCTTGACCTGCGCGTTGGACGCCTTCGCCGCGGCGGCGGGATCACTGGTGACGAGCTTGTCTGCCTCGGCCACCACCTTGAAGATCTTGCCGGCGACCTCCTCGTTGTCCTTGAGCCAGCTCTGGTCGGCCAGCAGCCACTGCACGTACCGCACCCCGAAGTCGCCGATGCGCCCGGCGATGTGCCCGCCCCCCTCGTCGCCCCGGGTCGCCCAGGGCTCGTAGAGGATGTACGCGTCGATCGAGCCCTGCTCCAGCAGGCCGGGGATCTCCGGCGGTGAACTCTCCACGATCTTCACGGAGTCGGGGTCGATACCGTTGTGCAGCAGATACCGGTGCGTCGAGTAGAGGCCGAGGCCGCCGATCGACGCCATGGTCCTGATCTGCTTCGGGGAGTCGATGCCGTCGCGCAGGACGACCTTCAGGTAGCGGTCCGAGGTCTGGAAGACGCCCAGGGCCCGCAGGTCGGGATTGGTCACCATCAGCGGCAGGGCGGTGGAGTCGGAGTTGAGCCCGATCTGCGCAGTGCCCGCCGTCACCGCCTCGGACGCCGCCGGGCCGCCCTCCGTCTTCACCAGCTCGACGTTGACGCCCGCGTCCGCGAACATGCCGCGCTCCACGGCCAGATAGATCGGGGCGTACGAGGCGTCGACCCCGAGGGCGAGGCGCACGGTCGGTTTCCCCGCCGCCGACACCCCCGTCGAGTCGGTCGTCCCGGCCGTACAGGCCGTGGTGAGGAGCAGCGCCGCACAGGCGACGGTCAAGGTGCTCCTGGTACTGAGTCCGATTCTGGCTGCTGTCCGCATGTCGTACTCCCGTGCGTGGCCGGAAATCTCGTACCGCAGACGTTCCCAGCGCGCCGCCCGGTCCGTTAAGCGGGGCGTCCTGCTCACCGGACCGATCCCGTGGGACCGGACCGCGTACCGCTCGTACCGTCCGGAACCATGAGCGTTCTCACCGACCTGCCGACGACCACGGACGAGTCGCGCACGATCGAGACGGACATCCTGATCGTCGGCGCCGGGCCCGCGGGCCTGTACGGCGCCTACTACGCGGGCTTCCGAGGCCTTCGCGTGGCGGTCATCGACGTCCTGCCACAGTGCGGCGGCCAGATCAGCGCCATGTACCCCGAGAAGCCCATCTTCGACATCGCCGGCTTCCCGGCCGTACGCGGCCGTGACCTGGTGGCCAACCTGGTCGCCCAGGCCGAGCCGTACGGCCCCCGCTACCTCCTCGGCGAGCGCGCGGTGACCCTGACCCACGATCCCGACGGCCGCCCGGTCGTGCGCGGCGACCGGGGGAGCACGGTCCGGGCCGGCGCGGTCGTCATCACCGGCGGCGTGGGCACCTTCACGCCCCGGCCGCTCCCGGCTGGCGAGGGCTACCTCGGCCGGGGGCAGGTCTACTTCGTCCCCGACCCCGCCGCGCACACCGGCCACGATGTCGTGGTCGTCGGCGGCGGCGACAGCGCCTTCGACTGGGCCGCGACCCTCGCCCCGCTCGCCCGCTCCGTCCGTCTGGTGCACCGCACCGAACGGTTCCGGGCCCACCGCGCGAGCGTGGACAAGGTCCGCGCCCTCGGCATCGAGATCATCACCGACTGCGAGGTGAGCGCCCTGCACGGGGACTCGTACGTCGAACAGGTAGAGGTCCGCCACCGCACCACCAAGGCCACCCGGCTGCTCCCGGCGCGCACGGTCGTCGCCGCGCTCGGCTTCCTCGCCGACCTGGGCCCGCTGACCGACTGGGGGCTGACGCTCCAGGCCCGGCGGATCGCCGTGGACACCCGCATGGCCACCAACCTGCCCCGCGTGTACGCCGCCGGGGACATCACCGACTACCCGGGCAAGGTGCGGCTGATCTCCGTCGGCTTCGGCGAGGTCGCCACCGCCGTCAACAACGCCGCCACCGTCATCGACCCGGACGCGGCCCTGTTCCCGGGGCACTCGACAGAGAAGGAGAACTGACATGGCCTACGTCATCGGCCCGGCCTGCGTCGACATCATGGACCGGTCCTGCGTCGAGGAGTGCCCGGTCGACTGCATCTACGAGGGTGAGCGCAAGCTCTACATCAACCCGGCCGAATGCATCGACTGCGGTGCCTGCGAGACGGCCTGCCCCGAACAGGCGATCGCCGTCGACCGCCTCGCCGACCCCGAGCACCGCACCGACAACCGCCGCTTCTTCGACGAACCCCTGCCGGGCCGCGACGCCCCGCTCGGCACCCCGGGCGGCGCGAACGCCTTCGGTCCCGTGGGCATCGACACCGCGCTGATCGGCTCTACTGCGCCGAGCCGGCCGGGATCCTGAGCCTGACCTGGTAGCCGCCCTCGGGAGTGGGCCCCGACCGGAAGGTGCCGTGCAGGAGTTCGGCGCGTTCCCGGAGGCCGACGAGGCCCTGGTGGGAGCCGGGCAGGGGCAGGGACGGGCGGGTCGGGGGCGTGTTGGTGACGGTCACGCCGAATCCGGCGCCGTCCGGGGCACGCCACAGCTGGACCGTCGCACGGGCGCCGGGAGCGTGCTTGCGGACGTTGGTGAGGGCCTCCTGCACGGTCCGGTAGACGGCGCGCTGGGCCGGGGTGCCGATGTCCGGGGGGAGTTCACCGGTCAGCTCGGTCTCGATACCGCTGGTCGTGACGAGCCGGTGGAGGTCGGCCAGGGTCGGCTGCGGGGTCAGCTCGGTGGCCTTGCCGCCCGAAGCCCGCAACAGGGTGACCATATGGCGGAGTTCGTCCAGGGTGTCGACGCTCAGGGCGCGGATCGTCCGGGCACCCTCCCTGAACTCCGGCTCCTTCGCGGCGACTTGGAGCGCTCCGGCCTGTACGGCGATCAGGCTGACCTGGTGGGAGACGACGTCGTGCATCTCCCGGGCGAGCTGGGCGCGTTCCCGGGCCAGCACGGCCTGGGAGTGCAGCAGCCGTTCGTGCTCCCGCGCCTCCTCGATCTCGACGAGCCGCCCCGACAAGTCCCGCCGGGCCTGGAGGAGTTGGCCCAGGAGAACGGGGGCGGCGGCGGAGGCCAGGGTGTAGAAGAAGGAGACGACGGTCCAGGCACGGTCGTGCGAGGACAGGTCGTCCGGCGGCCAGGGAGCGGCCGACGCCATCGCGAACAGCAGGGCGCAGAAGGCGAGCAGACGGCGGTCCCGGGACTGTTCGGCGAGCGTGAACAGCGCGGCGAACGGGGCGAACACGATGTCCAGCATCAGGCTCGCGGGAAGGGTCAGCAGGAAGACCGCCAGCGGGAATCGTCGACGGAACACCAGCGCCCCGCAGGCCAGCACGGAGGCCGCGATCGAGGCGGGCGACTCCCCGAACAGACTGATCGACGCGTCCACGGCCGCGACGAGGACGACACCCGCGTCGACGCCCCGGTCCGGGACACGCGTCCACCAGGCAGGGCGGGCGTCGGCCGCGCTCACTGGTACCCCTCGCCGAACGACCCGTCCAGCAGCCCGGCCCGCTGGGCGAGCAGCGCCGCCTGCACCCGGCTGCTCACCCTCAACTTGGTGAGGATCGCGCTGACATGGTCCTTGACCGTGCCCGCGCTGAGATGAATACGCGTGCCGATGTCCGCGTTGGACAGCCCCTCCGCGACCAGCACCAGAACCTCACGCTCACGCTCACTGAGCCGGCCCACCCGGGCGGCCTCGGGATCCTCGGCGCGGACGGCGGAGCCGGGGTGACTCTGCCAGACGGCACGGGAGGCCTTCGGCGACATGACGACCCCGCCCGCCGCCAAGCTCCGTACCAGCTGGGCGAGTTGGTCCGGCTCGGTGTCCTTCAGCAGGAAGCCGGCGGCGCCTGAACGCAGGGCGGTCAGGATGTACTCGTCGGCGTCGAACGTCGTCAGCATCGCCACCACCGGGGGTTCCGGCAGCCCCCTCACCTCCCGCAGCACGGTCAGACCGTCGACGTCCGGCATCCGGATGTCCAGCAGGACGACATCGGGGCGCTCCCGCCGTACGGTGTCGACCGCGCCGGCGCCCGCCGTGGTCGCGACGACCTCGATGTCGTCGGCCGCGCTCAGGATCAGCTTGAAGCCGGACCGCACCAGGGCCTCGTCGTCCACCACCACTACCCGGATCACGTACGTTCCGCCTTGCCGTCGAAGTCGTCTCCCGACCTTAGAACGGCGAAAGCCCCGGTAGAACGCCATCCCTGGACACTCCAGCCACCTGGGGGGAGGCTTCCAGCCGTCCGGGGGGAACCGCCGCGGACCGGACGGCACGGGCACGCAACCAGAAAGCCGCCCGGCCCCTCATACACAGGAGACGCACCGACAGCGGGCGCGGCGCCGACCCGTCGGTGCCCCACGGTGATCGACAGGAAGTGACAGGGGTGGCGATGGAACGGCAGTGGTCCCGTCGGAGGTTCATGGTCTACTCGCTGGCCGCCACCACCCTGACCGTGGCCGCGCCGATCGGCTGCGACACGTCCTCGGCCGAAGGCGCCGAGCGCTCCACGGCGGACGCGAGCGCGCGGTCCGGTGTCGTGGTGACCGGTGACGACGACGAGATGCTGGTCCTTGAGGTCACCGCGGCGAACCGGGTCGTCGTCCGGCTGCCGCGCGTCGAGGTCGGCCAGGGCGTCACCACCGCCGTCGCCATGATGATCGCCGAGGAACTGGACGCCCGCCTCGCCGACGTCGACATCCCGCTCGCCGACGCCCGCACCAAGGGCAGCCAGTACACCGGCGGTTCGAACTCGGTCAGCTCGCTGTACGGTCCCGCCCGGGCGCTCGCCGCCACCGCGCGGGCCCGCCTGGTGACCGCCGCCGCCCGGCGCTGGCGGCTCCCCGCGCGAACACTGCGCACCCGTAACACGATGGTGGTCGCACCGGACGGGCGTACGGCCACCTACGGCTCGCTGACCGCGATCGCCGCGCAGGTCACCCGCCCGGCCGTGTCCAGCAAGCCCAAACCGGCCTCCCGGCACAAGGTGATCGGCAAGCCGACGACCCGGATCGACGCCCGGGACCTCGTCACCGGCAAGGCGCAGTACGCCGGTGACGTGAGGGTGCCCGGCGCGAAGCCGACCGTCGTGGCCCGGCCGCCCACGCTCGGCGGGAAGATCCGAACCCTCGACGACCGGGCGGCCCGCGCCATGCCCGGCGTCCGCGCGGTCGTCCGGGTCGCGGGCGGAGTCGCCGTCGTCGCAGACACCTTCCACCACGCCTTCAAGGCCCGCGACGCCCTGCGCATCACCTGGGCCCCGGGCCCGCTGGCCGCGCTCTCCGACACCGCCATCAGATCCCGGCTGCGCGCCGCCGTCCCACCGCTGGGCACCGCGCCGAGCGGATCGACGCAGGTGACCGGCGAGTTCGAGTTCGCGTTCGTCAGCCACGCCCCCATGGAGGTGCTGACCACGGTGGCCGACGTCCGCGCGGACCGCGCCGAACTGTGGTTCTCCA
This sequence comes from Streptomyces sp. NPDC002156, assembly GCF_053593675.1. Taxonomy (NCBI): domain Bacteria; kingdom Bacillati; phylum Actinomycetota; class Actinomycetes; order Kitasatosporales; family Streptomycetaceae; genus Streptomyces; species Streptomyces sp. NPDC002156. The sequence continues at coordinate 192,383 of NZ_JBSFDA010000001.1, read as the reverse complement.
CCCAGACACCGATGGACGCCCGCGACAGCATCGCGGCGGCAGTCGGGCTCCCGGCGTCGAAGGTCAAGGTCCATGTCATGCGGGGCGGCGGCTCGTTCGGACGACGGCTCAACTACGACTTCGCCCTCGAAGCCGCCCTCGTCTCCAAGGCGGCCCGCCGACCGGTCAAGCTGATGTGGAGCCGCAGCGACGACCTGCGGCACGGCCAGATGCGCCCGGCCACCCACCACCGGATCCGAGCCAGCCACGCGGGCGGCCGAGTGGTGGCCTTCGTCCACTCGACGGCCTCGGTCAGCGAGTCCTACGAGGGCCTCGCCGCGAACGGCGGTGCGCGGCCCATGGCCGCGCGGGCGGGACGCGTCCGGGAGGCGGGCCCGCTGCCCAGCGACAGCGGGCTGTACAACTTCGGTCAGCTGTCCGGGGATTCGGGCGGCGTGGAGCTGGCGGCCATACCCCTCGGCGCCTGGCGCTCGGTGGACTCCGGGACGACCCGGACCGTCGAGGAGATCATGGTCGACGAGATCGCCCGCAGCCTCGGCAAGGACCCGGTCGCCTTCCGGCGCACCACACTCCGCAGCAAGGCCGTACGCGCCGTGCTCGACAAGGCGGCGTCCGCCGGGAGTTGGGGACGGACCCTGCCGGCCGGACACGGACAGGGCATGGCCGTCCACGAGGAGTACGGCTCCTGCGTGGCCTGCCTGATCGAGATCGACGCCACCGACCCGAAGAACCCCCGCGTCACCAGAGCGGTGATGGCGGCCGACGTCGGAACGGCCGTGAACCCACGCGGACTCGAGGCCCAGCTCATGGGTACGACGATCGACGGCATCTCCACGATCCTGCGGGCCGGCCTCCACATCGACCGGGGTGCCGTCCGCGAGGGCAGCTTCGCCGACTTCCACTACGCCCGCCAACGGCACGCCCCCCTGCACTTCGAGGCGCACATCATGCTGTCCAGGGGCGAGCCCGGCGGAGCCGGAGAACTCGGCGTACCGGCCGCGGCGGGTGCCGTCGCCAACGCGTACGCCCGGGCCACGGGCACCAAGCCCCGCCGCTTCCCCCTCACCTTCTGACCGACCGTCGACTCCGGCTCCTACTCCGCCCCCGAGAGGTACTGATGCCCCGCTACACCTTCGTCCTCAACGGCAAGCCGGTCACCGTCGAGGCCCCGGCCGACATGCCGCTGCTGTGGGTGCTGCGCGACCTGCTGCACGTGACCGGCCCCAAGTACGGCTGCGGGGTGGGGGTCTGCCGGGCCTGCACCAGCCATCTCGACGGCGCGGAGATCCAGCCCTGTGTCGTGCCCGTCGCCGACTGCGCCGACCGTCAGGTCACCACCATCGAGGGACTGGCCGACGGCGACACCCTGCACCCCGTCCAACAGGCCTGGCTCGACCAGGACGTGGCGCAGTGCGGCTTCTGCCAGCCGGGGCAGATCATGGCCGCGGCGGCACTGCTCCAGCGGACCTCCGAACCGACGGACGCGGACATCGACCGGATCGAGAACGTCTGCCGCTGCGGCACGTACTGCCGGATCCGCGAAGCCATCAAACAGGCCGCCGCGGCGACCGACAACTGACCTCCGGAGCGAAAGCAGGTCGGCCGGTATTGGCGAGTTAAGTTCCCCGGTGGCCGAGATGGGTATGCTGCCGGGGGTAATTAATTCACCCTGGACCTGATGTGACGTTTCTGCGGAATTTGACCGATCCGGCAGCGGTACGGATTTTTATAGCACGATGTGCCATGGCCAGGAGCCGGTTCTTTCGTTTTCCATTCGGACGAGTGGTGCGCAATCGGCTCGGTTTGTCCGTGAGTTGACCCGGACAGTCCTTTCCCGTCGAGTCGGGGAACAGGAAAATTTCGGGGCCGTGTACTGCATGAATTCGGAAGACCGCGCGGACGAGTTAGTGATCTGGGAAGAGATCGTCGGCCATCGGGAACGGCTGATGCGGCTGGTCCGCCGGCGGCTCCCGACCGCCCAGGACGCGGAGGACTGCGTCCAGGAGGCAATGCTGCGGGCGGCGGCCCACGACAATCTGGACCCGGAGCGGATCGGACCCTTTCTGACCTCGGTCGCGCTGCGGCTGTGCGTCGACCACTACCGTGAACTGGAGCGCAGACGGCGGCTGGTGGGCCGTACCGCGCACGTCAGCAGGCCCGAGCTGCCGGACGAGGACGTGTGCGACGAGGATTTCGGACGCTGGCTGTTGCGCCAGGTCCAGCAACTGCGGGGCCGTGAGCGCCAGGTCATGCTGGCCCGCGCCGACGGTATCTCCACGATGGAGTTCGCCCGTATGCACCAGATCTCGCTGAAGGCGGCCGAGGGTGCGTTCACGCGGGGACGGGCACGGCTGAGGCTCGTGTGTGCCCAGACGCTGGACGGGGTCGCCGCACATCCCAGGTAACGGACGGCCGAATTCATTCTCGGTTCATGTCCGGCCTCTTGTGAACGACTTCCGGATTACGGGAGTTGAGTCGACAGGGAAGGCAGTTTCAGTGGGCAGGAACAATACTCAGGATACGATCAAGGACTTCATCGGCGATATCGCCGACAGTACGAAGAAGGCCTTCGACGACATTCTCGACCGAAGGAGCGACGACTCCCATGCCGTGGACTGGCTCACCGCGGCGAATCCTTACCAGGCGCTGAACGCATTGCCCGGGGATGTGCTGCGTACCGTCAGCGCGCTCTCGGCACTCGGCGGGGTCGCCAATCCCGTGGCGGCCCTCGCGAACGCGGCCAACGCCGCCGCCGGAGTCGGCGCCGCCAACCCGCTCGCCGCGCTGACGGGCGGCGTCCCCAACCCCCTGGCCGCCCTCGCTGGCGCGGCTCCGAACCCTCTCGCCGCACTCGCGGCCGGGGGAGCGAACCCGCTCGCCGCGCTGGGCGGCATGGCGGGCGCGGGCAACCCGCTGGCCGCGCTCGGACAGGTGGCGGGCGGGGCCGCGTCGGCTGTGTCGGGAGCGGCGGACATGGCGGAGGGGCTGGCCGCACTGCCACGGCAGATCGCCCAGCTCTCCGAACTGGTCTCGAACCTGGTCGGCGTACTGGAGAGCGTCCAGGGAGTCGCCGGAGCCGTGACGGGCGCCGGCAGCCGGCCGTCGGCGGCACGCAAGAGCTGACGCGGGGCGCGTGACGGCGGGGCGGGGCCGGACCCGCCCCGCCGGTCTCAGGAAACGCAGCACACACAGAAGGTCGTGACACATGGGCAGTGCCCTGCTCGGCAACCGGCTCCGGCTGGTGGTGAAGGTACTGGGAGGACTCGCGGCCGAAGAGGCCGGCCGGCTGGCCCGGGACCGGCGCCGCACCCGGCGCGCAACCGACGGAGAACCCGGCGAGGACGGCGAGGACGGCGGCGACGGCATCCGGCGCGCCAGAGCCGTACGGCACGCCCTCGAAAGCCTCGGCCCGTTCTACGTGAAGCTCGGTCAGATCCTCTCCACGCGCCCCGACATGGTGCCCGCCTCGATGATCGCCGAGCTGCAGAACCTGCACGACCAGGTCGACGTCCAGCCCTTCGCCGTCTTCGAACCCGTCCTCCGCGACCAGCTCGGACCGGACTGGAAGCGCCGGTTCGACGACATCGACACCGTACGACCGCTCGGCGCGGCCTCCCTCGCCCAGGTGTACCGGGTCACCCTGCCCGGCGGGCGCCCGGCGGTGGTCAAGGTGCAGCGGCCCGGCATCCGGGACGCGGTCCGCGCGGACATGGCCCTGATGCGCAGGGCGTCCAGGATCGTCGCCCGCACCGCGCCCCGCTTCAACGAGGTCATCGACATGGAGGCGATGCTCGGCTCGATCTTCGACGCCATGGAACCGGAACTCGACTTCACCGGCGAGGCCCGCAACATGGACGAGGCCCGCGAACACATCCGCCGCTATCCGACCCTCGCCGTGCCCCGGGTCATCCACGCCACCCCCAAGGTGCTGGTCCAGTCCCTCGCGCCCGGCTCCTCCGTACGGCACCTGGACCGCGGCGAGTTCAGCGACCGCGAGCGCACGGACATCGGCAAGGACCTGCTGCGCTTCATGTACCGCGGCTACTTCGTCGACCGCATGTTCCACGCCGACCCGCACGCCGGCAACGTCTTCGCGCTGCCCGGCGGCCCGGCCACGCTCATCGACTGGGGCATGATCGGCCGCCTCGACCGCCGTACGAGCCTGCAACTCCTGCCTCTCCTCATGGCTCTGGCCCAGAACGACGGCCACGGACTCGCCTGGGCCTGGGCGGACATGGGGCGCGTCACGCCCTGGTCGAACCTGCCCGCGTTCGCCGCCGACATGGCCGCGCTGGTGCCCAAGGTGGCCACGGCCTCCCTGGAGGACATCAACTTCGGGGTGTCCCTGACCACGGTGCTGGAGAAGGCGACCAAGCGGGGCATCGGCTCGGCGCCCGCCATTTCTCTGCTGGGCAAGTCCTTCGCCAACCTGGAGGGTTCGGTGCGCTGTCTCGCACCGGACATCGCCCTCGCGGAGGTCTTCCGGGCGGAGGCACGGGGGATCGTCATGGCCCTGCTGCGCGAGTACTTCTCCCTCGACCAGGCGGCCCGTAACACGATGGACCTCCTGTCCTTCGCCGTGTCCGCGCCCGAGCAGCTGCGCAGCCTCCTCTCCGACGCCGCCGGCCGGCAGTTCGCCCTCCAGCTCCACGAACCCCACACTCCGGCCGGCATGGGCGGGCAGCGGCCCTGGACGCCGTCGAGGGGCCTGCTGGCGCTCGGCGCCGCCGCCCTCCTCTTCGACCGCCGCCGCCCGCCCCACTGACGCGCCGGCCTTGGGGCCTGTCCGGCGGATCACGCCGCAGCCGCGGGGTCTGGCACGCCCTCCCCCGGAGGGGGACCCCCACCACGTCGACGCCCTCCTCCGTCTTGCAGCCGCACGCACCAGCCCCCGCTCACCGGCGATGACGCGGCGCCGTTGATTCACTGCGACCTGATCCGCCGGACAGGCCCTAGCCCATCCGCCGCGCCACGTCGTGCAGCGACTCCGCCAGGCTCGTCAGGAAAAGGCGTACCTCGTCGTCGCCGACGATCGCGGGCGGGGTCAGGCGCAGCACCCGGGAGGCGTTGAGGGAGTGGTTCACGAGGATGCCCCGGCCGACCAGTTCGAGGATCAGCTCGCCGACGGCCCGCTCCTCGCTGAACTCCAGGCCGATCAACAGCCCCCGCCCGCGCACCTCTTGGACCAGCCCGCCGAAGTACGGCTCGCAGACCGCCTGTACGCCCCCGAGCAGACGCTCGCCGAGCCCCCGTGCCCGGGCGACGACGTCCTCCCTGTCCAGCGCCTCGACCGAGGCCCGCGCCGCCGCACAGGCGATCGGCGAGGCGGCGAAGGTGGAGGTGTGGAGGTAGGGGTCGCGGGAGAACGGCCCGTACGCCGTCTCCGTCGCGACCATCGCCGCCACGGGCACCACCCCGCCGCTCAGCCCTTTCCCGACGAGGAGGACGTCCGGCACGACCTCCCCGGCGCCCTCGACGCCCTCCTGCCCTTCCCCGTCCAGCCCCCACCACGAGCCCAGCCGCCCCAGCCCCGTCTGGATCTCGTCGACGATCAGGAAGGCCCCGTACGCCCGGCACAGCCGGCTCACCGCCGCCAGATAGCCGGGCGGCGGAATCCGTACCCCGCCCTCGCCCTGCACCGGCTCGACGATCACACAGGCCCGTTGGCCGAGCACACCGAGTACGGCTGCCAGGGCTTCCGCGTCGCCGTACGGGACGACCTCGGTGTCCGGGAGCAGCGGGCGGAACGGCTCCTGGTACTTGGCGTTGGCGGTGGCGGAGAGCGCGCCCAGGGTCTTGCCGTGGTAGCCGGAGGACATGCTCACCACGGCCGTGTGCCCATGGGCGCGCGCCAGTTTGAGTCCCGCCTCGGTCGCCTCCGCACCGGAGTTGACGAAGTGGACGCGGTCGAGGCAGGCCGGGGTGTGCGCGGTGAGCGCCTCGGCGGCGCGGGCCGCGACCGGCTCCAGGAAGACCCGGGAAGCCAGGGGATGGGCGTCCACCTGGCAGTGCACGGCCGCCGTGACGGCGGGGTGCCGGTGGCCCAGGATGAACACTCCGTATCCGCCGAAGTCGAGGTAGCGGCGGCCGTCGTCGGTGAAGATCCACGCCCCCTCGGACGCCGTCTCCAGCATGCCGCCGAGCACGGTGCCCATGACGGCACGGCCGGAGGAGAGATGCTCGCGGTAGAGATGGGTGATGTGGGCGCGGTTGGCGGCCGGGGTGTCGATGTCCGGCCGGAACGGGGAGTCGATCGGAACGGTGGTCATGATGCCAACTCCCTTGCCTGGACTGCCTCTTGAGCGGGGGTGCTCGCCGACTGGATGAGTTGCCGGCCGCGCATTCCGCCGGGGCGGGCGGCCCAGGCGACCAGATTGCGCACCAGGGCCTCGCGCAGCTCCTCCTTGGACACCGCCGGGCCGCAGTGCGGCGTACCGAGGGACGACTCGAAGGGCAGCGCGCGCTGGAAGACCAGCAGCAGTTCGGCGTACGTGTGGAAGCGGCGGCGCAGCGACTCCGGGAACGTGGGTCCCTCGATCAGCGGCAGCAGCAGCCGGTGCACCGACTCCAGCGGAATCAGCCGGGGCGGATGCGGCCGGGGCCCGTAGCGGTCGGCGAACTCCAGGCAGGTGTCGATGACTTCGGTCTGGAGCAGCACCTCCGAACCGGCGGTCAGCCAGTACTCGCCCTCGCTGACCCCACCGCGCATCAGGTCGCCCACCGCACGGGCGACGACATCCTGCGGCACCATGTCGATCCGTGAATCGGGCCCGCCCGGCATGACGGGAACCTGGCCCTTGACGATGGCTCCCAGCGCCCGCGTGAGTCCCTGCATCCCGGCGATCCGGCCGGTCACCGAGTCGCCCATCACCACCGACGGCCGCATGATCACCCCGGGCACCGGCGCCTCCCGTACCGCCTGCTCGGCATCCCGCTTCGACGCGAGATACGCGGCGGCGCCCGGAAAGCGCTCCTGCTCCTCCGGAGCCAGCGGGTTGGCCACGAAGGCGGTGCTCATGTGGAAGAAGGGCGCGTCGGCGAGGGCGGCGAGGTCGAGCATCGTACGGGTGCCGTCGAGATTGGCGCGCCGGATCAGGTCGGGCTCCCACTGCCAGTTGGTGGCGGCGGCGGAGTGCAGCACGAGGTCGACCTCGGCGGCGAGGTGAACGAACTCGGCTCCGGACAGGCCGAGTTGAGGCTCCATCAGATCGGCTCGGAACTCCCGTACCCCGGGTTCGTGCACCGGGGTGCGATGACGCAGGCAGACGATGCGGAAGTCGGGCCGCAACTCCTCGATCAGGGCTCTGCCGAGCACTCCGGTGCCGCCGGTGAGCAGCACGGTGGGGCGGGTACCGGGTCGGTCACTGGGCCGGGATTTGGGCATGGCGAAGTTCCCCTCGTACGAAGTGCTAGTGCTATGGGAGAGGTTCAGGCGATCGTCAGTGGTGCCTCGGCCAGATACGCGGCCAGCGGGCCCGTCATCCGGGACCGCGACGGCGGGTGCAGGGCGAGGCCGTTGGCGCAGGCGGCGAGGTAGCCGACCTCGTCCGAGGTCATGAAGCGGAGCCCGCCGAGGAGTTCCACCGCGCGCGGGACGATACGGGCGAGCGCGTCCTGCACGGTGTAGCGGACGTACAGCGAGTCGGCGAGCGCGGACTCGTCGGGGGAACCCTCGTCCACCCGCCGGGCCAGGCCCTCCACGGCGGCCATCGCGCCCTCCGCCTCCACCAGCAGCCGCACCCGTTCGGCTTCGGGCACCCGGTCGGCGCGCAGCACCCGCTCCACCAGGGCGCTCGCGGCGCCGAGATAGCTGCCGGTCATCAGCAGCTCGAACCAGACGAGCCCGGCCGTCTGCACCTCGTCGAGCCGGGCCCCGGCCGGGGACGCGGTGCGCACCAGCAGTTCCGGTGGCACGAGTACGTCGTCCAGCGTGACCCGGTCGCTCTCCGCGCCCGCGAGGAAACTGCTCGACCAGAAGCCGCTGACGCTCAGCCCCTCCGTCTCCGCCGGCACGAGCGCCACGGCCAGTTCCTCGCCCTCGCCGGTCTCGCACGGCACCATCACGCTCGCGGTGAGCAGGTCCATGGAGCGGGCCAGGCTGCACGGCTGTTTCACGCCGGTGATGCGTACGCCCTCGGGGGTCACCGTGGCGGACATCGCGGGGGAGAGGATGCCGGTGCCGCTGCGGCCCTCCGCGAAGCCGGACGCCATCAGCCGGTTGTCGGTCGCGACGCCCTGGACGAGCATCCACTCCAGACCCTCGCCCCCACTGGACTCGCTCAGCCCCACGAGCGTGGCCATCGAGAAGTGGTGCATGGTCGTCGCCACCGCCAGCGAGGGCGAACGGCTGCCCAGCGCCCGCTGCACCCGTACCGCTTCGAGGGCGGAGGCGCCCCGCCCCTGCAGAGCCGTCGGCGCCAGCAGCCCCGGGCCCCCGCACTCCCGGAACAGGCCGATGCCCGGACTGTGCGGGCTCTCCAGCGTCATCAGCGGCAGGGCCCGCAGCCCCTCGTCGAGGCCGGGCAGCAACTTGGTGAGGGCCGCGCGCTCGCGCTCCAGGAATCTCATGTCGTCCCCTGCTTCCTTGGTCCTCGGATGCCGTAAGCGCTTCGTTTCTCTCTTCACGAGCTTTACGAGCCCACCGCGAGGACCCCTCGGCATCGTCCGACGTACGAGACGCCCTTGACGTGGGACGCGACCCGATCGACACTCCCCATGGGAATCCTAGTGAAAAGGTAGGGAAACGTGATGCGCGTGGAGTCGAACGCCAGTCGGGTGGTTTCCGCACCCCGGCCGACCCCGCTGCTGACCTCCCGCCGTCACATCGACCTCCAGCGCCTCCGCAGCGCCATCAGCCTCCTGAGCTGATCCCGGCCGCCCAACGCGCCGCCGGACCGACGGGCCCCGACTACGCATTCCGCCGCGCGTACGTCTGCGCACCACATCCTGGGGAGACTCATGACCGTCACACCACTGGCCGCCACCGCCGCCCGCCCCGCTCCGGCCTTCCGTGGCCGGCTCGGCCGGGACGCGCGCAGCGGCCACTACGCCGTGCCGCGCCGCTACCGCCTCCACCTGTCCCCGGCCGACCCCGACTGTCTCCGGATCGCCGTCACCCACAGCCTGCTCGGCCTCGACGCGGCCTGTCCGGTGACCGAGCTGCCCGCCGTGCCCGACGCGCCCGGCGGCGAACACTCCGCACTGCGCCCGCTGTACGAGGCGAGCGCGCACCGCTACTCCGGTGCGGCGACCGTCCCGGTGCTCAGCGACGACTGGTCGGGGCGGATCGTCAGCACGTACACCCCGGACATCCTGCGTGACCTGGCCCGGCACTTCGGCGCGGGGCGGTTCGCGCTGTACCCGTGCGGTCTGGAGGGGGAGATCGAGGCGGTCGAGCGGTTGTGCGCGCAGGGGATCGACGCGGCGGCGCAGCGGGCGGGTGACGCCGGCGGTGAGGATGTCGACCGTGTTGACGCGCTTGCCTCGCTGCTGCGGACGCTGGGGTCGCTGAACGCGCGGCTCGCTGCGGATCCGTATCTGCTGGGTGAGCAACTGACTGCGGCGGATGTGGAGTTGTGGGTGAGTCTGGTGCGGCTCGACACGGTGCACCGGTGGCACCTGGACGCGGCTGCTGTGCATCGGGTTGCCGATCATCCTGCGCTGTGGGCTTACGCCCGCCGTCTCGCCGCTCACCCGGCGTTCGGTCGCCACCTCGATCTTGATGCCATTGCCCGGCGGCATCATGTGGATTGCCGGGGGCTGGAGGCTGCGGGGGCGGCTGTGCAGATTCTGGACTGGGCGGCTCACGCTTCGCGTTCCGCCGGGTAGGTGGGTTGTTGGCTGCGGGCCGGTGGGGGCTGGTCGCGCAGTTCCCCGCGCCCCTTTGGGGCGCGTTGCCCGGCCGTCGATCAATCCGCTCGGCCCATCTGAAGCCGGCCCGGTTGAAGCCGGCCTGGTGGAAGCGGGGCGGATTTCATCCCGTCGACACAAAGTGGCGGAACACGCGATCTCGTCCTCTTGTTGACGACGTCGTGCTGAAGCCCATCCCCTGCCGTCCGAGGTTGTACTCGCGGCGGCATATCGATCTGTTGCGTGTAGCCGGTGCGCTCTGTTGTTCCTGACCTGCTGTCTCGTCTCTTCGTACGGTCGATCAGGAAGGCGCTACTTTCGTGTCCTCGTCACCCTCTTCCTCTCCCTCTTCTCTGCACCTTGCCGTCGCTCTGGACGGCGCCGGCTGGCATCCGGCCGCCTGGCGTGAGCCCGTCGCGCGGCCCCGGGAGCTGTTCACCGCCCGCTACTGGGCCGATCTGGTCGCCGAGGCCGAGCGTGGACTGCTCGACTTCGTGACCATCGAGGACGGTCTCGGTCTTCAGTCCTCGCATCTCGTCGATCCTGACGGCCGTACCGATCAGGTCCGGGGTCGTCTCGACGCGGTCCTGATCGCGGCGCGGGTGGCGCCGTTGACCCGGCACATCGGCATCGTCCCGACGGTCGTCACGACCCACACCGAGCCGTTCCATCTCTCCAAGGCGATCGCCACGCTCGACTACGTGAGCACCGGGCGTGCGGGCCTGCGTGTCCAGATCACCGCCCGGCAGAACGAGGCCGCCCACTTCGGCCGCCGTCAGATACCGCGGCTCGGCCCGCTGAACGACCCGCACACCTGGGAGTCGGTGGGCGAACTCTTCGACGAGGCCGCCGACTACGTGGAGGTGGTACGTCGGCTGTGGGACAGCTGGGAGGACGACGCGGAGATCCGGGACGCTGTCACCGGGCGGTTCGTCGACCGGGAGAAGCTGCACTACATCGACTTCGAGGGGCCGCACTTCAGCGTCAAGGGGCCGTCGATCACCCCTCGGCCGCCGCAGGGTCAGCCGGTCGTCACCGCGCTGGCGCACGCGACCGTTCCGTACCGGCTGGTGGCCCGCTCCGCCGACGTCGGATATGTGACCCCGCACGATGCCGGCCAGGCGCGTGCCATCGTCGAGGAGATCCGCGGCGAGCAGTCGGCGGCCGGGCGTGCCGGTGAACTCCTGCACGTCTTCGGTGACTTGGTTGTGTTCCTTGACGACTCAGCGGCCGCCGCGACTGCCCGCCGGGAGCGACTCGACACCCTCGCCGGGTACGAATACACCAGCGACGCCCGCATCTTCGCCGGTACGCCCGCACAACTCGCCGATCTGCTCCAGGAGTTGGCGTCGGCCGGGCTGTCCGGGTTCCGGCTGCGGCCCGCCGTCGTCGGGCACGACCTCCCGGCGATCACCCAGAAGCTGGTCCCCGAACTCCAGCGCCGGGGCGTCTTCCGGCAGGCGTACGAGGCCGACACTCTGCGCGGACTGCTTGGCCTGTCCCGTCCCGCCAACCGCTACGCCGGCACTGCCGCCGTCTGAGCGGGAAAGGATCCCCTGACATCATGAGCAAGCCGCTGAAGCAGATCCATCTGGCCGCGCACTTCCCCGGCGTCAACAACACCACCGTGTGGAGTGACCCGAAGGCCGGCAGCCATATCGAGTTCAGCTCCTTCGTCCACTTCGCCCAGACCGCCGAACGTGCCAAGTTCGACTTCCTGTTCCTCGCCGAGGGGCTGCGGCTGCGCGAACAGGGCGGAAAGATCTACGACTTGGACGTCGTCGGCAGGCCCGACACCTTCACCGTCCTCACCGCGCTCGCCGCCGTCACCGAGCACCTTGGTCTCACCGGGACGATCAACTCGACGTTCAACGAGCCGTACGAGGTGGCCCGCCAGTTCGCCAGCCTCGACCACCTCTCCGACGGACGCGCCGCCTGGAACGTCGTCACCTCCTGGGACGCCTTCACCGGCGAGAACTTCCGGCGCGGCGGCTTCCTCCCGCAGAGCGAGCGCTATTCCCGGGCCAAGGAGTTCCTGCAGACCGCCGCCGATCTCTTCGACTCCTGGCAGGGCGACGAGATCCTCGCCGACCAGGAGACCGGCACCTTCCTGCGGGACGCCAAGGCCGGTGCCTTTGTCCATGCCGGTCAACACTTCGACATCGAGGGCCAGTTCAACGTGCCCCGCTCCCCGCAGGGCCGCCCGGTGATCTTCCAGGCCGGCGACTCCGATGAGGGCCGCGAGTTCGCCGCGTCGACCGCCGACGCGATCTTCAGCCGGTACGCGACCCTCAAGGAGGGCCAGGAGTTCTACACGGACGTCAAGGGGCGCCTCGCCAAGTACGGCCGCCGTGCCGACCAGTTGCTGATCCTGCCCGCCGCGAGCTTCGTCCTCGGCAACACGGACGCCGAGGCGGAGGAACTTGCCCACGAGGTGCGCCGCCAGCAGGTCAGCGGCGCCACGGCCATCAAGCACCTGGAGTTCGTCTGGAACCGTGACCTGTCCGCGTACGACCCGGACGGCCCGCTCCCCGACATCGACCCCGACCTCGGCGAACACACCGTCGCCCGCGGCCGGGCCCAGGTGCGGATGTACCGCGACCCGCTGGCCACCGCCCGCGAATGGCGGGAGCGCGCCGAGGCCAACAACTGGTCCATCCGCGACCTCGTCATCGAGACCGGCAACCGGCAGAACTTCGTCGGCACCCCGACCACCGTCGCCGCCACCATCAACGACTTCGTCCAGGCCGACGCGAGCGACGGCTTCATCCTGGTCCCGCACATCACCCCGGGCGGCCTCGACGGCTTCGCCGACACGGTGGTCCCGCTGCTCCAGGAGCGGGGCGTCTTCCGTACGGAGTACGAGGGCACCACCCTCCGCGACCACCTCGGCCTCGCCCACCCCGACGCCGAGACGGCGGGGGAGCGGGCGGCTTCCTAGGGGCATGGCGTGGTCGAGGACGTCACCCTCCCCCATGAAGGTGACGTCCTCGACCGCTCCCCCGGGAGCCCGAAGGTGGTCTGATTCGTCCGCGTCGGCCGTCATGCGCTGGTCTCTGCCCCCAGCATCACCAGCACATGACGGCCGTCTCCCCCGATCCCCACGTGGAGTAGAGCCTGACGCGGACGAAGTAGTTGCGGCCCTTGACGAGCCGGACCCTGACATGGGCGTTGTGCGGAGTGCCGCCGTCGTCCTCGGCGGAGAGGTAACGGGGCTCACCGTCGATCTCCTCGAAGACCGCGACGACCGTGTCGCTCTCCCCGAAGGTCCCCACGGTGTAGTCGCGGGTCTCCGGCGGCGCGATACCGAAGTCGGCCTGCTCACCCGCGCCGAGGCGTAGGGGCGCGGACCGGAACGGCACGAGTTCGGCCGGCCCGGGTGTGCCCGTCGGCGGATACCAGCGGAGCACGAACTCCTTGTCGGCCGGGGAGAGCGTCCCCGGAGGCACGACCCCGGACCGGAACTGCTCCGGTTCCAGGATCAGCCCCGCCGAGAACGGATACTCCATGATCGACAGCGGGTCCCAGACGGAGCCGTTGACCTCGTCCGGGTCGAGCTTGCGGAGAATGTTGAAGTAGGTCTTGTCGCGGCCCCAGAAGTTCGGCGGCCCCGCCAGGTCGTCGTACACCGCCTCGTCGTCCCAGTGGATGCCGGCGAACGGGTTCTGGTGCTCGTGCAGCAGGCCCAGGGCGTGCCCGATCTCGTGCAGGGCCGTCGCGCGTTCCCCCGGCGCGGTCAGGTCCCACCCGAAATTCATCGTGCGCCGCCCCAGGCCCACCGACAGTGCGTCCCGCCCGACCGTGGAGTACGAACCGTCACCGGTCTGGAACCCGATGCGCAGTTCGGCCTCCGAGCGGTCGCGCACCTCCACGAAGGACAGCCCGATCCCCAGGTCGAGCCACTCCCGGAAGCAGTCACGGACGACATCGCGCTGTGCCTCGGCGCCGACCCATGACTCCCACCGGGTCTCCCCGGTCCCCGGCAGGGGGATGACCGAGCCGTCGCTGTCCCGGTCGAAGAAGTAGTAGTGGAGCACGGTGCCGTTCACCCACATCAGGCGCCCGGAGAGGAGCGCGCTGAGCCGCTCGGCCGGCAACCCCGGGGCGAACGTGGGGGCCGGTTGCTGCGGCAGTGAGCAGAACCGTGCGTTCATGGGGAACAGGTTGCAGTGCACATGCGCTCGGGCGCCTGAGTCGGGGGCTACTCAAGTCGGCCTGTATCAAAGCTGAGTAGCCCGGCTCTTGTTCAACGTGATGACTTTCGAACGGGACGCGAAGACCCTGGAGCTGCCCTGGCCGTTCACCGGCCGGGACGACGAACTGGAGCTGCTCCGCCGGTCGTTGGCGGCGGAACGGCACGGCGTCGTGGTGACGGGTCCGGCCGGACACGGCAAGACCCGTCTCGTCACGGAGGTGGTCCGGGGCGCCGACTGCGCGAAGGTCAGCGGCACGCCCGAGACCCGGGACATCCCCTTCGCAGCCTTCGCCCACCTCCTCCCGGAACAGGTCTCCCTGCACCGCGCGGTCCAACTCCTCTCCGGCGTACGGACCTTGCTGGTCGACGACGCCCATCTGCTGGACGACTCCTCGGCCGCCCTGGTCCACCAGCTCGCGGTGCACGGCCGCACCCGGCTGCTCGTGGTGGCGACGGACGGCGCTCCGGCACCCGGCGCGGTGTCCCGCCTCTGGACGGGCGAGGTGCTGCCGCGCCTGCCCCTGAAGCCACTGCCCCGCGAGGAGACCGCCCAGCTGATCGCGGCAGGCGCGGGCGCCCCGGTCGAACCGCTCACCGCACGCCGCCTCCACCACCTCTGCCAGGGCGACCTGCGCCTGCTGCGGGACCTGATCGGGGCGGTACGCGAGAGCGGCGAACTGACTCTGGCCTCGGACGAGTTGATGTGGCGGGGCCCGGTGCCGGTGACCCTTGCGGTGCGTGAACGAACAGACGAGGCCCTGAATCGCGCCTCCGCCGAGGAACGGGACACGCTGGAACGCCTGGCATTCAGCGAACCACTCCCGCTGGCCCTGGCCACCCTGCCCCTACGGGCCCTGGAGAGCCTGGAAGCCGACGGCCTGATCCACGTGGACGCCCGGTCCGAGGTCCGCCTGGCCCACCCCCTGCACGGCCCTGTGCTCCGCGCGGGCGCGGGCCAACTCCGCGCGAGGCGACTGTCCCGCCCCGCGGCGGAGTGCGAGTCCGCCCTGGACGCCGAGCGAGCGGAGCTGGCCGACCGGATCGAGCGCACGGACGTCCAGGACCCGGCGGGCCCGGTAGGAGACTGGCTGGCGGCCGAAAGGGCGGTCCCCGCCTCCTACGCGACCGTCCGCTCCCGCTTCGCCCGACTGCGCGGAGAGCTGCGCGAGGCCCTGTCCTGGGCCAGGGAGGGCCTGCGCGGCACGCCGGACGACTCGTCCTGCCGTACGGAACTGGCGCTGGCGGCAGCCCAGTTGAACGAGGTCACGACCGCGGGCGAGGCGCCCCCCGGCCGGGCGACCACCTGGCTGCGCGCGGCACACGGCGACACCGCGGGCGCACTCCGGTCGGCCACGACCCCCGAAGCCAGGGGCGAGGGGGAGGCGTACGTCCTGTACGACGCCGTACGCCTGGGCGCCCCGCACCTGGTGGCGGACCGACTGGCCCAACTGCCCCCCGAGGAGGCGGAACCCCTGGCCCGCCACGCCGACGCGCTGGTCCGCCAGGACGGCCCTGCCCTGGACCGCGCCGCCGAACTCCTGGAACGCCGAGGCCTGTTGCTCTTCGCTGCCGAGGCACACGCCCAGGCAGTCCCGGTGCACCGCGACCCACGCGCGGCCCGCAGGTCCCGCTCCCGGGCGATGACCCTGGCCCGCCGCTGCCAGGGAGCCCGAACCCCGGCCCTGTCCGCGCTGACCCTCGGCGAACTCACCACCCGCCAACGCCAGATCGTCACCCTGGCGGCAGCAGGCCTGAGCAACCGCGAGATCGCGGACCGCCTGACCCTGTCCATCCGCACGGTGGGAAACCACCTGTACAGCGCCTACACCCGCCTCGGCGCAAGCGACCGAGCGGCTCTGCCGTGGCTCCTGGACGAGATCCCGACCACACAGTCGGCGTGACCGACGTAGGGAGTGGCTCAGGGCGGGCTCAGCCGGAACCGAACGCGAGATTCACGCCGAGCCGAAGGCCGAGAACGCCCACCCCGTTGCCTGATGCGTCGCGTCGCCCGGTAGCGCCGCCCGGGCGTCTCGCAGGGCCTCCGCCAACGAGAGGCCCGCGCTGAGCCCCTTGTGGAGGGCCAGCATCAGGGGGACCACCGCCGCGTCGTTCACCGGGGCGCTGCTCGCCACCACGCCTGCCGTGCCCAGGGGGAGCAATGCTGTGACCAGGCCGAGGAGTTCGTCCGCGCCTACCGTTGCCAGGCGGCCTGTGTCGCAGCTCGACAGGATGATGCGGTACGGGCTGCGGTCCAGGCGTTCGAAGTCGTGGACGATCAGGGGGCCGTCGGCCATCCGGAGCGACGAGAAGAGCGGGCTGTCCGCCCTGAACGTGCCGTGGGCCGCGATATGGGCCAGTGCGGCCCCGTCCAACGCTTCCAGCACTGCTGGTACCCGTGCGCCCTCGTGTTCGAGGACTGTCGGTCTGCCGTACCGGTCGACCAGGTCGGGCACCTCCGCGCCGCCGCTCGCCAGGCCGGGGCCCCGGACCAGGACGTGCCGGCCGCCCGGCGGGGGACCCGTCTCCTGGGCGCGCAGCCAGCTGCTCGCCGACGGGGACACGCTGAGCACCCGGTCGCGGAGGGAGGGGAGCAGGGCCCAGGGGACTCGGTGCAGCCTTCCCGGCGGGACCACGACCACCGGGCCGGAGCCCAGGTGCGGTACCGCCGCGCCCAGCAGGATTTCCTCCAGCTTGCGGCCCGACGCCTCCAGGACCGGCAGCCTGCCCTCCGCTCCCGGGTGCGCGAGCCGTCGGAGCCCCGCCTGGACGTGTTCGGCCTCCGTCACCGCGTGCGCGAGCAGGCCCGCCTCGAAACGGCGTACCTTCCCCTCGCCGCACAGCAGCACCTGCACCTGGCCGTCGACCACCGCGATCTCGATCAACCGCCCACCGCTGCCCAGGCGTTCGAGCAACCGGGCCGGGTCGAAGCGGTGCCCGTCGCCGCCGGACTCGCCACGGATGTGCAGGGTGCGGGAGCGCACCTCCCGTTCCAGGCGCCGCTGTTCGCGCTCAAGGGCCGGCACCGGGCGGCCGTCGACCCGGGCCTCCTCCGCGCGGGCGGCGATCTCCCGGAACGCGGTGAGGCTCTGCCCGAGCGCCGGGTCGTCGGGCGGCCGGGTCGGCGGCGCCGACAGCACCGTGGCCCGCCACCGCTCGCTCCACACCAGCAGCCGCCGAGGACCGCCGGACTCCAGCGACGCCCGCTGTGCGAGAGCCGCCAGTTCGGCACCCTGCGCCGTCGCCCGGGCCCGCAGCTCCGAGGCGCCGAGCGTCATCCGGTGGTCGTCCAGGACGGCGAGCCCACGCCGGCAGGCCTCCAGCACACCCCGCGCCGACCCGGCCGCCTCCGCACGCAGCGCCTGCGCCGCCCAGCCCGTCATCCGCGCCAGCGGCGGACCGACGCGCCGACTGCGCGCGGCGACCTTCAGATGCTTCTCCGCGTCCTCGGTCCACCCCAGCGCGAGCGCGATCCGCCCCGCGAGCAGCGACGCCTCGGGCGCGGACGGCGAACCGAAGGCGGCCAGCCGCTCGGCCAGCGCCGCCGCGTCCGCCACCAGTCGCCCGGACTTCCGCCCGGTCGCGACCCGCGCCTCGATCAGCACCAGCCGCGCGTGCGCCTCCCACCAGCTGCGCCGCTGCCCGGCGAACAGCCGTACAGCCACGGCCGCGCGGGCGATCGCGGTGTGCGGATCGTCCGCGAGCCGCGCGGCCTTCGCGGCGGTCAGCAGCAGCTCCGCCTTGCGGGTGCTCTGCCCGCCGATCCCGTCGAGCACACCGAGCGCCGCGTCGGCCTCCGCGACCGCCTCGGGGGCCAGCCCGGCGGCCATCAGCACCTCGCAGCGGCGGATGTAGAACACGAAGATCGGCGTGCCCAGCCGGTCGTACCGCTCCGCCGCCTCGTCGAACAGCCGCAGCGCCGCCGGGATGTCGCCCGCCCGGTACGCGGCCAGCGCCCGGCTCTCCACGACGTCCGCCTTGTCGTGGTCCTGCCCGGTGGTGTCCCACATCTGCTCGGCGGCGGTGAAGTCGGCGTCCGCCCGCTCGGGTCGGCCCAGCGCCAGATGCACGGTCGCCCGCAGCGTCAGCGCCCGCGCCGTCCAGATGACGTCGTCCGCCTGCCGCAGCACGGGAATGGCCCGCCGTACGTCGTCCAGCGCCTCGCGGTGATGCCCCAGGACCCACCACGCGTACGCCCGCCGGTACAGCACGCGCGCGCGGGTATGGCCCGTACCCCGGTCGACGCCCTGCTCGAACGCCTCCAGGCCCTGCCGGGTCCGGCCCGCGTGGACCAGCGCCACACCGAGCGTGCCGAGGACGTCCGCCTCGCGCTCCGCGGAACCGGCGTCCGCTGCCAGGTCGCGGGCGCGCCGCAGATGACGCAGGGCGATGCGCATGTCGCCGAAGTCCCGCTGCCAGATACCGATCACCTGATGGGCGACGGAGGCGTGCAGCGGCGTCGGATCGTTGCCGAGGACATTCTCCGCCCGCGCGAGCGCGTCCTTCGGGCGGGCGAACACCATCGGCAGGAGTTCGAGAACCGTGTCGCTTCCCGCAGTCACCCAACGGATGGTAGTGCTCCGCGCCCCTCGTCACACAGGTTTGGCCATGGACAACCCACTGTCCAACGCTGATCGACCCCTGTATCAGGAAATGTGCGGCGGCACCTGTATCACGCGGCGGCCCCGTGGCTCTCAATATCAGCAACAGAGGCAAGAAGGGGATCAGTTCCAGGGGGAGGACATTCCATGGCACCGCAGCGTTTCCAGGAGCAGTTCGACCACATCCAGCGCTCCATGCCCGGCGTGGAGCTGGCGACGGGGCCGGACGACGCGGCCGAGTTCATCTACGAGAAGGGCGTCGTCCTGGCCCGCGACGGCGAGGAGGCACGCCTCGTCGAGGACACCGTACGCGCGCACTTCACCACGTTCGCCGGCCTGACCGCCGACGAGGTGCGCCGGGACAGCCCGGAGACCAACCGCTCGGGCATCACCCGCATCCGGGTCGGCGACCCCGGCGAGGGAGGTCGGCGCGGCGACCGCGCGGTGGCGGGCGCACTGCGCGCGCTCAGGGAGGCCGAGGGCAACGCGCGGCGGCGCCTGGTCAGCCGCAACCACGTGGTGCACATCGCCGTCAACGCCTGCCCGGGCGACGAGCCGGTACCCGTCGCGTACAGCGCGGGACCCAACCCGACGGTCGCCGAGAGCGGCTACGACGCGGACAGCGCCGTCGGTGTCCTGGTCATCGACACCGGCCTCATGAACGACTACGCCTCCTACCCGGCCATGACCCACGTCCAGGGCGACACCCAGATCGACGAGTGCGACGCGAACGGCGTGCTCCGGCAGTACGCCGGGCACGGCACGTTCATCTCGGGGCTCGTAGCGGCCGTCGCCCCCAACACGAACATCGTCTCCCGCAACACCCTCAACGACGCCGGCGCGATCCTGGAGTCCGAGTTCGGCGACAAGCTCTTCGAGGCCGTCGAGCGTGACGGCTGGCCGCCCCTCATCAGCCTCTCCGCGGGCACGTCGAACGGCAGCACGGAAGGCCTGCTCGGCCTCACCGCGTTCATGGAGGCCCTCCGCGAGCAGCCGCGCACCCTGCTGGTCGCAGCCGCCGGCAACAACGCCAGCGCGACCCCCTTCTGGCCCGCCGCCTACGCCGACAAGCCCGAGTACGCCCAGTCCGTGATCTCGGTCGGCGCCCTGCGCAGCGACGGCGAGTTCGGCGCCTGCTTCAGCAACCACGGCCCCTGGGTGCGGGTCTACGCCCCCGGCGAGCGCCTCACCGGCGCCCTGACGGGCTTCCAGACCCCGGTGCCGTACACCTACCACCACAGCACGTACGACTCCTGCCGCCACGGCTTCACCTACGCCTGCACCTGCCAGGACCCCCAGCACCTCGGTCTGCTGACGGGGGAGTACGAGACCACCTCGGGCACCCCGGACCAGGTGCAGTTCGAGGGGTTCGCGCAGTGGAGCGGCACCTCGTTCGCCACCCCGCTGGTCGTCGCGATGATCGCCGCCCACATGACCGCCCACAAGGAGACCGACCCGCGCGCCGCCCGACAGCAACTCCTCGCGGCGAACACCGAGTTCGCGGAGGTCCGGGGCGCGGTCGTACCGGCACTGATCCCGCCCACCTGGAGCCCGGTGCCGGTCGTGAACATCCCGCCCGCCGTATAGAGGTCAACAGGCCTCCGTACAAGGACAAATCGAGTGAGGACCATGCGCAGGACGAGTGGAGCACCCCCTTCCACGGCGTACGATGACTTGCCGTACACGAGGGGTGGGGACGTGGACCGAGCTGCGGTCGGCGCGTTGGTCAAGTCCGCCGTCGACGGCGACGCGGCGGGCTGGAAAGCGCTGGTGGAAGGGCTGAGCCCACTGGTGTGGTCGGTGGCGCGCGCCCACCGGCTGTCCGACGCGGACGCGCACGAGGTGTACTCGACCGTCTGGTTCCGCTTCGCCCAGCATCTGGGCCGTATCCGTGAACCGGAGAAGGCCGGTTCGTGGCTCGCGAGCACCGCACGGCACGAGTGCCTCAAGGTCATCAAGAGCACCCACCGGATGACCCCGACGGACGACGCCCAGCTGCTCGACCGGATCAGTGACGACCGTACGCCCGAGCAGTGGGTGATCGAGTCCGAGGAGGCGTCCGCCGAGGCGGAGCGCATCCGGAAGTTATGGCAGGAGTTCGAGGAACTGGGCGCCCGGTGCAGGCAGTTGCTGCGCATCCTGATGTCCGCGCCGCCGCCCAGCTACCAGGAGATCTCCGCCGGCCTCGGTATCGCCGTGGGCAGCATCGGCCCCCTCCGCCAGCGCTGCCTGCGTCGGCTGCGAGTACGGCTCGCGGCCCGGGGGGTGCTGTGAACGACAACACGCACGACAGCGACGGATTACCCCACGACTCCGACGACTTGGACGGCACGGCCGACATGAACAGCACTGATGGCACAGATGACACGGACGGCTTCGACGACGAACTGGACGGCGAAGCCGACGACTTAGCCGAGTTCGAGGGCGACGACTCGCTGGACAACGACCTGCTGGAGGAGACGCTGCGCCAGGCCGCGGCCATCATGGACCCCGTCCCGGCGCAGCTCCAGCAGACCGCCGTCGAGGCCTACACCCTCTACTCGCTCGACACGCAACTGGCCGAGCTGACCTTCGACTCGCTCGTCCACGGCATCCCCGTCAGAGGAGTCGTGGACGCGCCCCGGATGCTGACCTTCCGCACGGGTGAGCTGACGGTCGACGTCGAGGTGTCCGCACACGGTCTGATGGGCCAGGTACTGCCGCCCCAGGAGGCCAGGATCGAGGTGCTGAGCGGCCCGCAGCTCAGCGCACCGCCCACCCTCACCGCCGACGACATGGGCCGCTTCACCGGCGAACTGCAGGTCAGCGGCCCGTTCGCGCTCCGGCTGCGGACGGACGCGGAGGTCGTCGTCACGGAGTGGCTGCGCGCCTGACACACGGCTGGCGGGGGCGGGTCCGAGTGGGCCCGCCCCCGCCGCTGTTCCTAGGCGGCCGCGACCAGCGGATAGTGGCAGGCGACCGCGCGCCCGGAGGCCGTCGTGGCCAACGGGGGCCGCTGCACCGCACACACCTCCCGCGCGTACGGACACCGTGTGTGGAACGCGCAACCGGCCGGTCTGGCCGCCGGATCGGGTACGTCCCCGGTGAGGACGATCCGCTCCCGGCGCGGCGCGTCCGGGTCGCCGGTCCCGTCGTCGATCTCCGGCACCGCAGACATCAGCGCCTCCGTGTAGGGGTGCGCGGGAGCCCCGTACAGCGTCTCCGTGTCGGCGAGTTCGACGATCTCACCGAGATACATGACCGCGATCCGGTCCGAGACATGGCGGACCACACCCAGGTCGTGCGCGATGAAGACGTACGTCAGCCCGAACTCGTCCTGGAGATCCGCGAACAGGTTCAGCACCTGCGCCTGGATCGACACATCGAGCGCGGACACCGGTTCGTCGGCGACGATCAGCTTCGGGGACGTCGCCAACGCCCGTGCGATACCGATGCGTTGACGCTGACCGCCGGAGAACTCGTGCGGGTACCGGTCCAGATGGGCCGCCGACAGCCCCACCACGTCGAACAGCTCGGCCACCCGGCGCCGAACGGCTGCACCGTCCCCGTACCGATGGATGAGCAGCGGCTCGGCGACGATGTCCCCGGCGCGGCGGCGCGGGTTCAGGGAGGCCTGCGGGTCCTGGAACACGAGCTGCATCCCGGGCCGTACGGGACGCAGCCGGCGCGCGGACAGGGTGGTGATGTCCTGCCCGTCGAACTCGACCCGCCCGCCCGTGATGTCGGTGAGCCGGACCAGACAGCGCCCGAGCGTCGACTTGCCGCAGCCGGACTCGCCGACGACGCCGAGGGTCTCGCCCCGGCGCACCTCCAGCGAGACCCCGTCCACGGCCCGCAGCACCTTGTGGCGCCCGGTGAGGGAGTCACCGCGTAGACGGTAGTGCTTGGTGACGTCGGTGGCGCGCAGCAGCACGCCCGCCTGGGGATCCGTGGTCACGGCGCCGCCTTCCTGTCGCATGTGTTCGGGGCGGAGTGGGCCGTGCGGGCCGGGCCGCGTTCCCGGGCCGGCAGTCCGCAGCACCTTGCGGTGCGGGTGAGGCGGTCAGCGCGCAAGGGGGAGCGATTGCCGTCGCCGGTTTCGGTCTGGGGGTTCGGTGTCATGGCGTCGCCTTTCGGTCCGGGGACGAGTGCGCCGCCGTACGGGCCGATGCGCGTTCCCCAGCCGGCAGCCAGCAGGCGTCGAGGTGCCCCGACTCGCCGCTCAGCACCGGGCGTTCGTCGCACCGGTCGTGCCGGGCCGGGCAGCGTGGCGCGAACGCGCACCCCTCCGGCACGGCGTCCGGCGACACGGGGACGCCCGCGATGGTGGGCAGTCGGCGCAGGCGCGGTCCGCCGACCCGGGGTACCGAGTCGAGCAGGCCCCAGGTGTACGGGTGCCGGGGACCGTGGAACACGGCCCGGCGCGGGCCCTCCTCGGCGGCCCGGCCGCCGTACATGACCAGCACCCGGTCAGCGACCTCGGACACCACACCCATGTCGTGGGTGATGATCACGACCGCCGAGCCGCGTGCGTTCAACTCCCGCATCAGGTCCAGGATCTGGGCCTGGATCGTCACGTCGAGCGCGGTGGTCGGCTCGTCGGCGATCAGCAGCGCCGGACCGCAGGCGAGGGCCATCGCGATGACCGCCCGCTGCCGCATCCCGCCCGAGAACTCGTGCGGGTAGGCGTTGACGCGCGAACCGGCGTCCGGGATGCCCACGTCGGACAGCAACTCGACCGCCCGCGCGAGCGCCTCCTTCCGGGACACCTTCTCGTGCGCCCGGATCTGCTCGGCGATCTGCCAGCCGACCGTGTAGACCGGGGTCAGCGCGGTCATCGGGTCCTGGAAGACCATGGCGATCTCCCGGCCGCGCACCGACCGCATCTCCTTGTCGGGGAGGGTGAGCAAGTCCCGCCCACGGAAGAGCACTTGGCCGGTGACGGTGACGTTCGGGCTGGTCAGCAGCCGCAGTACCGCCAGCATCGAGACACTCTTGCCGGAGCCCGACTCGCCGACCACGCCCAGGATCTCGCCGGGTGCGACCGAGAAGGAGAGCCCGTCCACGGCGGTGACCGTGCCGGTGCGGGTGCGGAAGGAGATCCGCAAGTCCCGTACATCGAGAAGGGGTTCAGACATGGCGGGCCCTCGGATCGAGTCGCGCGTACAGGATGTCGACCAGGGCGTTGGCGAGCACCACGAAGAACGCCGCGTACATGACCGTCCCCATGATCACGGGCAGGTCCAGGTTCTGCAGCGCGTCGAAGGTCAGCTTGCCGACGCCGGGCAGGCCGAAGACGACCTCGGTGAGCAGGGCCGCACCGCCCACCAGCGCGCCGAAGTCCAGGCCGAACAGCGACACGATCGGGATGAGCGAGCAGCGCAGCGCGTGCCGGACCAGGATCCGCCGCTCGGACAGACCCTTGGCGCGGGCGGTGCGTACGTAGTCCTCGCCGAGCGCGCTGACGACCTCGCCGCGCAGCAGCCGGGCGTAGATGCCGGCGTACAGAAGCGCCAGGGTCAGCCACGGGAACAGCAGATGCAGCGCCCACTGGCCGGGGTCCTTGCCCAGTTCGACGTACCCGGGTGGCGGCACCCAGGAGAACACCGAGTCGTGCAGGCGCTTCTGGGTGAGGAGGTTGACGACCTCGCCGAGCCAGTAGGCGGGCAGCGAGACGCCCACGACACCCACCAGCATGATCACCGGGTCCGCGGCCGTACCGCGCAGAGCGGCGGCAGCCGTACCCATGAGGATGCCGACCGTCATCCAGATGACCGCCGCCCCGATCACCAGCGACAGCGTCACGGGCATGGCCTGCACGATCTGCGGGACGACCTTCGAGCCGCGGTTGACGAACGACTCCAGGTCCCGGTCGATCAACAGGTGCCGCATCATCAGCAGATAGCGGACGGGCAGCGGCCGGTCGAGGCCGAAGGAGTGCCGAACCTGGGCGAGCGTGGCAGGGTCCGCGTTGCGCCCTGCGATACGTGCCGCCGGGTCGACTCCCGGGGTGGCGAAGAAGATCAGGAACACCAGCACGCTGATCGAGAACATCACCAGCAGGGCGGAGAGGAAGCGCCGGAGCGCGAAGTACAGCATCGGATCACACCCCTCCCCGCAGCCGAGCGCTCGGGTCGAGGGCGTCGCGCACCCCGTCGCCGAGGACGTTGAGGGCCGCGGTCGTCAGTGCGATGAGCAGCCCGGGGGCGATCGTC
Organism: Streptomyces sp. NPDC002156; assembly: GCF_053593675.1. NCBI lineage: Bacteria > Bacillati > Actinomycetota > Actinomycetes > Kitasatosporales > Streptomycetaceae > Streptomyces > Streptomyces sp. NPDC002156. Next base: position 167,547 of record NZ_JBSFDA010000001.1, on the reverse strand, counting down.
ACGGTCGGGCGGGTGTACAGCAGCCCGAGGCCGTCCTCGATGATCGTGCCCCAGCTGGCGTCGGGCGGCTGCACGCCGACCGACAGGAAGGACAGCGCCGACTCCGTGAGCATCGCGAGCGCGGTCATCAGCGGCAGGAACACGATCGCCGTGGGCAGCACGTTCGGCAGCACCTCCCGGCGCATCACGCGCAGCGCGGGCGCGCCCGACCCGATGGACGCCTGGATGAACTCCTTGTTCCGCAGCACCAGCACCTGCCCGCGCATCGGCCGGGCCACGTACGGAACGTAGATCGCCGCGATGATCACGACCGGCAGCCACAGACTCCCCGCCTCGACGGTGACCGGTCCGAGACTGAGTCCGTCGGTGAGGAGGACGACGGACAGACAGATGGCCAGCAGATACACCGGGAAGGCCCAAATGACGTCCAGGACACGGGAGATGACCGCGTCGACGACCCCGCCCGCATACCCGGCGACGACCCCGACGGCCGTACCGACGACACAGCACACCAGCGCGGCCAAGACCCCGATGAAGAGACTGGTACGACCGCCGTACAGCAGCCGCGCCATCACGTCCCGGCCCTGGTTGTCGGCGCCGAGGAAGTAGTGGCCGAAGTCCCAGGTGGGCCCGATGGGCGTCACACCGAGCCCGAGCCCGGTGGTGCTCGGGGTGAGCACCGGCACGGTCTTGCCGTCGACGACCGTGGTCCCGGAGACATGGGACTGGAACGGGTCGGTGTGCGCGATGTGGTCCGCGTACAGCGGGGCCAGCAGGGCCACCGTGACGACGGCGAGCAGGACGAGGGCCGCGGCCACCGCCGACCTGTTGCGCAACAGATCGGCGGTGGCGGTCCGCCAGGGGCCCGGCGAGCGTCGCCGGGCCTCGGCGGAGGCCAACTGGGCGGTTGCGCCGCTCACTTGACCCACAACTGCCCGACGAGCATGTAGAACTGCTTGCTGAACTGGTAGTTGCCGACCCGCTTCGACGTGAAGTCGATGATCTTCGGGTTGATCACCGGGACCACCGGGGACTCCGTCATGATGTCCTGGTCGATCGCCGCCCACTGCTGGTCGGCGGCCTTCTGGTCGGTCTGCCCGGTCTTCAGCGCGGTCTGCATCCGCGCGTCGATGCCCTTGTCGCAGAACCCGGAGATGTTGATGCTGGAGTCGCTGCCCGGGTGGAACGAGGCGCAGGACAGCAGCACGTTGAGGAAGTCGGAGGCCGCCGGATAGTCCTGGTACCAGGACGTCAGCGCCAACTGCACCTTGTTCTTGGTGTTCTGGATGTACGTGAACTGGATGTTCCCGGACAGCGGCTTGAGCGTCGCCTTGTAGCCGAGCTGGGTCAGCAGGCTCTGCAGATACTGCCCGATCGACTTGTTGACCTCGTCGTCCTGGACGACGATGCCGACCTCCTGACCGGCCGTCCCCGACTGCTTGATGAGCGCCTTCGCCTTGGCGAGGTCCGGCGCGGACCAGGTCTTCCCGCCGCCCTTGGTGTACTGGCACTTGTCGACGTGCCCCGGGAAGCCCGGCGGCAGGATCGTGCACGCGGGAGAGGCGAGGTTCTTGCCGCCGTACAGCCCGACCACCGCCTCCCGGTCGATCGCCCAGTTGATGGCCTGACGCGCCAACTTGTTGTTGAACGGGGCGGAGTTGACGTTCAGCGTGACGTACCAGAACGCGGTCAGTGGATTGACGTGCGCCTGGGAGGCGTACTGCGTTCCGATCTCGCTCAGCCGGTCGGCGGGCGGCGGGTCGTACATCCAGTCCGCCGAGCCGTTCTGCACGGCGGTCACCTCGGACTCGACGGTCTGCCCGAAGGTGTAGTCGACGTTGTCGGCGTAGGCCTGCGGCTGCGCCTCCCGCGACCACTCCTTGAAGTACGGGTTCCGCACCAGCTTCAGCGCCCGGTTCGGGTCGTACGAGGACGCCATGTACGGGCCGGTCGTCGGCAGCGGCTTCGTCCCCGCGTCCTTCGTCGGCGAGTCCTTCGGCAGCACACTGGCGTGCGGGACAGCCAGCTTGTACGGGAACTCCGGGTCCGGCGCGGTCAGGTTGACGGTGACCGTGCCGGCCGCCGAGTCACCGACGACACCCTTGGCGAGCGTGCAGGACGCGGGCGTCTTGAGACAGGCGTCCGCGCCGACGATGCCGTTGTAGAAGGTGCCGGCGGTGGGGCTGGACACCTTGAAGATCCGCTGGAAGGACGCCACCACGTCGTCCGTGGTCACCGCCTTGCCGGTGGAGAACTTGATGCCCTTGCGGAGGGTGAAGGTGTACGTCTTCCCGCCGTTGCTGACCACCGGCATGGCCGCCGCCAGATCGGGGACGACGGTGAACGACTGCTGCCCGCCGGTCTTCTTGAACGCCAGCAGACCGTCGTACATCGACTGGTACAACTGCCAGTACTGGAGCGTGTAGTTGACCTGCGGATCGAGGCTTCCGGCGGCCGCGTGGGCGACCAGCTTCAGGGTGCCGCCCTTGTGCGCGGGCTGGAAGGCGCTCGACTGGGCGCCGCCGGTGGCGGTCGAGGTCGGGTCGGACGAGCCGCCGTCGTCCGAGGACGAACAGGCGGTCGCGGTGAGGGCGAGGGCGGCGGTCACGGCGGCGAGAACGGTACGTCTGGTGGTCCGGGGCATCGGGGAACTCCCGTCGGTGGAGCGGGTGTCGAAGACGATGAAGGGTGAGGGGGGTGACTCAGTCGGTGGAGTCGAGGAAGTCGCCGACGACCTGGAGGTACAGCTCCTCCTCCTCGACGTGCGGCATATGGCTGGAGTACTCGAACATGTGCCAGCGCACATCGGGGATGTGATCGGCGAAGGGCCGCAGGGTGTCGGGCGTCGCCTCGTCGTAGCGGCCGGAGACCAGCAGGGTCGGCACGTCGATCAGATGCAGCCGGTCGACGACCGACCAGTCCTTCATGGTGCCGACGACATGGAACTCGTTCGGCCCGTTCATCGTGTGGTAGACGGTCGGGTCGGCCGCGATGTTGTCCCAGGTGGCCTGGACCTCGGCGGGCACCGGGACCGTACGGCACACATGGCGCTCGTAGAAGACCTGCTCGGCGGCCTGGTAGTCGGGGTGGTCGGTGGTCCCTGCGGCCTCGTGGGCGAGCAGGGTCTCCTGGACCTCGGGCGGCAGCGCGGCACGGAGTTCGGCGGCACCGGCCAGCCAAAGCTCCATGGAGGCGGGGGAGTTGGCGATGACCAGACCCCGCAGCCCCGACGGGCGACGCACGGCGTGCTCGGCGGCGAGCATGCCACCCCACGACTGGCCGAGCAGATGATAGCCGTCGGCGATGCCCAACTCCTTGAGCAGGTTGTCGAGTTCGTCGAGGAAGAGCTGGACGGTCCAGAAGTCGACGCCCTCGTCGGGCAGATGGGTGGACCGGCCGATGCCGAGCTGGTCGTAGTGGATCACCGGGCGGCCCTGCCGGGCGATGCCCGCGATGCGGAGCGTGTAGTCGTGTCCGGCGCCCGGGCCGCCGTGCAGGACCACCAGCGGTGTCCGGCCGGGTTCACCGGTGATCCGGTACCAGGTGGACCAGCCGTTGAAGTCGATGGTCCCGGTGTGGTTCGGTTCGGGGATCGCCACTGAAGAGCCTCCGGGGGCAGGCAGAATCGAGCCAGTCCATGTCTTAAATGGGTTGGTGTCTGTGGATGGCTGACATACTGTTTGGGTAAATGCTCAGTCCACAAGACCTTTTAAGGCCTTTTAGCGCGGGCCCGGCAGAAGTAACTGCGCGTTTACGCGCCCGGAACCCGCGCCCGACCGGGGAGGACCGCTGACCGTCGCACGAGAGCCACTGGAGCCATCCGAGCCGTCGGGCCACGCCGACGAGTTCTCGAGGGTGCTCGACCGTGCCCTGTCAGGGGCCGGCGCCCCCTCGCCCGAACTGCGCCCGGTGCGGGTGGCCTCGGCGGTCGACGAGGTCTCCGACCGGCTGCTCACCGCGATCGCCGTCGGCGACTTCCTGCCGGGGGAGCGGCTGCCGGTCGAGCGCGAGCTGATCACACTGCTCGGGGTGAGCCGCCCAACGGTGCGCGAGGCGGTCGGCCGGCTCCAGGCGGTCGGGGTCATCGAGATCCGGCGCGGCCGCAACGGCGGCGCCTACGTCCGAGACAGCTGGACCGAGTCCTCCGGCGCCGCCGTCCGGCGCACCCTGGTGCCGCGCTGGGCGGAACTGGAGCAACTCTTCGACCTGCGCGGGCTGGTGGAGGGCATGGTGGCGGCGACAGCGGCCAGGCGCCGACGCCCGGAGGACCTCGTACCCATGCGCGAGGCCCTGACGGCCTACCTCTCCGCAGGCGACCCGCGCGAGGAACACGCCGCCGACAGCGCCTTCCACCGCAGCATCTGCGACGCCACCCACAACCCCCAGATCGCGATGCTCAGCCGCGACCTACTGGCCCGCGCCAGCCTCGGCTTCCCGGTGGAGCCCTGGGGCAAGGGCGAGAGAACCCACTTCCACAGGGGCGGCGAGGACCACAAGGCCCTCTACGAGGCAATCGCCTCCGGCGACCCCGAGCGGGCGGAACAGATAGCCCGGGAACACTTCACGATCAGCGCGGACATGATCCGCGAGGTACTGGCCAGGGTCAGGGCCACACCTCCGACGTGAGGGCCTGCGAAAACGAACGGCCCGGTGGGGCGCCGGTGCGGCTCCCCGAGCCCCAAAGGGGCGCGGGGAACTGCGCGACAAGCCCCCACCGGGCCGCAGCAAACAAACTGCCGAACCAGCGGAGTTACAGCGTCGCCAACGTCGAGTTCCAAGTAGCAGAAGGCCGCATAACCGTCTTCGCCTTCTCGACGTCAGGCTGGTAGTACCCGCCAATGTCCGCAGGCTTGCCCTGAACGGCGATCAGCTCAGCGACAATCGCGTCCGCGTTGGCGGTCAGCGCCGACGCGAACGAGGCGAACGACTTCGCCAGCTCCGCGTCATCGCTCTGCGCGGCCAACTCCTGCGCCCAGTACAGCGACAGGAAGAAGTGGCTCCCCCGGTTGTCGATACCACCGACACGACGGGTCGGCGACTTGTCCTCGTTGAGGAAGGTCGCCGTCGCCCGGTCGAGCGTGTCGGCAAGAACCTGCGCACGCGCGTTACCGGTCGTCGTCGCGAGGTGCTCGAAGCTGGCCGCCAGCGCGAAGAACTCACCCAGGCTGTCCCACCGCAGGTAGTTCTCCTTCACGAGCTGCTGGACGTGCTTCGGCGCGGAGCCACCCGCACCCGTCTCGAACAGACCGCCGCCCGCCATCAGCGGGACGACCGACAGCATCTTGGCGCTGGTGCCCAGCTCCAGGATCGGGAACAGGTCGGTCAGGTAGTCACGCAGCACGTTGCCGGTCACCGAGATGGTGTTCTCGCCGCGGCGGATGCGCTCCACCGACAGCTTGGTGGCGTCGACCGGGTTGAGGATCCGGATGACCAGGCCCTCGGTGTCGTGCTCGTCCAGGTACGTGTTGACCTTGGCGATCAGGTTGGCGTCGTGCGCGCGGGTCTCGTCCAGCCAGAACACCGCCGGGTCGCCGGTGGCACGCGCACGCGTGACGGCCAGCTTCACCCAGTCCTTGATCGGCGCGTCCTTGGTCTGGCAGGCGCGGAAGATGTCACCGGCGGCGACGGCCTGCTCGATCACCACGTTGCCGGCCTGGTCGACGAGGCGGACCGTACCGGCGGCCGGGATCTCGAAGGTCTTGTCGTGGCTGCCGTACTCCTCGGCCTTCTGCGCCATCAGACCGACGTTCGGGACCGAGCCCATGGTCGACGGGTCGTAGGCGCCGTTGGCGCGGCAGTCGTCGATCGCGACCTGGTAGACACCGGCGTACGAGGAGTCCGGGAGGACCGCGAGGGTGTCGGCCTCGGCGCCGTCCGGGCCCCACATGTGGCCGGAGGTGCGGATCATGGCCGGCATCGACGCGTCGACGATGACGTCGGACGGCACGTGCAGGTTGGTGATGCCCTTGTCGGAGTCGACCATGGCCAGCGCCGGGCCCTCGGCCAGCTCGGCGTCGAAGGACGCCTTGATCGCGGCGCCGTCGGGGAGGGCCTCCAGGCCCTTGTAGATGCCGCCGAGACCGTCGTTCGGGGAGAGGCCGGCCGCGGCCAGCGTCTCGCCGTACTGCGCGAACGTCTTCGGGAAGAAGGCGCGCACGACGTGACCGAAGATGATCGGGTCGGAGACCTTCATCATCGTGGCCTTGAGGTGCACGGAGAACAGCACGCCCTCGGCCTTGGCGCGGGCGATCTGCGCGGTGAGGAACTCGCGCAGCGCGGCGACGTGCAGCACGGAGGCGTCGACGACCTCGTCCGCGAGGACGGGTACGGACTCGCGCAGGACGGTGGTCGAGCCGTCCTCGCCCACCAGCTCGATGCGCAGCGAACCGGCCTCGGAGATCACCGCGGACTTCTCGGTGGAGCGGAAGTCGTTCTGGCCCATCGTCGCCACGTTGGTCTTGGACTCGGGGGTCCAGGCGCCCATGCGGTGCGGGTGGGTCTTGGCGTAGTTCTTCACCGAGGCGGGGGCGCGGCGGTCGGAGTTGCCCTCGCGCAGCACCGGGTTCACGGCGGAACCCTTGATCTTGTCGTAGCGGGCGCGGATGTCGCGCTCCTCGTCCGACTTCGGGTCGTCCGGGTAGTCGGGCAGCGCGTAGCCCTGGCTCTGCAGCTCGGCGACGGCGGCCTTGAGCTGCGGGATGGACGCCGACACGTTCGGCAGCTTGATGATGTTCGCCTCGGGCGTCTTCGCCAGCTCGCCCAGCTCGGTGAGGGCGTCCGCGATGCGCTGGCCCTCCTCCAGGTACTCCGGGAAGACGGCGATGATGCGGCCGGCCAGCGAGATGTCCCGGGTCTCGACGTTCACCCCGGCCTGCGAGGCGTACGCCTGGATCACGGGCAGGAACGAGTGGGTCGCCAGGGCGGGCGCCTCGTCAGTGTGCGTGTAAATGATGGTCGAGTCAGTCACCGGGTGCTCCGCTCCACGTCTGCAACATTGCTCGACATCAAGATATCTCGTGATCGGGTCTCACTCGACAGCGGTCTGTACCGAACTCGATTGCAGTCCGTTCGGACAGGCGTGCAACCGATTCCGCCGATCTTGTGGTCTAGGTGGTAGACCCGCACACAAGATCCGGCGGCCGGCCTTGACCACCCGGCCGCCCGAGCGAAAGCGAATCATGAGATATCGCACCAGACTGACGGCACCGGCGGCTGTTCTGCTCGGCACGGCCGCGGCGACGACCCTGGCTCCCTCGGCCCACGCGGCGTCCGGGGGGACTACAAAGGGGGCTTCCGGGGGAAGCGCCTCCCCGGGTCCCGAGACCCTCGGTGACCCCGTCTACCCGAGCCTCGGGAACGACGGCTACCGCGTCTCCTCCTACCACCTCGACCTCGCGTACGACGCCACGACCAAGCTCGTCGACGGCAAGGCGACCCTGCGCATCCGCACCACCCAGGCCCTGAGCCGGCTCTCCCTCGACTCCCTCGGCCTGGACATCCGCTCCGTCCGCGTCGACGGCCACACGGCCACGTACGAGCAGGTCGACGAGAAGCTGAGGATCACGCCCGCCCGTACGCTGCGGGAGGGCGCCTGGGCGACGGTCTGTGTCGAGTACGGCGCCGACCCGCGCCGTGTCCTGAGCCACACCGCCTGGGTCGCCACCCCCGACGGCTTCGCGGTGTGCCCGCAGCCCAACTCCGCGCACACCGTCTTCCCGTGCAACGACCACCCGGCCGACAAGGCCGACTTCACCTTCCGCCTCACCGTCCCGAACGGCCTGCGCGGAGTCGCCAGCGGCGCCCTCGTCCGTACGGAGAGCCTGAGCGGCGACCGGACCGCGTACACCTACCGCTCGCGCTCGCCGATCGCCACCGAGATCGTGCAGATCACCGTCGGCGACTACGTGATCAAGGACCGCCAGGGACCGCATGGGCTGCCGCTGCGGGACGTCGTCCCGGTCGCGCGCGCCGAGGCCCTCGAACCGGCGCTGGCGCTCACCCCGAACCTGGTGGCGTGGGTCGAACAGCGGCTGGGCGCCTACCCGTTCGAGACGTACGGTCTGCTGCCGTGCAACTCCGACGACCCGGCCGCCTTCGACTTCACGGGCCTGGAGACGCAGACCCTCACGCTCTACAAGCCGAACTACCTCCTCCAGGAGGAGAGGTTCATCGGCTCGCACATGATGCACGAGCTGGTCCACTCCTACTTCGGCAACAGCGTCAGCCCCGGCACCTGGGCCGACCTGTGGATCAACGAGGGCCACGCCGACTTCTACGGGCTGCTCTACCGCTACGAGCGCGGCTGGGCCGACTCCATCGGGCTGACCACCATGGAAGCCCGGATGAAGAACACCTACGCGCGCGGCGACCAGTGGCGCCACGACTCCGGGCCGGTCGCGGCGCCCAACGAGGCCAACCTCTTCGACAGTCAGCGCTATCTGGGCGGCGTCCTCGTCCTCTACGCGCTGCGCCAGCTCGTCGGCGAGACCACCTTCACCGCGATCGAGCGCACCTTCCTCGACCGCTACCGCAATGCCTCGGCGACGACCGAGAACTACATCTCGGTCGCCTCCGAGGTCTCCGGCCAGGACCTCTCCGGCTTCCTGCGGGACTGGCTGTACGGCACGACGACACCGCGGATGCCCGGTCACCCGGACTGGACGGTCACCCCGGTGACCACGTCACTCGCGCCGCGCAACCGCACGGCGGCCGGTCACCACGACAACTCGGCGACCCTCTGACCCACCCTCAGTCGAGCCGGGCCGAGGACATCTCGCCCGGCTCGACCTCGGTGCCGCGCTGCTGCGGGATCACCACCGCACCCTGCTGCAACGCCACCGTGCGGGTGGGCGCCGGGATCCGGATGCCCTCCGCGCGGTAGCGCTTGTGCAGGCGCTTGATGAACTCGTGCTTGATCCGGAACTGGTCGCTGAACTCGCCGACGCCCAGGATGACGGTGAACCCGATCCGCGAGTCGCCGAAGGTGTGGAACCGGACGAGCGGCTCGTGGTCGGGGACGGCGCCGGTGATCCCGGTCATCACCTCGGCGACGACCTCGATGGTCACCTTCTCGACGTGCTCCAGGTCGCTGTCGTACGCCACCCCGGCCTGGACCAGGATCGTCAGCATCTGCTCGGGACGCATGAAGTTGGTCATGTTCGTCTTGGCGAGTTCCCCGTTGGGGATCACGACCAGGTTGTTGGAGAGGTTGCGGACCGTCGTCTGCCGCCAGTTGATGTCCTCGACATACCCCTCCTCGCCGCTGCTCAGCCGGATGTAGTCACCGGGCTGGACGGTCTTCGAGGCGAGGATGTGGATGCCCGCGAAGAGGTTGGCGAGGGTGTCCTGGAGGGCGAGCGCGACGGCCAGACCGCCGACTCCCAGGGCGGTGAGCATCGGCGCTATGGAGACGCCCAGCGTCTGCAGCACGACCAGGAAGCCCAGGGCCAGGATGACGACCCTGATGATGTTGACGAAGATCGTCGCCGATCCGGCGACCGCCGACCTGGACTGGGTGACCGTCCGCACCAGGGTGCTGACCACTCTGGCGACCGTCAGCGTCGTGACGCCGATCAGCAGCACGGTCAGCGTCTGGTTGACATTGTGTCCGACGGTCTTGGTCAGCGGCAGCGCCGCGGCGGCCACCGCCACGCCGGCGGTGACCGCCGACCAGGGCACCACCGTGCGCACCGCGTCCACGATGACGTCGTCCCCGCTCCAGCGGGTGCGGTCCGCGTGCCTGCCCAGCCAGCGCAGCAGCATCCGCAGCAGGAAGGCCGCCAGCAGGCCCACGGCCACGGCGATGCCCGCGACGACCAGATCGTCCACGGTGAGTTCTCGCTTCACCGGTCACCTCCGAGGAGTGGATCTGCGGCGCCTCGCGCCACCGACGGCCGGATGTGAAGTCTCGTCACGTGCCACCTGTTCGAAACGTCTTGAGAATGCGATCAAAGTCCGGACGTCTGTGCGAGTCCGGTGATCACTCATCCTGCCGCATCCGAACGACCGCTCGGCACCGTGCGGTGCGGAACCCGCCATCGAGCAGCTCAGACGGGGAGCGCATCGCAGACGTCCGCAGGGTGCACCTCCCATGCGGGGAAGGGGTCCTCGTACGCAGTGTGTGCCAAGTCACCTGCGTACACGGCCAGTTCCGCCTCCGTCAACAGGCAGCGCGAAAGCGCCAGTCGCAGCGACTGGCGGCGAAGATCGGTGCCGATGAACACCAACTCCTGGCCCTGTACGGGGGATTCGCCGCCCGCCGCCAGGGGTTCGAAGCGGGCCACCGAACCCGCCTGCGACCACAGTCCTGTCGTGCCGGGACGGGAGGCGAGGGTGAAGAAGCCCTTGGAGCGCAGCACTTGGCCGTATTCGCCCGCGTTGAGCGGGCCGGTGAGGAGGTCCCAGAGGCGGCCGGGGTGGAAGGGGCGCGGGTCGCGCAGGACGAGCGAGGAGATGCCGTACTCCTCCGTCTCCGGGACATGGTCGCCGTTCAACTCGGCCACCCAGCCCGGGGCTTGCTCGGCCTTCTCCAGGTCGAACAGGCCGGTGCCGAGGACTTCGGCGGCATCGATCGTGCCACGGACCGTACGGTGCACACGGGCGGCCGGATTGAGGCGCCGCAGGGTCGCCTCCAGGCGGTCCGCCGTCTCCCCGGGGACCAGGTCCGTCTTGTTGAGGAGGATGACGTCGGCGAACTCGATCTGGTCGACGAGGAGATCGCTCACCGTGCGCTCGTCGCCCTCGACCGGAGTGATCCCGCGTTCCAGCAGGTCGTCGCCGCGGTCCAGTTCGGGCAGGAAGTTCACCGCGTCCACGACCGTGACCATGGTGTCCAGGCGGGAGATGTCCAGCAGGCTCGCGCCGTCGTCGCGGCCGAAGGCGAACGTGGCCGCGACCGGCATGGGTTCCGAGATTCCGGACGATTCGATGAGCAGGTAGTCGAAGCGGCCGGCGCGGGCCAGCTTCTCGACCTCCTCCAGGAGATCGTCCCGCAGGGTGCAGCAGATGCAGCCGTTGGTCATCTCGACCAGCCGCTCCTCCGTACGGGAGAGGGTGCCGCCGTCCCGGACGAGGGACGCGTCGATGTTGATCTCGCTCATGTCGTTCACGATGACCGCGACCCGCAGGCCCTGACGGTTGCCGAGAAGGTGGTTGAGCAGCGTCGTCTTTCCGGCGCCGAGAAAGCCGGAGAGCACGGTCACGGGCAGCCGGGGGCCGGCGGAAGTGGTGGGCATGTCTCCGCACGCTAGCTTATTGGAAACCATTTTCACAAACGGTCCCGGGTGTCGGCTCGGGTGTCAGATCACCTTGAGCCGCACCAGCGCCCCCAGCGTCAACGCCCCCGGCAGCAGCGGCACCCAGACGGTGATGATCCGGAACGCCAGCACCACCGCCGTGGCGACGGTCACCGGTGCGCCCACCGCGACCAGGGCCACGATCAGCGCCGCCTCGACCGAGCCGATACCGCCGGGCGTCGGGATCAGCGCCACGGCGACCGTCGCCGCGAGGTAGGCGAGCGCCATGTGCCAGGGCGGCACCGGCAGCCCCAACGCCATGCCCACGGCAGCCAGTCCGGCGGCCTGCAACGCCGGGAACGCCAGCGAACCGCCCCACAGCGCCAGCGCCCGCGACGGCCGCATGTGCACGGAACGGGCCTCGCCGAGCGCCGTGCGCAGGAAGGAGAGCGCGGCCGTACGCAGCCGGCGTACGCAGGCCAGCGCGCCCGCCGCCACCAGCAGGACCACGCAGATGCCGATGAGCAGCGGGCCGAGTGCCGAGTCGGGGACGAGGCCGCCGAGTTTCAGGGCGTGCGGGAACGCGATCAGCAGGGCGGCCAGCAGGCCCAGCCGGCCGACGACCTCCGCCAGCAGATACAGGGCGAGCGCCGCCGAGGAACGGGCCAGCGGCAGACCGCACACCGTCATGAACCGTAGATTCACCGCGCTCGCGCCGAGTCCCGTCGGCAGCAGATGGTTGGCCGAGCCCGCCGCGAACTGTGTGGCGAGCAGCCGCAGCCTGGGCAGCCGCTCGACGACGGCACCCTGTCGGCTGACGGCGGCGGCCACCCAGGTCAGGCAGGTCGCGCAGGCCGCAGCGAGCAGCCAGGGCCACTTGGCCGTCGCCAGATGTCCGAAGCCCGCGGCGAGCACGTCCCGGTGACGCACCGCCACCACGGCGACGAGAACGAGGGGGAGCAGGCACAGGATCTGGCGCACCGGTATGCGCCGACGCCGGGGCGGAGCGGGGGAGGACGGGGAGGGGGAAACCGCAGTCACGTTCGGAGAGGTTTTCCGCACCGCACCAACATCGGGTTGCGGGAGCACGACCTGGGGCTGTCCACCCGGGCAACGACGGAGCGGGGTGGGCCGTCGGCGCTTGACCTCAATGTTGCTTGAGGTCGTACGGTCGCTGCCATGAGCATGGAAACCACCGCCTGGACGCAGCTGCAGAGCGTCATGACCGCCCATCAGGAGCGGCGCCCCTTCGCCCGCGCGACCCTGCGCCGTATCGCGGAGTTCGCGCGCCCGCACCGCCGCCGCATCACCCGCTTCGTCGTCCTGAGTGTGCTGACCGCGCTGCTCGCCGTCGCGACCCCCGTCCTCGCGGGCCGAGTCGTCGACACGATCGTGTCGGGCGGCGACGAGAGCACGGTCGTCCGGCTCGCGCTGCTGATCGCACTCATCGCGGTCGCCGAAGCGGCCCTGGGGATTCTCGGCCGCTGGCTCTCGGCGAAGCTCGGGGAGGGGCTCATCCTCGATCTGCGGACGGCCGTGTTCGACCATGTGCAGCGCATGCCGGTCGCGTTCTTCACCCGCACCCGTACGGGAGCACTGGTCTCCCGGCTCAACAACGACGTCATCGGCGCGCAGCGCGCGTTCAGCAACACCCTGTCCGGGGTGGTGAGCAACCTGGTCACGCTGGTGCTCACACTCGCCGTGATGCTCACCCTGTCCTGGCAGATCACCCTGCTCGCCCTCGTCCTGCTGCCCGTGTTCGTCGTCCCCGCCCGCCGGATGGGCAGCCGGATGGCCCGGCTCCAGCGCGAGGCAGCCGACCTCAACGCGTCGATGGGCACCCGGATGACCGAGCGCTTCTCGGCCCCCGGCGCCACCCTCGTCAAGCTCTTCGGACGGCCCGACGAGGAGTCCGCCCAGTTCGCGGCCCGCGCCCGCCGGGTACGGGACATCGGCGTACGGACGGCCCTCGCGCAGTCGGCCTTCATCACCGCCCTCACCCTGGTGTCCGCCCTGGCGCTCGCCCTGGTCTACGGGCTCGGCGGCTGGTTCGCGCTGCGCGGCACCCTGGAACCGGGCGCCGTCGTCGCGCTCGCCCTCCTGCTGACCCGGATGTACGCGCCGCTCACGGCGCTCGCCGGGGCGCGCGTCGAGGTGATGAGCGCCCTGGTGAGCTTCGAGCGCGTCTTCGAGGTGCTCGACCTGAAGCCCCTCATCGAGGAGAAACCGGACGCCCGCGAGGTCCCCGAGGGCCCGGTCGCGGTGGAGTTCGACAACGTCCGCTTCGCCTACCCCGCCGCCGACCGCGTCTCCCTCGCCTCCCTGGAGGAGGTGGCCGCCCTCGACACCAGAGGCGGCACCGAGGTCCTGCACGGCGTCAGTTTCCGCGCCGAACCCGGCCAGACCATCGCCCTCGTCGGCTCCTCCGGCGCCGGAAAGTCGACCATCGGACAACTCCTGCCCCGCCTGTACGACACCGACGAGGGCGCCGTACGCATCGGCGGCGTCGACGTCCGCGACCTGAGCGCCGCCTCCCTGCGCGGCACCCTCGGCATGGTCACCCAGGACGGCCACCTCTTCCACGACACCGTCCGCGCCAACCTGGCCCTCGCCCGGCCCACCGCGACGGACGACGAGCTGTGGGAGGCCCTGACCCGGGCCCGCCTCGACGACCTGGTCCGCGCCCTGCCCGACGGCCTGGACACGGTGGTCGGCGAACGCGGCTACCGCCTCTCCGGCGGTGAGCGCCAGCGCATGACCATCGCCCGGCTGCTGCTGGCCCGCCAGCGCGTCGTCGTCCTCGACGAGGCGACGGCCCACCTGGACAACACCTCGGAGGCGGCGGTCCAGGAGGCCCTGGCGGAAGCCCTGTCCGACCGCACGGCCGTCGTGATCGCCCACCGCCTCTCGACGATCCGCGCGGCCGACCTGATCCTCGTGATCGAGGCCGGCCACGTCCTGGAACGCGGCACGCACGACGAACTGCTGGCCCTGGACGGGCGGTACGCGCAGCTGTACCGGACGCAGTTCGGCGACCGGACGGAGACCGGCCCGTCGGTGACGGACGTACCGGAGGACGCGGCGGCATACCTGAGCAGGAGATCGACCGCCACCGATGTACTGCCGTTTCGGTAGGCGCTCCTCCCGTTTCGGTAGGTCCAAGTGCCAGTACTGGGACGACGACCGCAGGGCCCTCGGCGGGACAGCCTGTTCGGGTACGTGAAACCCGAGGTGAGGTTCCCTTACGTGGCTACTTTTCTGTATCGACTGGGCCGTCTGGCCTTCCGACGGCGCGGTTACGTCGTCCTGGCCTGGCTGGCCGTACTGACCGCCGTGGGGCTGGGCGCCCTGCGGGCGCCGGGGGCCGCCGACGAGGAGTTCTCGATGCCGGGCATCGAGTCGCAGAAGGCGTTCGACCTGATGGGAGAGCGTTTTCCCGGCGCCGCCGCCGACGGTGCCACCGCCCGGGTGGTGTTCGTCGCCCCGGACGGGCAGAAGGTCACCGCCACCGAGAACAGGAAGGCCGTCGAGGAGGCCGTGGACGCCCTGGGCGACGGCACCCAGGTCGCCGGTGTCGCCGACCCGTTCGAGTCGCGGGCGGTGAGCAAGGACGCCTCGACGGCGTACGCGACCGTCACCTACAAGGTGAAGTCGTCCGAGATCACCGACGCCAGCCGGACGGCCGTCGAAAAGGCCGCCGACCAGGCCCGGGAAGCCGGTCTGACCGTCGAGACGGGCGGCGACGCGATGGACAGCGGAGGTGGACCGGGCGGGGTGGCCGAGATCATCGGCATCGCGATGGCCGCCGTGGTGCTCCTGATCACCTTCGGCTCGCTCGCGGCGGCCGGGCTGCCCCTGCTGACGGCGGTCCTCGGTGTCGGCATCACCATGTTCACGATCACGGTCCTGGCCGACGCCCTCGGTCTGTCCACCAACACCGGCACCCTCGCGATGATGCTGGGCCTCGCGGTCGGCATCGACTACGCCCTGTTCGTCGTCTCCCGCTACCGCGAGGAACGATCCAAGGGACACACCCCCGAGGAGGCGACCGGGCTGGCCGTGGGCACGGCCGGATCGGCGGTCGTCTTCGCGGGCCTCACCGTGGTCATCGCCCTGGCCGGACTCGCGGTGGTCGGCATCCCGATGCTCACCAAGATGGGTCTCGCGGCGGCCGGCGCGGTCGTCGTCGCCGTCGTCATCGCCCTGACCGTCGTCCCGGCGGTGCTGGGCTTCTGGCCGCGTGCCGTGCTGCCGAGGGCGGCACGCAAGGGGACGAAGCGGCAGGAGAAGACGGCCGCAGCCCAGAAGGGGGCCGAGTCCCGGCCGGACGACGAGAGCAACCTCGGTACCCGCTGGGCCCGCTTCGTGCTGCGCCGCCCGATCCCCGTGCTGATCCTCGGCGTCCTGGGCCTCGGCGCCCTGGCGATACCGATGACGTCCCTGCAGTTGGGCATGCCGGGCGACGAGGCCAAGTCCACCTCGACCACCGAGCGCCGCGCCTACGACGCCCTGGCCGAAGGCTTCGGCCCCGGCTTCAACGGCCCGCTGACCATCGTCGTGGACGCCAAGGATGCCGCCGACCCGAAGACGGCCGTGGCGGGCATCGGCGAGAGGATCGGCGCCACGAAGGGGATCGTCTCCGTCACGACACCGCGCTTCAACGACGCGGGGGACACCGCCGTGTTCACCGCGACCCCGTCCACCAGCCCCACCGACGAGCGGACCAAGACCCTCGTCACGACCATCCGCGACAACCGTCCCGCGACCGAGGCGGCGGCCGACGGGGCCACCTTCGAGGTCACCGGCACCACGGCCCTCAACATCGACATCTCCGCGAAGGTCCAGGCGGCCCTGGTCCCGTACCTGGTCACCGTCGTCGGTCTGGCGGTCGTCCTCCTGCTGGTGGTCTTCCGGTCCCTGCTCGTCCCGCTGAAGGCGGCCCTCGGCTTCCTCCTCTCGGTCCTCGCGGCGCTCGGCGCGGTCGTCGTGGTCTTCCAACAGGGCCACGGGGCGGGCCTGTTCGGCGTGGAGCAGACCGGGCCGATCATGAGCCTGATGCCGATCTTCCTCGTCGGCATCGTCTTCGGTCTCGCCATGGACTACGAGGTCTTCCTCGTGTCACGCATGCGGGAGGCGTACGTTCACGGCGAGTCGGCCGAACAGGCGGTCGTCTCGGGATTCCGGCACAGCGCCCGGGTCGTCGTGGCCGCCGCGCTCATCATGATCGCCGTCTTCGCGGGCTTCATCGGCGAGCACGACTCCATGATCAAGATGATCGGGTTCGGCCTGGCCACCGCCGTACTCCTCGACGCGTTCGTCGTCCGGATGGCGCTCGTACCCGCCGTCCTCGCCCTGCTCGGCGACAGGGCCTGGTGGCTGCCCCGCCGACTCGACCGGCTGCTGCCCCGCGTCGACGTCGAGGGCGAGGCACTCACCCGTCGCCCGGGACTCGCTCCCGTACCGGACCCGTCCCCGGACGAGCCGGTCGAGGCCCGCGTCTGACCGGGCCGGCCCGGCCCCTCCCAGGGCCGCCCGTGGCGAAGGCCACGGGCGGCCCGCGCGGCATTTCGTGCCGCGTCGTCCACCATGGGCTCACGCCCTTCCCCCGGAGAGACACATGACCACCAGCCTGGACCGCTACTCAGGGCGGCGGATCACGGCCGCCGACGTGATCCTGGTCCTGGGACTGCTCGGCACCGTGACTCTCGGTGCCTCGATCGCCATCCCCGGGGTCACCCAGCCGCCCGAGGACTGGCCCGCCGAAGCCCTCGCGGCCGTCTCCTGTCTCGCCCAGCTGCGGGCACGCACCTACCCGCGCGGTGCGCTCGTCGTGGCCACGGTCTGCACGGTGATCACCGTGGCCCTGGGCTACCTGGTGACACCCCTGCTGCTCGCGCCCCTGATGATCGCCCTGTACCGGCTGGCCGCAGGCACCGACCCCAGGACGACACGCGTGTACGGTGCGGTGACCATCGCCGTGGTGGTCACCGCCGCCGTGTTCGACAGACCCACGGACGAGATGCTCCTGCTGCGCACCATCGGCCCCGTCCTGTGGCTGCTGCTGCCCCTGGTCGGCGGCAGCCGGGACCGGCTGCGCCGGGACTACACGGACTCCGTACAGGCACGCGCCGCGTACGCCGAGCGCACCCGCGAGGAGGAGGCCAGGCTGCGGGTCGCCGAGGAACGGATGCGCATCGCCCGCGAACTCCACGACGTCGTCGCCCACCACATGGCCGTCGCCAACGCCCAGGCCGGCACCGCCCGCCACCTCGCGCCCACCCACCCCGAACAGGCACAGAAGCTGCTCGACGAACTGAGCGCCACCACCTCCTCCGCGCTGCTCGAACTCCGGGCCACGGTAGGGGTGTTGCGCCAGAGCGACGATTCCGACGCCGACTCCCTGGAACCGGCCCCCGGCCTGCACCGCCTCCCCGAGCTGATCGCGACCTGCGAGACCGCCGGTATCGAGGTCACCGTCACGACTGACGGGGAACCCCGGCCCCTGTCACCGGGCGTGGACCTGACGGCGTACCGGATCATCCAGGAGGCCCTCACCAACGTCACCAAGCACGGCGCCGGCAAAGGGGCCCGAGTCGGGCTCACGTACTCCGCCTCCCGGCTGCTCGTCTCGGTCACCAACGACGCGGCCGCCACGACCCCGTCGGTCCCGGGCGGCGGCTACGGTCTGATGGGCATGCGTGAGCGCGCCCACTCCGTCGGCGGCGACCTCTACGCCGGGCCCCGCCCCGGCGGCGGCTTCGAGGTCACCACCGCACTCCCGCTGCACCCCCTCGCCCCGGACGAGGACCCGCACTCCCGCGCCCCGGGAGCGGACCGGAAAGAAGACGAGGCCACCGCGTGACGATCCGAGTCCTGCTCGCCGACGACCAGGCACTGCTGCGCGGCACGTTCCGGCTGCTGATCGACTCCTGCGCCGACATGGAGGTGGTCGGCGAGGCCGCCAACGGCGACGAGGCGGTCGACCTCGCCCGCACCCACCACCCCGACATCGTCCTCATGGACATCCGGATGCCCGGCTCGGACGGTCTCGCCGCCACCGCCGCGATCTGCGCCGACCCCGAACTGGCCGGCACCCGCGTCCTCATCCTCACCATGTTCGAGACCGAGGAGTACGTCGCCCAGGCCCTGCGCGTCGGCGCCAGCGGCTTCCTCGGCAAGTACGTCACCACCGACGCCCTCCTCACCGGCATCCGCACGGTCGCCTCCGGCGAGGCCCTCCTCTCGCCCGGCGCCACCCGCGCCCTCATCACCCGCTTCCTCACCGCCCCCGCCCCCGGCGGCCTCCTCGCACCCCCGGAACGCCTCGCCGACCTCACCCCGCGCGAACGCGAGGTCACCGCCCTCGCCGCCCAGGGCCGGTCGAACGCCGAGATCGCCGAGGAGCTGGTCCTCAGCGTCCTCACCGTCCGCACCCACATCCAGCGCTCCCTCACCAAGCTCGGCGCCCGCGACCGCGCCCAGCTCGTGGTCATCGCCTACCAGACCGGACTCGTACGGGCCGTCGTGCGCGACCTCTGACGTCAGAGGTCCAGCAGATCCCGCGTCCGCACCGGAAGCCCCGTCTCGAAGGACCGGTTCGCGGCCAGGCCGGTGACCAGGGAACGGGCGCCGTCGACCGCGTCCGCCGCCCGGTGCAGGGGGTCCTCGACCCGGGCGCCGAACACGTCCTGGAGCATGCGCGCATCGCCGCCCCCGTGCCCGCCCTCACCGGTGGCGATCTTGATCACGCGCGGCTCCTCCCAGAAGCGGCGCAGCGTGAGCTCGGTACGCCCGACGGTGTCGGCCACCTCGGCGCCGTGCAGCACGGGCCCGGAGCCGCTCACCGGGACCTGGGGACGGGTCCACGTCGACTCCTCCACCAGCAGTTCCAGCCGCCCCTCGCTGCCGTTGAAGGCGATGCGGTATCCCTCCCAGGGGGCGTACGCGGTCAGGTGGTACGTCAGCGTGGCACCGGTCGCGTACCGCACCAGGACCGCCATGTCGTCCTCGATCGTCACTCCCGGCCCGAAGACGTTCTGGTCGCGGTGGTAGCCGTCCTCCGCCTCCGCGTCCAGGTACAGCGCGCTGAGCACGGGCGAGTCCTTGAGGTGTACGGCGAACGGGTCGTCCTGGGCGGCGGGGGAGCCGTGGGCACGGGTGTAGTCCCGGGCGAGGCCGCGGCGCCGGCCGGCCTCGTCGCCGTAGAAGAACAACCCGCCCTGCGCGTACACGGTTTCGGGCTCGGTGCCGAGCCACCAGTTGACCAGGTCGAAGTGGTGCGTGGCTTTGTGGACCATGAGGCCACCGGAGTTGGCCTTCTCGCGGTGCCAGCGGCGGAAGTAGTCGGCGCCGTGGCGCAGGTCGAGCAGCCACTCGAAGTGCACCGACCCGACCTCGCCGATCTCCCCGGCCGCGAGCAGCTCCCGTACGGCCGAATGCACCGGGTTGTAGCGGTAGTTGAACGCGACCCGCACCTCGCGGCCGGTGCGTCCGACGGCGTCCAGGACGCGGCGGGCCTTGTCGGCGTCGGTCGTCATCGGCTTCTCGGTGACCACGTCGCAGCCCGCCTCCAGGGCGCGCACGATGCAGTCGTCGTGGGTGCGGTCCACGGAGGTGACCACGACGAGATCGATCCGCTCGCGGCGCAGCATCTCGTCGAAGTCCTCGGCGGCGTACGCGGGTACGGGCGCCCGGCCGGGGTCGGCGTCCGCGAGCCAGCCGTTGTGGACCGCCATCCGGTGCGAGTTGACATCGCAGAAGCCGGCCAGCTCGAACCGGTCCGCGTAGGGACCGGCCAGTGCCTCGGTGAACAGCCGGGCCCGGGCGCCGAGACCGACCACGGCGGCGCGGCGGCGTGCGGTGTCGGACATCATGCGGGTCTCCATTCGGTGGGGCGAACGAGGAGGCGTACTCGGCTACACAGCTGCCCGCCCTGGTGGGCGACCAGTCCACGACGGAGCCCCCCGGCCGACGACTTGCGTGTAGTGACCAACCGGTAACCTGCCGGACATGACTACTGCCGCCCTTGAGCCGCTCGCCGTCCGACGCTGCAACGGTCCGCTCAACTCCCTGCACGCGGCGCACTACTTCTCTCCCGATCTGGGCCGGGAGCTGGGCACTCTCGGGATCACCCATCCCCATGCCGTCAATCTGGCCGCACGGTCGGCGGCGCTGGGGCCGGTCGGGGCCGGCGCGGTGACGGCGGCCTTCTACAACTACAAGCACGACCTCGTGTCCCGGCACGTGCCCGCGGTGTGGTCGATCGCCGCCCCCGCGGACGTCCTCGCGGCACGCGCGCGTGCCGTCGACGCGACGCTGCGCCGACTGCTGGGCGAGGAGGCCCTGACGTCCGCGGAGATGGCGGAGGCCGCGCGACTCGCGCTGCGCGCCACCGAGGCCTGCGGGCGCGGCGCCCGGCCGCTCTACTCGGCCCACGCCGACCTCGCCGTCCCGGACGAGCCGCACCTGGCGTTCTGGCACGCGGCGACCCTGCTGCGCGAGCACCGGGGCGACGGACACCTGGCCGCGCTGATGTCCGCCGGCCTCGACGGCCTCGAAGCGATGGTGACCCACACCGCCACGGGCAAGGGCATGACACCGAAGTGGGCGATGACCACCCGTGGCTGGACCCAGGACGACTGGAACGCGGCGACGGCCCGGCTACGGGACCGAGGGCTGCTGGACGGCGCCACCGGCGAACTCACCGACCGAGGCGTCGCACTCCGCGAGGACATCGAGCAGGCGACCGACCGCATGGACCGGGCCCCGTTCGAGCACCTGGGCCCGGAGGGCGTGGCACGCCTGACGGTCCTGGGGGCGGGGTTCGCCAAGGCGGCGGTCGTCGCGGGGGCGTTTCCGGCGGATCTGCTCGGCAAGCGGTGACGCGACCGGCCGGGGCCGCTCGCCGGAGGCTGCGGGCCAACACCTGACCGGCACGGGCACGGGTACGGCGTCCAGCGCGGCGCGACCGGCCGTCCTCTCCCACGGCCTCAGCTGAGCTTGTGGCTGATGCCCCGGCAGGCGGGAATGACGCGCCCGTCACGCAGGCGGCCACGGAGGCGAGCCGGCTCACCCCGGTGCGCAGTCTGCCCAGGGACACGTCCTTGACCGCCGCCTCAGTGTGTTCGGTGGCCTTGGAGATCGCCCGCTGGCGCGCGCCCCTGCCGGGTGACGGTCGTCCCCTGCTGGTCAGGGCGCCTCTGCCGGGCGACGGGCCTTGTCGACGGCGGCGGGAAAGAGGCGCTGTACGGCGGCGACGACAGCGGCCCGCCGGGCCGCCAGGGAGGGGTCGCGGACCCGGTCGCCGGCCGCCTCGACGAGATCGAGCTGGCTGGGCCAGGCCATGGCGATCTGGTTGACGAAGACGAGGATGTCGATGGGCTCCCAGGAGGGATCCAGCTGGCCGGCCTCCTGAGCCCTGTGGAGTTGTTCGACCTTGCGGCGGACGGTCTCCCGCATGGCGAGGTCGGCGGGGTCGCCCGCCATCTCCATCCGGCCCCAGCTCATGAGCCGGAAGCGGTCGGGGTGGCGGATGAGGTAGTCGTGCACCCGCCCGGCGTACTCGGGCAGGTCGGTGGGGTCGAGACGGGTCGCCTCGGCCACCGCCGCCATCTCCTGCTCGGAGACGAACGCGTACAACTCCTCCTTGCTGCGGAAGTACGCGTAGAGGCGTTCCGAGCTGGTCCTCGCGGCCTTGGCGATACGGGTGATCCGCGCACCGGCGATCCCGTACCGGGCGAACTCGGCCCTCGCCGCGGTGACGATGCGGTCGCGGGTCGAGTCCGCGCTGGTCGAAGGGCTCATGGCTGAAGAGTACCCACCCAAAAGGGTTTGTTTGGCAACGGCCGCCGTCGAGGCGTACAGTCAAAACGAAAGTTTTGGTTTGGGACGGAAATCGGGAGTGGTTACGTCATGCAGCACCGCACACTCGGCAGCGAGGGTCTGACCGTCTCGGAGATCGGCTACGGCGCGATGGGCCTGACGATGGCCTACGGCCCCGGCGACGAGCAGGAGGGCGTCGCCGCCATCCGGCGCGCCCACGAGCTGGGCGTCACCTTCATCGACACCGCCCAGCTCTACGGCTTCGGCACCGGCTCCAACGAGATCCTCGTCGGCAAGGCGGTCGAGGACTTCCGCGACGAGGTGGTCCTGGCCACCAAGTTCGGTTTCGACATGGCCTCCCTGGCGGACGGCAGCTTCGGCCTCGACAGTCGCCCCGACAACATCCACAAGGTCGCCGACGACAGCCTGCGCCACCTCGGCGTCGACCACATCGACGTCTTCTACCAGCACCGCGTCGACCCGGACGTGCCGATCGAGGACGTCGCGGGCGCCGTGAAGGAGCTGATCGACGCGGGCAAGGTGACGTACTTCGGTCTGAGCGAGGCGGGTCCGGAGACGATCCGCAGGGCCCACGCCGTACAGCCGGTCTCCGTCCTCCAGACCGAGTACAGCCTCTTCGAGCGCGACGTCGAGCAGCTCTTCCCCGTCCTCGACGAACTCGGCATCGGCTTCGTCGCCTACTCCCCGCTGGGCCGCGGTTTCATCACCGGCACCGCCAGGCCGGCCGGCGAGTACGACGCCACCGACATGCGCAACAGCGACCCGCGCTGGCAGCCCGGCAACTTCGAGAAGAACGTCGACGCCGTCACCCGGCTCGGCGAACTGGCCGCCGCCAAGGGCATCACCGTCTCCCAACTGGCCCTGGCCTGGCTGCTCACCCGAGGCGAGCACATCGTGCCCATCCCCGGCACCCGCAGCCCGAAGCGCATCGAGGAGAACGCGGGCGCCGCCGACGTCACCCTCACGAAGGCCGACCTGGCCGCGATCGACGAGATCCTGCCCCACGGCGGCTTCGGCGCCCGCTACGCCGAGGAGCACGTGCCCACCTGGATCTGACGCCCCCCCCCGGGCCGCAGTGGTGCGTATCACGGAGGTGGACGGCAGCCGTTGCGTAGGCTGGTCGCACTCGACTCGCGAGTCCTCACCAGGGTGAGGAAACAGCCCTTGACCTGCATATACGCAGGCAGGGAGCCTAGCTTTCGGGAGTACCTCCATGCTGCGCACCATGTTCCGGTCCAAGATCCACCGAGCCACCGTCACCCAGGCCGACCTGCACTACGTCGGCTCCGTGACCATTGACGCCGACCTCCTCGACGCCGCCGACCTGTTGCCCGGCGAACTCGTGCACATCGTCGACATCACCAACGGCGCCCGGCTGGAGACGTACGTCATCGAGGGCGAGCGGGGGTCGGGCGTCGTCGGGATCAACGGGGCGGCGGCCCACCTCGTCCATCCCGGAGATCTGGTGATCATCATCGGATACGCTCAGGTGACCGACGCCGAGGCGCGGGCGCTGCGGCCGAGGGTGGTCCACGTGGACCACCGCAACCGCGTCGTGGCGCTGGGCGCCGACCCGGCCGAGCCGGTACCGGGCTCGGACCAGGAACGCAGTCCGCAGGCGGCCAGGGCCTGACGATCCGACGAGTCGGCGTATCGGTGAACCTTCGAGGGGAGTGTCCATGAGCAGCGACATCGAGATCCGCGACGACCGGGCGGAGGGCCGCCTGGAGGCGGTGGCGGCGGGCGAAGTCGTGGGTCATATCCAGTACTTCGTGCTGGCTGCGCGCGGACGTGCGCTGGTCCCGGTCCACACGATCGTCGAGCCGGCGCACGAGGGAAAGGGCATCGCGGGCTCGCTGGCCCGCGAGCTGTACGCCATGGCCGCCCGCGAGGGCATCGTCGTGGCCCCCCTCTGCCCGTACGTCGTGAAGTGGGCCGAGCGTCACCCTGCCGAGGCCCCGCCGGCGGACCCCGGGCTCGTCCAGGCCGCCAAGGAGTGGCTCGCGGCGAACCCCGACCGCTTCTGACGTCAGACAAGGGGACGCCTCTCACCATGCTCGCCCTGCTGCACACCTCACCCGTGCACGTCCCGGTGTTCGACGCCCTGCGCGACGAGGACCACCAGGGCCTGGAACTCACCCACGTCGTCCACGAGGACCTGCTGACCAGGGCCCGGGCGGCAGGGCCCGAGTCCGTGGCCGACGACGTACGGGCGGTCCTGGAACAGGCGGTCGCCGACGGTGCCGTGGCCGTCCTCTGCACCTGCTCCTCCATCGGCGGTGTCGCGGAGGAGGCCGCCGACGAGGTAGGGGTGCCCGTGCTGCGGGTCGACCGTCCGATGGCCGCCGCCGCGGTGGCCATCGGCCCGAGGGTGGTCGTCGTCGCGACCTCGGAGAGCACGTTCGGGCCGACGGTCACCCTCGTCGAGGAGGAGGCGCGCCGCGCCGGGCTCCCCGCCGACGTACGGACACTGTTCGTCGACGGAGCCTGGGCCCTCTTCCAGGCGGGCGACACGGAGGCCTACATCCGGACGGTGGCCGACGCGCTGGACTCGATCCCGGGCGACAGCGCCGACGCGATCATCCTCGCCCAGGCCTCCATGACCCCGGCCCAGCTGCTGACGACAACGGCGGTACCGGTGCTGTCCAGCCCCCGCCTGGGCCTGGCGGCGGCGGCCGTGACCCATCTGGAGTGAGTGAGGGCGCGTGCGTCGGGTACGCGGGGAAGGAGTCCAGAGCCGAAGCACCGACTGGCTGGAGGACCCCGTGACCCACCCGGACCCACACCCCGTACCACCGAGCCCCACTCCGGGCCCCTTCCCGGACCCCACCCCACCCCCGACACCCCCGGACCCGGTCCCACAGCCCCCGGGGCCCGAACCAACCCCCGCCCCAGAACCGGGCCCACCGCTGTCCTGAACGTGGTCAGGCCCCAAAACACCGGGTGCGCAACCGCGCCCCTGAAGGGGCGCGGGGAACGGCGCGACAAGCCCCCACCGGACCCGCGGCCAAAGAACCTCAGCCCCCGCTGACGCCGGATGGGCGGCCGAAAAACTCGACCGCCCATCATCACACCGGGTGCGCAACCGCGCCCCTGAAGGGGCGCGGGGAACTGCGCGACAAGCCCCCACCGGGCCCGCGGCCAAAGAACCTCAGCCGGTCACCTCAGACCGATCCCCACCCCACAGCGTGTGGAACGCCCCTTCCCGGTCCGTCCGCCGGTAGGTGTGCGCACCGAAGAAGTCCCGCTGCCCCTGAGTAAGCGCCGCAGGCAACCGCTCAGCACGCAGCGCGTCGTAGTACGCCAGCGCCGCCGCGAACCCCGGCGTCGGCACACCCTGCCGCGTCGCCGCGACCAGCACCTCGCGCCAGTCGTCCTGCGCCCCCGCGATCTCCCGCGCGAACGTTTCGTCGGACAGCAGGCTCGGCAGGTCCGCCCGGGTGTCGTACGCGGCGCGGATCCGGTCCAGGAACGCCGCCCGGATGATGCAGCCGCCCCGCCAGAGCGCGGACACCGCACCGAGGTCGATGTTCCAGTCGTACTCGTCGCTGCCCGCCGCGATCTCGTGGAAGCCCTGCGTGTACGACACGATCTTCGACGCGTACAGCGCCTGCTCGACACGGTCGGCGAAGGCCGCCGCCTCCGACTCGCTCAGCGGGGTCGCCTTCGGGCCCGCCAGGTCGCGCGAGGCCTCGCGCAGCGCCGCGTGGCCGGAGAGCGAGCGGGCGAAGACCGCCTCGGCGATGCCCGACACCGGTACGCCCAGGTCGAGGGCGATCTGCACGGTCCAGCGGCCGGTGCCCTTCTGCTCGGCCTGGTCCACGACGACGTCCACGAACGGCTTGCCCGTCGCCGCATCCACGTGCGACAGCACCTCGGCGGTGATCTCGATCAGGTAGGAGTCGAGACGGCCCGTGTTCCAGGTGCGGAAGATGTCGGCGATCTGCGCGGGGGAGTACCCGGCGACATCGCGCAGCAGCTGGTACGCCTCGCCGATCAGCTGCATGTCGGCGTACTCGATGCCGTTGTGGACCATCTTCACGAAGTGGCCGGCGCCGTCCGGACCCACGTGCGACACACAGGGGGTGCCGTCCGCCGCCTTCGCGGAGATCTTCTCCAGCATCGGGCCGAGGGAGTCGTACGACTCGACCGGGCCGCCGGGCATGATGCTCGGGCCGAGCAGCGCGCCCTCCTCGCCGCCCGAGACGCCCATGCCGACGAAGTGGATGCCCTGCTCGCGCAGGTCGCGCTCACGGCGCCGCGTGTCCGCGAAGTGCGCGTTGCCGCCGTCGATGATCATGTCGCCGGGCTCCAGAAGCGGGGCGAACTCCTGGATCACGGCGTCGGTCGGCTCACCGGCCTTCACCATGACGACCAGGCGGCGCGGCCGTTCCAGCGCGGCCACGAACTCCTTGGCGGTGTCGGCCGCGACGAAGTCGCCCTCGGTCCCGAACTCCTCGACCAGAGCGTGCGTACGCGCCGCCGTCCGGTTGTGCAGCGCGACCGTGTAGCCGTTGCGCGCGAAGTTGCGGGCGAGGTTGCGGCCCATCACCGCGAGTCCCGTGACGCCGATCTGGGCTGAGTTGCTCATGCGGATGGCTCCTAGTGGGTCCTGGAAAACGGTGGTGCCGGTGGGTCCTGGAAGCGATGGTGCCGTTTGTGCCGTGCTCGCCAGTATTGCCCTTCGGGCCATCCTGACGTGCCGGTAGGCCGACCGCACATCCGGGTCCACCGTTCCTGCGTACGCAGATACGCACCAGAACCCCCTCCTGCCTCAGCGTTTACGCAACAGACCCGTATTCCCGGCCACTTCGGTGTCTCATCAGGCGTACTTCGGCCGTACGGAGGCTGATTTGCCGTCTTGTCATGGCCTGTTCGTGGCGCTTACTTTGGCGGCCACTGGCATAGTGAGGGGGCACTTCCATGGCCGTACGCGGCAAGCACCGCCGGTACCAGCCGAACCGGATCAACCGGGCCTCTCTCACCGTCACCGCGGGCAGCGCCGGTATCGCGCTGCCGTTCGTCGGTGCCGGAGCGGCGGACGCGGCGGACGTGAGCACCTGGAACAAGGTCGCCGCGTGCGAGTCCACCAACGACTGGAACATCAACACCGGCAACGGGTACTACGGCGGGCTCCAGTTCAGCCAGTCCACCTGGGAGGCGTACGGCGGAACGGTCTACGCGGGGCGCGCGGACCTGGCCACCAAGGACCAGCAGATAGCCGTGGCCGAGAAGGTTCTGAAGGGGCAGGGCCCCGGCGCCTGGCCCGTCTGCTCGGTCCGCGCGGGCCTCACGCGTGGTGGCGACACCCCCGACATCAACCCCTCGGGCAACTCGGGCAAATCGAGCACCTCCGAACGGAAGTCCCAGCGGACGGTCCGTGACGTCAAGCCGCAGACCACGCCCCAGTCCCAGGCGGGCACCGCCCAGATGTACACCGTCGTGCACGGCGACACCCTCTCCGGCATCGCCGACGAACGCGAGGTCCGGGGCGGCTGGCAGCGTCTTTACGCCGCCAACCGGACGACGGTCGGTGCCGATCCGGACCTGATCGTCCCCGGCCAGCGGCTGAACCTCCGTACGAAGGCCGCGCCCGAGGCACCCGCCACCGCCGAGCCCGCGCGCAAGGCCAAGGCCAAGCCCAAGACGGAGCAGGCCCCTTCGCGCGCCGTCGAGAAGGTCGCCGCGACCAAGGCCCCGGCGACCACCACCACGCTCAGCGCGCCCGTGAGCGCCGCGACCGGGACGCCGTACCACAAGGCGGGTTCCTCCTGGTCGAAGGGCTACCACACGGGCGTCGACTTCCCCGTGCCCACCGGCACCTCGGTGAAGTCGGTCGGGGCGGGCGAGGTCGTCGACGCGGGCTGGGGCGGGTCGTTCGGATACCAGGTGGTGATCCGGCACGCCGACGGCCGCTACTCGCAGTACGCCCATCTGTCGGCGATCTCCGTGAAGGCGGGCCAGTCCGTGTCGGCCGGGCAGCGCATCGGGCGCTCCGGCTCCACGGGCAACAGCACGGGCCCGCATCTGCACTTCGAGGTGCGGACGGGGCCCGGCTTCGGTACCGACATCGACCCGGTGGCCTATCTGAGGGCCGGCGGCGTCAGGATTTGACCCGCGTGCGGTGCCGGTCGAGGGCGGGGATCGGGATCGGCACGTAGGGGACGCCGTAGAAGGGCCCGAAGTGGACGGGCGGGCCCTCGACGGGCACTTCCTCCTGCTCGGGCGCCGGCACCGCCGCGTTGGCCGGCACCAGGTCGTCCTCGTGGGCGGGCGCGTCGGGCTGCGGGGGAAGTCCCGCGAGCGCCGACAGGACCTCGGCCGGGACCGGCCCGGGAGCCGTCTCGCCGCTCACTTCCGCCGTTTCCTCGTCGTGCCCGGCTTCTGTCCGCTCCGGGGCCGAGTGCGCTGAAACAGGGGGAACAGAGGATGCAGGGTCAGGAAACACAGGCAGCTCGTCGGTGTGGGTGCTGTGCTGCAGCCGTTCCGTCGTGAGCAGGATCAGGCCGCCGGCGGCGACCACACCGCAGCTCAGCGCGAGGATGGTGCCCGTGGTGCCGTACCGGAAGGTCTCGCCGAACATCGTGATGCCGACCGCGGCCGCAACCACCGGGTTCACGACCGTCAGCGTCGCGAGCGGGGCCGCGAGGCCGCCGCCCCGGTAGGCCGCCTGCGAGAGCAGCAGACCAGAGACACCGAGCACGGCGATCAGGGCCAGCGTGGGCAGGTCCGCGGCCGTGATGCCGCCGGACCAGTCCACGGCGACCACCTTCGTGAACACCGACGACATACCGAAGGCGATACCGGACGCGATCGCGAGCAGCGTGCTGCGCACCGCCGGGTGCCGGTGTGCCGCGCGGCCCGCCACCATCAGCGTGACCACCGCGGAGCCGGTGACCACGGCCAGCAGCACCCGCTCGGTCGTGCCCAGGGACTGCGCGTCGGACGCGCCGACCAGGGACAGCAGCCCCGCGAGTCCGAGCGTCGCCATGATCGCGCCCCGCCAGGCGGTCGCCCCGGCCTTGCGCCGCACGAACAGGGCCGCCATCGGCAGCGCGAACACGATCGTCAGGGCGCCCATCGGCTGGACGACGCTCAGCGGCCCGTAGGCCAGCGCCACCACGTGCAGCACGCCGCCGAAGCCGTTCAGCGCCACGGCGGCCCACCAGACCGGCCTGCGCATCGGCGCGTAGGACCGGCCGTGTTCGGAGTCAGCGACACGCTCCTGCACGATCGCTCCGCCCGCGTAGGCGACAGCGGAGACGAGCGACAGCAGGATGGACAACGCGAGGGCGCTCATGAGCAACTCCTCTGCGTGCGGCGCTGGCCCGGGGCCCGGCGCGGCGAACGGTCGGCTTCCATAGTGACTACGATCCCCCCTCGCGCGCGCCACGTCGTCGTACCAGAGCATCCATTGGGTCCTACTGCCGATGGAGTACGTGGAGCCCAACGTCCTCCCCAGGGTGGGTGACGCGGAGGTGAAGCCGCTGCGCACGACTACGGCTCTCCTTGGTACTACTGCTCCCCGTGGACCTCGACCCGGATCTCACGGCCCTCCGACCGCTCGGCGGCTTCTTCGTACTACGTACGGCCGGAGCACCCGCCGTACGACCCCCGACGCTCGCGCAGACCTACGCACATCGCGGCGAGGACGTTTACGCGGATTCCATAACTTTCCGTGTCCAAACGGTCGCGGACCGTCTCCATGCCCCTGAGCTGCGGGTTTCCGCGTCCATCGCCCAACAGGCGCTCGCGGCCAGACTGTGGTCCGTCGCCCTCGGCTGCGCGGTCCTGTACGGCAGCGTCCCCGACCTCGACCCCCGCCTCCTCCTCTGGGACGCCGCCGCGAGCGCCCCCGACGACCTGTGGCTCACGGAGGTACGCCCCCGGCCCGCCGACGCGGCGACGGTCGCGGACATCGTCGTACGAGGGCATCTGGAGCCCCTCACGGCCGCCCTGCACGCCCGGTACGGCGTCGCCGAGGGCCTGCTGTGGGGCAACGCGGGCTCCGCACTGGCCGGCGCGGCCCGCGAACTCGACCGCTGGGCCCGCGGCACGGACCCGGAGGCCGGTGCGCGCGCCCGTACCCTCGCCGCCGCACTGTTCACCCACCCCCGTCTCGCCCCGACCGGCACCCTCACCGGCACCGCCTTCCGACGCCGCAGCTGCTGCCTCTACTACCGCGTGCCCGGCGGCGGGATCTGCGGAGACTGCTGCTTCACCAGGCCCCCACGGTCTTCCCCGGGAGACGCATCTGGGTGACCATGTGGGAACCAACCGCCGAGACAGGGAGTTTTGGGTGCGTGTGGGCCTGCTGACCCGGGAGTACCCGCCGGATGTGTACGGCGGTGCGGGTGTCCATGTCGAGTTCCTGGCCCGGGAGTTGGGCGCACTCACCGACCTGGAGGTGCACTGCTGGGGCGAGGGCCGAGGCGTCGGCGTCATCCGCCACCGGTCCTGGCCGTCGCTCGACACCGCCAACGACGCCCTGCGCACCTTCTCCACGGACCTCTCCATCGCCGCCGCCCTCGAAGGCCGCGAACTCGTCCACTCCCACACCTGGTACGCCAACCTGGCCGGCCACTTCGCCAAGCTCCTGTACGGCATCCCGCACGTGATGACCGCCCACTCCCTGGAGCCCCTGCGCCCCTGGAAGGCCGAGCAACTCGGCGGCGGATACGCCCTGTCGAGCTGGGCCGAACGCACCGCCATCGAGGCCGCCGACGCCGTGATCGCCGTGTCCGGGGCCATGCGCGAGGACATCCTCGCCTGCTACCCGGCCCTCGACCCGGCCACCGTCCATGTCGTGCACAACGGCATCGACACCACCCTCTACCGCCCGAACCACGGCACCGAGGCCCTGACCCGCATCGGCGTCGACCCGGACCGCCCGTACGTCCTGTTCGTCGGCCGCATCACCCGGCAGAAGGGCGTCCCCCATCTGCTGCGCGCGGTACGGGACATCGACCCGGCGGCCCAGGTCGTGCTGTGCGCGGGCGCCCCCGACACCCCGGAGATCGACCGGGAGTTCCGCGAACTCTTCCAGGAGCTGAGCGCCGTACGCGAGGGCGTGTTCTGGATCCCGCAGATGCTGCCGCGCCCGGACGTCATCCAACTCCTCACGCACGCCGCCGTGTTCGTCTGTCCTTCGGTGTACGAGCCACTGGGCATCGTCAACCTGGAGGCGATGGCCTGCGGAACTCCCGTTGTTGCCTCGCGGGTCGGGGGCATCCCCGAGGTGGTCGACGACGGCAAGACCGGCGTGCTCGTGTCCCTGGACGAGGACCGGGGGGCCTTCGAGGCGGACCTCGCGCGGGCCCTGGACTCCGTGCTCGGTGATCCGGAGGGCGCCCGGCGCATGGGGGAGGCCGGACGGGAGCGTGCGGTGGGTGAGTTCGGCTGGGACGCGGTGGCCCGGCGGACCGTGCGGCTCTACGAGGAGATCCTCAAAAAAGGTCAACAGGCTTAGCGCGACCGGCGTACGGGCAAGCAACCTGCACAACCACGGTGAGGGGAGCGGCGATGCGTCGTGGTGGACCTTCTGTGCTCGGGATCGTACTGGCGGGCGGAGAGGGCAAACGCCTGATGCCCCTGACCGCGGACCGCGCGAAACCGGCGGTCACCTTTGGCGGAACGTATCGCCTGGTCGACTTCGTCCTGTCCAACCTCGTCAACGGCGACATCATGCGCATCTGCGTGCTCACGCAGTACAAGTCGCACTCGCTGGACCGCCACATCACCACCACCTGGCGGATGTCCAGCCTGCTCGGCAACTACGTCACGCCGGTCCCCGCCCAGCAGCGCCTCGGCCCGCGCTGGTACCTGGGCAGTGCCGACGCGATCCTGCAGTCCCTGAACCTCGTGCACGACGAACAGCCCGACTACGTCGCCGTGTTCGGCGCCGACCACGTGTACCGCATGGACCCCCGCCAGATGATCAACCAGCACATCGACAGCGGCGCCGGGGTCACGGTCGCGGGCATCCGGGTGCCGCGCACCGAGTCGTCGTCCTTCGGTGTGATCAGCCCCGGCTCCGACAACCAGACCGTGCAGGGCTTCCTGGAGAAGCCCGCCGACCCGCCCGGACTGGCCGACGACCCCGAGTCCGTGTTCGCCTCGATGGGCAACTACATCTTCACCACCAAGGCCCTGATAGAGGCCCTCCAGCGGGACGCCGAGGACGGCGACTCCGTGCACGACATGGGCGGTTCGATACTGCCCGCGCTCACCGAGCGGGGCGAGGCCCAGCTGTACGACTTCAGCGAGAACCACGTGCCCGGCGAGACGACACGCGACCAGGGCTACTGGCGGGACGTCGGCACGCTCGACGCGTACTACGACGCCCATATGGACCTGATCGCCGAGCGCCCCGCCTTCAACCTCTACAACCGCAGCTGGCCCGTCTACACCCACTCCGGCCAGCTGTCGCCCGCCCGCTTCAACTCCGGCGGCATCGCCAGCGAGTCGATCATCAGCGCGGGGTGCCTGATACGCGGGCAGGTGACGCGGTCGGTGCTCTCGCCCGGGGTGCGCGTCGATCCGGGCGCGGTGGTGCAGGGGTCGATCCTGCACGACAACGTGCGCATCGGGCGGGGCGCGATCGTGCGCGGGGCCGTCCTCGACAAGAACGTCGAGGTCCCGCCGGGCGCGACGATCGGCGTCAACCCGGAGCGCGACTCCGACCTGTACACCGTCTCCAAGGGCGGAGTGATCGCCCTCGGGAAGGGCCAGCACGTGTCATAGGCGGTACGCCCACGCCCCGACGGCCCCGGTGAGTCCGTGCTCACCGGGGCCGTCGGCATGTCCGGGCTCCGGCCAGTGAGCCGAACGGGCTGTTGCCGTACGGCCCCGAGGTGACCCCGGCGGACGCGGCGCGGATCGGGGCGCCCGGCGAGGAACGGATGCGGGACACGGCCGCCATCCGGCCCGAGCCCACGGAGGACCGCCCTGTGAGATGGACGCTGCGCACCGCGGGGGCGGTGACGGCCGCCGCCCTGTTCGCGGGCGCGCTCTCCGCACCCGCGGCCCATGCCCGTGACGAGCGGCTCACCGACCTCGTCAACCCGTTCATCGGCACGGAGAACGAGGGCAACACCTTCCCCGGCGCGACCGTGCCCTTCGGCATGGTGCAACTGTCGCCCGACACCGGGCACAAGACCGGCTACCGCTACTCCCAGACCCGTATCCGAGGCTTCTCCCTCGTCCACCTCTCCGGCGTCGGCTGCCGGATCGGCGGCGATCTGCCGGTGCTGCCCACGACCGGCGACATCACGAGCACCGACTACGCGACCTACGCAGCCGAGTACGGCCACGACCAGGAGCGCGCCACTCCCGGCTACTACCGGGTGGGCCTGGATTCGGGCATCGACGCCGAACTGACGGCGACCGCCCGCACCGGCGTCCAGCGCTACACCTTCCCGGCGACCACCAAGGCCAACGTGCTCCTCAACGCGGGCCAGTCGCTGCACACCAAGGTCGAGAACCGGGTCGAGATCCTGGACGACCGGACCGTCCGTACGACGATCACGGGCTCCGGCTTCTGCCGGGGCACCAAGCCGTACACCGTCCACACGGTCACCCGCTTCGACCGCCCGTTCACGGCGTACGGCACCTGGGACGGGTCCACGGTCACCGACGGGTCCCGGACCGGCGGCGACGGCGCCTACGTCCGCTTCGACACGACCGACGGCGACCGCACCGTCGAGGCGACCACCGCACTGTCGTACGTCGACGCGGAGGGCGCCGCCGGCAACCTGAGCGCCGAGGGCGGACGTTCGTTCGACGCCGTACGGGAGGCGGCCCGGGCTGCCTGGGAGGCGCGCCTTGACGACGTGCGCGTGACCGGCGGCTCGGAGACTCTCCGGCGGACCTTCTACTCGTCCCTATACAGGAGCTTCCTCGCCCCCAACATCGGCAGCGACGCCGACGGCCGCTACACCGGTTGGGACCTGAAGATCCACCGCGAGCGGGACTTCACGTACTACCAGAACTGGTCCCTCTGGGACACCTACCGCACCCAGGCCCAGCTCCTGTCGCTGCTCGCGCCCCGCGAGGCCCGTGACATGGCGCTCTCGGTGCTGAAGATCGACGAGGAGGGCGGCTGGCTGCCCAAGTGGGGCTACGGCGCCATCGAGACCAACATCATGACCGGCGACCCGGTCACCCCTTTCCTCACCCACGCCTACCAGCAGGGCCTGCTGCACGGTCACGAGGAGCGGGCCTACCGCGCTCTGAAGAAGAACGCCGACGGCGTGCCGCCCACCGCCCTGCCCATGCTGGGGCGTGAGGCCAACCAGGAGTACATCGCGAACGGCTTCGCGCCCTACCTCAAGGGCCGCCCGCGCACCAAGCTCGGCGACTCGGACTACCACTGGGGCGCCTCCGTCACCCTCGAATACGCCCTGTCCGACGCGATGCTGGCCCAGATGGCCCGCGACCTGGGCCACAAGGCCGACGCCGACCGATACGCCCGCCGGGCGCAGAGCTACCGTGCCGTCTTCGACCCCGCGACCGGCTTCTTCCGGCCCCGGGACGGCTCGGGAGCCTTCACCGGCGACCCCGATCCGGCCAAGGGCGAGGGCTTCCACGAGGGCACCGCATGGCAGTACCAGTGGCTGGTCCCGCAGGATCTGCCGGGCCTGGTGGACCTCCTCGGCGGCAGACAGGCCGCCAACGACCGGCTCGACGCCTTCTTCGCGTACGACCGGATGATGGCGGACCCGGCCGGGACGGCCCGCGAGGTGTGGGTGAACGGCCCGTACGCCTACTACAACGCGGACAAGTACAACCCCCAGAACGAGGTCGACCTCACCGCCCCGTACACCTATCTCTCCACCGGTCAGCCCTGGAAGACGACGGAGGTCGTGCACGCCGCGCTGACCCTTTACACCGACGGCCCGACCGGTATGACGGGCAACGACGACATGGGCACGATGTCCGCCTGGCATGTCCTGTCCGCGATGGGGATCTTCCCGGTACAGCCCGGCTACGACACCTGGGGCCTGTCCACCCCGGTCTTCGACCGGACCGACCTCACCCTCGACCGCCGCTACCACCCGCTCGGCGCCCTCACGGTGACGGCACCGGGTACGTCGGACAGCCGACGGTACGTCCAGTCGGTGGCCGTCGACGGGACTTCGTACAGCCGTACGTATGTGACGAGCGCGTTGCTACGGGGTGCGCGTGCGCTGGAGTTCACGGTCGGCTCGGAGCCGTCCGGGTGGGGAACGGGCGCGGACGCGGCGCCGCCCGCCCTGAAATAGCGGCCCTGTGGCTGCCCGCGTGGGCTGACGTAACCTCATAAGTCACTTAAGTCCCGCTGCTCGCGGAGCAGCGGGACTTAATCCGTTGTTAACTGTGCGTAGCTTGATCGTACTTGACCGTAATCGGCCGCAGGCGATTGACTGCTGGCTCACCCGTCGTCGACGCGAGAGCGATCCCTTGACCTCTGAGACCTCGGACCTGCTCGCCCCCCTCGACCTGGCGTTCTGGAACATGGATTCCGACCTGCACCCCATGCACCTGGGTGCCCTCGGCGTGTTCTCGTCCCACTCGCCCACCGCCGGAGCCCACGCGGCCGATCTCCTCGCCGCCCGTGCCGCCGGCGTACCCGGACTGCGGATGCGCATCCGGGACGTCTGGCAGCCGCTGCTCCCGCTGGCCTTCGGGGGCGCCACCCGCGAGACCGCACCGGACTTCGACCCGCTCGACCACGTACGGCTGCACGCCCCGGCCGCCGACTTCCACGCCGAGGCCGGGCGGCTCATGGAACGCTCCCTGGAGCGCGGCCGGCCGCCGTGGGAGGCGCACGTCCTGCCCGGCGAGGACGGCACCTCCTTCGCCGTGCTCTTCAAGTTCCACCACGCCCTCGCCGACGGCCTGCGCGCGCTGACCCTCGCCGCCGGTGTCATGGACCCCCTCGACCTGCCGGCGCCCCGCCCGCGCCCCGATCCGCCGACCGCCGGTCTCTTCCCGGACGTGCGCAAGCTGCCCGGGCTGGTGCGCGGTGCCTTCTCCGACGTGGGGCGCGCGCTGGACATCGGTGCCTCCGTCGCCCGGTCCAGCCTGGACACCCTGGGCGCGCGCTCCTCCGCCGCGCTCGTCGCCGAACCGAGCGGCACCCGGCGTACCGCCGGAGTCCTCCTCGACCTCGACGACATCCACATGGTGCGCAAGTCGGTCGGCGGCACCGTCAACGACGTACTCATCGCCGTCGTCGCCGGAGCCCTGCGGCGCTGGCTCGACGAGCGCGGCGACGGCAGCGAGGGAGTCGCCCCGCGTGCGCTCATCCCCGTCTCCAAACGGCGTCCGCGCACCGCGCACCCGCAGGGCAACCGGCTCTCCGGGTACCTGATGCGGCTGCCCGTCGACGATCCGGATCCGCTGCGGCGCCTCGACTCCGTGCGCAGCGCCATGGACCGCAACAAGGACGCGGGGCCCGGACGGGGCGCGGGTGCGGTCGCGCTGCTCGCCGACCATGTGCCGCCGCTCGGGCACCGGCTCGGCGGGCCGCTGGTGAAGCAGGCGGCCCGGCTGTGGTTCGACATCCTTGTCACCAGCGTGCCGTTGCCCAGCCTCGGGCTCAGGCTCGGTGGGAACCCGCTCACCGAGGTCTACCCCTTCGCTCCGCTCGCCCAGGGACAGTCGCTGGCGGTCGCCATCTCGACCTATCGGGGGCAGGTTCACTTCGGGCTGGTCGCGGACGCGGAAGCCGTGCCGGACCTTGATCGGTTCGCCGCTGCGGTCACGGCCGAGGTGGAGGCGCTGGTCGTCGTCTGCGCCCCCTGAGCGGCGTCATGATCGTCGCGGGTTTGGTGACTGGGGTCGGGCTTCCGTAAAATCGCCTGTTCGAGAGCGGGCGCGGTCGGAGCGCCACGAAGGCGACCCCAGGGAACGGCAGCGCGATGACGGTGACAGAGGACGGCCCGACGGCCGTGGACGGCCTGGACGACGCGGACGGCGTCTCCTACGGTCCCGGCATCGACCCCGAGCGCATGGCCGTCTGCCTCAGCGTGCTCGAAGAGCTGGACAAGCTGGACGTCGACCACCCCGACGCCATCGCCGTGCGCCGTGCCACCGCCGGTGTCTACCGCACGGTCAAGCAGCGCCGCCGGCAGGAGCGCCGGGCCTCCAAGACCGCCCACGACAAGGCGGTCACCGAGTCCACGGCGACCGGCTCCGCCCAGCGCATCGACGACGAGACCGAGGGCATCCTGCCGTCGTCGGTGACCGAGGAGGGGCAGATCGCGGGGATACTTCAGCGCCCGCGCTCCTGCTACACCTGCAAGACCCGCTACGTCGAGGTCGACTACTTCTACCACCAGCTCTGCCAGGACTGCGCCGCCCTCAACCGCTCCCGCCGCGACGCCCGCACCGACCTCACCGGCAAGCGCGCGCTGCTCACCGGCGGCCGGGCCAAGATCGGTATGTACATCGCGCTGCGGCTGCTGCGCGACGGCGCGCACACCACGATCACCACACGGTTCCCCAAGGACGCCATCCGCCGCTTCAAGGCCATGGACGACTCGGCCGACTGGCTGCACCGGCTGGAGGTCGTCGGCACCGACCTGCGCGACCCGGCCCAGGTCGTGGCCCTGGCCGACCAGATCGCCGAGCAGGGACCGCTCGACATCCTGATCAACAACGCGACCCAGACGGTACGCAGGCTGCCCTCTGCGTACGCCGCCCTGATCGAGGGCGAGAGCGCTCCGCTGCCCGCCGGGGAACTGCCCGCCCACCGGGTGATCGGCGCCTTCGGCTCCGGCGCGGTCGACGGACTGGCCGCGCTGCCCGTCGGCATCAGCGGCCTCGACGCCCAGCAGGTCGCCGACCTCGCCCTCGTCGCGGGCAACGCCAGCATCGCCCGGCACCTCGACGGCACCGCCATCGACGCGGGCGGGCTCGTCCCCGACGTCGTCGACACCAACACGTGGGTGCAGACGATCGAGCAGATCTCCCCGGTGGAGCTGCTCGAAACCCAGCTGTGCAACTACACGGCGCCGTTCATCCTGATCAGCAAGTTGCGGCCGGCGATGGCAGCAGCTGCGCGGGACGCGGTGAGCAAGCGGGCGTATGTCGTCAATGTATCGGCGATGGAGGGGGTGTTCGGGCGTGGGTACAAGGGTGCGGGGCATCCGAACACGAATGCGGCGAAGGCCGCGATGAACATGGTGACGCGGACCAGTGCGCAGGAGATGTTCCAGGCCGACGGTATTTTGATGACCTCGGTGGACACGGGGTGGATCACTGACGAGCGGCCTCACTACGACAAGCTGCGCTTGGCCGATGAGGGGTTTCATGCGCCGCTTGATCTTGTGGATGGGGCGGCTCGTGTATACGACCCGGTCGTGCGGGGGGAGTTGGGCGAGGATCTGTACGGGGTGTTCTTGAAGGACTACGCGCCTGGTAAGTGGTAGGCGGGGGTTGTGGGGCGTGTGCCGGCCGGTGGGGGCTGGTCGCGCAGTTCCCCGCGCCCCTGAAAGGTTCGCTGCAGTGCCGCTCTGACTCTTGTACCGCCGTCCACCAGTAGGTCGGCTCCAGTCACCCACTCTGCTGCGTCTGATGCCAGCCACAGGACCGCTTGGGCGATGTCCTTGGGTTCGCCGATTCGGGCCAGGGGGAGGCCGGTTGCGATCTCTTTCTCGTTCGGCTCCCATACGAAGCGGGCCATTTCTGTGCGGACCAGGCCGGGGGAGACCGAGTTGACCCGGACCTTGGGGGCCAGTTCGCCCGCGAGTTGTTGGGTGAGGTGGAGCAGCGCCGCTTTGGTGGTGCCGTATGCGCCGATGTCGGGGCCTACGTGGGTGGCGCCCTCCGTGCAGATGTTGATGACCGTGCCGCCGTGTTCGCGCATCCAGGCCCGCCATACGTGCTGCGTCAGGCGTAGGGGAGCCTCGACGTTCGTGGTGAAGGCTGTGCGCCATTCGTCCGGGTTCGCGTCCATGAGCGGGCCGTAGGGCTGGTTCGTGGCCGCGTTGTTCACAACGATGTCGATGCGGCCGAAGGTGTCGAGTGTGAACTCGGTCAACAGGGACAGGTGTGTGGGATCGGCGGCGTTGCCCGCCAGGCCGATGCCTCCGAGCGTCTTGGCGGCCCGCGCAACCCCGTCCGGATCGCGGGCCGTTACGCACACCTGCGCTCCCGCCCGCACCAGCGCCTCCGCGACGGCCAGCCCGATGCCTCGCGTGCCCCCGGTGACCAGGGCGACCCGTCCGTCCAGTCCGTACGGCGACGTCATCCGCGTACCGTCTCATGACGGACCGTCAGTCAACAGCCCCCAGGCGTACGAGGGTTGAGGGGGTTCAGTCCACGGCGCCGAGGCGGGAGTGCTGTTCCGCGACCAGTTCAAGCAGGGTGCGCCAGTCCTCCAGGACGCCCGCGTCGAAGCCCGGGGCCCGGCCGGCCTCGTCCGCCTGGCGCAGGGTCAGGGTGTCGGCGTCGACGTGCGGGTCCAGGTCCGTGGCGTGCGGGCTGTCGTGTACGAGGCGGGCGACCCGTTCGCCCAGCAGGTGCCGTACGGCGTCCGCCGCGGTTCGGGCGTGGCGGGTGGGGTCGCCGGGGGCCAGGAGTCGGCCTATGACGTGGACCAGGCCCGCGATCTGGAGTTCCTTGTCGGCCGGGCGACTTCGGCGCAGCAGGGCGGCCGTCTGGAGGGCGTGCTGGTGCAGGTCGACGGGGTCGGCGGAGTCCGCCGTACCGGCGAAGGGGCCGCCGCCGTGCCCGGGGGTGCCCCGGCAGGCGTGCAGCAGATCCATCAGCTCCTCGACGCCGCGCAGCTCCATGTGTCAGTCCTCCCGAGTCCTACCGCGGGACCAGCCGTTGCCTTCGGGCAGCAGATCATGGGCGACTTGCGCGCGGGCCAACGGGAGCTGAACTGCCGGACGTGTTCAGGCAATGCCGTACGAGGGTCCGTCGGTTGAGCCGTACGGGTGACACTCAAACCGTGCTCCAGGTAACAAACAACCCCAGATTATGGCTGAATGAACACTGAGCGACGTGAGATCTTTACCGCTTGTTTTCACCCCATCGAGCGGGCATGCGCTCATTTGGTTAATACTGGAGCCGACGGGCAGCACGACTGGGTTCCACCCACACCCACGGTCCGTTACCGGCGCCACCGCGTCCTTACTGCTCTTGACCAAGACCCGAGTGGACGTGGAGCGACCGGCATCAGACTGGTCCCGATTGTCCTGAGGGTGACCCGACACATAAGGAGTGCGCGGTGACACCGGAGAAGACGAATGTCGAACAAGGCCCTGAGGAACGCACGGCGGCCCCAGTCGACCGGAGCGACCGGCTCGGCAGCCTCGACGTGTGGGCCAGGTCGGCCCCGATCCGCCTGGCGGGCTATGAGGACGACCTCGCCGAGCCGCACATCCTGCCCAGCGTCGACTAGTACCCGTCGAGATTGACGTCGGCATGGGCGTGCCACAAAACTCACGTCCATGCTGATCATCAGGGAAGCCGCGGCCGGTGACTGGCCGCGGATCTGGCCGTTCTGGCACCGCATCGTCGCCGCCGCGGAGACCTACACCTGGGACCCGGACACCTCCGAGGAAGCGGCCCGCGCCCTGTGGATGAGCCCGGCCAAGCGCGTGTACGTCGCCGAGGACGGCGCAGGGGCTGTCGTCGGCTCCGCCTTTCTCACCCCCAACTACGGTGGCCCCGCGGCCCGTATCGCCAACGCCGGTTTCATGGTCGACCCCGACTGCGGGGGTCGTGGCATCGGCCGGGCGCTCGCCGAACACGTCCTGAGCGAGGCCGAGGCCCACGGCTATCGGGGCATGGTCTTCAACGCGGTCGTCGAGACCAACCCGGCGGTCAAGCTGTGGACTTCGCTCGGCTTCACGATCCTGGGCACGGTCCCGGACGCGTTCGACCATCCCCGGCACGGCCGGGTGGGCCTGCACATCATGCACAAGGCCCTCATCGCCGGCTGACCGCCACCTGGCTTACAGGCTCACGGAGCGAGCGGAGCCGTCCGCTGCCACGGGTGCAGCTCCTCCAACTGCTGTGCCACGTCGAGGAGTACGGCCTCCGAGCCCGGGCGACCCACCAACTGGACGGCGCAGGGCGCGCCCGAGGGCAGGGTGCCGAAGGGTACGGCCATCGCCGGCCAGCCCGTCAGGTTCCACGGGGGAGTCATCGGTGAGTAGTTGGTGTTGGCGAGGATGTTGCGCAGCCAGCCCCGCTCGTGCCAGGCGGCGGCCGCGGGCGAGCGGCGGGCGAGGGCCGGGGTGAGCAGGACGTCGTGCTCGGCGAAGAACGGCTCCAGGCGTCGGCGCAGTTGCTCCTTGTGCTGTCCCCGCTCGACGTATCCGAGGAACCGGCGCCCGATGGCCGCGTGGACCCGGGTGCGCCGCATCAGCCTGTTCTTGTCGAAGCCCTCCGCGTCCCGTGCCGTGCCCGCCGTCCAGTGGGTGAACGAGGTGACGCCGATCGACAGCGGGTACGGCGGGTCCGCGGGCCGCACCTGGTGACCGGCACCGTCGAGCAGGGCGGCGGCCTCGCGCGCCGCGGAGACGTACGGTCTGCTGATGGTGACGCCGGTGATGGGGCTGCGGACCGAGAGAGCGACCTTGCGGCCGGCGTGCGCGTCCGACCGTACGAACTGGGTGTCCGCGAGGATCGACAGCATCAGACGGGCGTCCTCGACCGTCGTCGCCAGCGGACCGTTCTCGGACATGCCGAACCAGTCGCCGTTGCCGATGCCCGCCGGGACGACCCCGAGGCCCGGCTTGATGGTGACGACACCGCAGTTGGCGGCCGGGATGCGCAGCGAACCCATGCCGTCGTTGCCCAGGGCGATCGGCACCATCCCGGCACCGACGGCCGCCGCGCTGCCGCCCGACGAACCGCCCGCCGTACGGGTGGTGTCCCACGGGTTGCGGGCCGTGCCGAGGGTGCCTTCGGTGGTGCCCCAGATGCACAGCTCGGGCACATTGGTGACGCCGACGACGATCGCGCCCGCCGCGCGGAGCCGGGCCACGGTGACATGGTCGTGGTCGGCGGGGGTGTCCGGCGTCGCCGAGGTGCCGTGCCGGGTCGACTCGCCGCGCACGCCCAGGTTGTCCTTGACCGCGATGGGTACGCCCGCGAGCGGCAGGTCGGCCAGATCCGTGCGGGCGGCCACCTCGTCCGCCTCGGCCAGCGCCTCCTGGGCCCGCAGCCGGCGGAACGCACCGACGCGGGCGTCCAGCAGTTCGATGCGCGCCAGATGTTCGGCCACGACTTCACGGGGCGTGACGCGCTTCTCGCGTACGGCGGCGGCGATCTCGGTGGCGGTACGGCCGGCCCAGCTGGTCACGGGGGCTCCTCGGGGTGGATGCGACACATCGTGCTACGCGTGAGGCGATGAGGCTACTCGTGAGTACAAGTGGCGTCGAGAGTCGTCGGGCCCGGGGGTGTCGGGCCTGAGGACCTGCGGTGTCGGACCTGGGGATCCCGGGGTGTCGGGCCTGGAGATCCTGGGGCGTCGAAGGCGTCGAGCTTGGACATTCGGGCCGGGCCTCTTGGACTTTTTGCCCGCCGGGGCGGCCGGTTCCGGCCACAGAGCCGCTGGTCATCCGATCACTGGCCGAACTTCCCTGACTCCGGACCCCATTGACAGCACCTGAGGTGCGCTCAATCATCACACCTCCGATGAATGGGAGCTTCCAGATGAGTAGGTATCCAAGACGTCGGCTTCTGGGTGTGCTGGTGGCCTTCCTGCTGCTCGCCGCCCCGGTTCCGGCCGTCGCGCAGACGGTGGCGGCGAGTGTTCCGATCACCGTGCCCGCGCTCACCAACTGGACCCCGGAGCAGGGGAGTTACCGGTACGGCGGCTCTGCCCGGCTGGTAGCCGACTCCGCGCCCGAGCGCAGGGTCGCGAACACCCTCGCCGACGATCTGCGCGACGCGGGGCATGGTGACGTACCCGTCGTCAGCGGCGGTGCGCGTACCGGTGACATCGTTATCGATGTCCAGCCGGGCAGGGCCGCGTTGGGCGCCGAGGGGCACGAACTCCGGGCGGGCGCACGGCTGTCGGTGACCGGCGCGACCGAGCGCGGCGCCTTCTACGGCACCCGGACGGTCCTCCAACTCCTCGCCCAGGGCGACCGGATCCCCGCCGGACACACGGTCGACGTGCCCCGGTACGCGGAGCGGGGCGTCGGCGTGTGCGCCTGCTACATCCACATCTCGACCGAGTGGCTGGAGAACCTCGTACGCGACATGGCGTACCACAAGCTCAACCAACTGCTCCTGGAACTCAAGGTGAAGAGCGACACCCACCCCGAGGCCAACACCTGGGGCTACTACACCAAGGACGAGATCCGGCGGCTCGTCGCCCTCGGCGACAGGTACCACGTCGAGATCATTCCGGAGATCAACTCCCCGGGCCACATGGACCCCTGGATCGAGAACCGGCCGGATCTCCAGCTCACCGACTCCGACGGCAACAAGCAGCCCAGCAGGCTCGACATCACCCAGCCGGCTGCCTTCGACTACTACACG
This sequence comes from Streptomyces sp. NPDC002156, assembly GCF_053593675.1. Lineage (NCBI taxonomy): Bacteria > Bacillati > Actinomycetota > Actinomycetes > Kitasatosporales > Streptomycetaceae > Streptomyces > Streptomyces sp. NPDC002156. Next base: position 123,979 of record NZ_JBSFDA010000001.1, on the reverse strand, counting down.
AGTCTGATCGACGAATACGCCCAGGTGTTCACCGGCGGCTCCTGGCACATGGGCGCCGACGAGTACATGCTCGGCTCCGACTTCGCCAGGTACCCGCAGGTCCTGCGGTACGCGCAGGAGAAGTACGGGGCGAACGCCACACCCCAGGACGCCTTCATCGACTTCGTCAACCGTGTCCAGACCTACGTGGCCGCCAAGGGCAAGAAGCTGCGCATCTGGAACGACGGGCTGACCGGCGCCAACACCGTGCCGGTGACGGCGGGCACGACGGTCGAGCACTGGCTGAACGTGGCTGTGAAGCCGAGCCAACTCCTCGCCCAGGGCTACCCGTTGATGAACGCGGCCTATGCGCTGTACCTCGTCCGGGGCGGCTTCCACACCGACACCAAGGGCCTGTACGACCAGAGTTGGGACCCGCGCAGCTTCGAGGGCGAGAAAGTCGCCTCCAGCCAGGGGATCACGGGCGCGAAGATCAGCCTCTGGCCGGACAACGGGCGCGGCGAGACCGAGAACGAGGTCGCCGTCGACACCGACCCCGCGCTGCGCCACGTCGCTCAGGCCACCTGGGGCGATCCGCATCCCGACGCCACGTACGACCGGTTCACCGCGCGAGGGACGGCTGTCGGGCACGCGCCCGGCTGGCGGGACCTGACCCGGGTACCGGTCGCGGACGGGACGTACACCTTGCGGGCGGGCGCCGCCTCCCTCACGGCCGAGGTGCGGCGCACACCCGACGGATACGTCACCCTGCGGACCGGGACCGGCTGTCTCGAGGTGCGCGGCGGGAAGCTCACGCTCAACACCCCGCTCCAGCCCGGCGTCGAGATCACCTCGCAGACCTGCGACGCCGGAAACACCGTGCAGCGCTGGGAGTTGGAGCAGGTCGCCGGGGGCTTCACCCTCGTCAACGCGATCACGCGGATGGCGGTGCACGTGACCGACGACGGTCGGCTCGTGCAGTACCCGCCGGACCAACAGCAGCCCGCTGCTTGGCACTTGACCACCATCCACTGACTTGCTGATCTACTGACCACTGACCCGAGGAGTCCGTTCCCCATGACAGTCTCCAGACGTCTCTTCGTCACGGCAGCCGCCGCGCTCGTCGCCTCCAGAGGCACCTCGCTCGCCCTGGCAGCCACGGCTCCGGCGGGAGCTTCGGCCGCGGCTTCGGTCGCGCAGGAGCCGAACTTCCGCATCCCCGTCAGCGCCACCGACTCCGCCGACGTCCTCGTCGCCAAGGCTTCCCAAGTCCGGCCCACCGCACGGCAGATCGCCTGGCAGCGGCTGGAACGGACCGCGTTCCTGCACTTCGGCGTCAACACCTTCACCGGCCTCGAATGGGGCACCGGCGACGAGGACCCGAACGTCTTCCAGCCGACCGGCCTCGACACCGACCAGTGGGCGCGGGCCCTGCGCGACGGCGGCTTCAAGCTCGCCATCCTCACCGTCAAGCACCACGACGGCTTCGTCCTCTACCCCTCCCGGTACACCAACCACTCGGTGGCGTCGAGCAGTTGGCGGGACGGACAGGGCGATGTGCTGCGCTCCTTCGCCGACTCCATGCGGCGGTACGGGCTGAAGGTCGGTGTCTACATCTCGCCCGCCGACGAGAACCAGTACCTCCACGGCGTCTACGCCAACGGCAGCCCACGCGTCGAGCACACCATCCCGACCCCGGTCGAGAACGACGACCGTCCGGACGGCCCGACGTTCACCCTCCCCGCCACGGACTACGGCGCCCATATGCTCGACCAGCTCTACGAGGTCCTCACCGAGTACGGACCCGTCGACGAGGTCTGGTTCGACGGCGCCCAGGGGCACATCCCGCCGGACAAGGTCGAGAAGTACGACTGGGACAGCTGGTACACCCTCGTGCGCACCCTCGCCCCGGACGCCACGATCGCCGTCTCCGGGCCCGATGTCCGCTGGGTCGGCAACGAGGGCGGCCTGGCGCGCGAGAACGAGTGGAGCGTCGTACCGGTCACCGAGAAGGACTACGGCAAGACCGACTTCGCGCTCTCGTACGACGCGGCGGACATGGGCGGTAGGGACGCGCTCGTGGCCGCGCGTTCCGTCGCGGACTACGTGCAGTGGTGGCCCGCCGAGTGCGATGTGTCCATCCGGGACGGCTGGTTCTACCACGCCGACCAACAGCCCAAGACGGTCGACCAGTTGACCGAGATCTACTTCGGCTCGGTCGGCCGCAACGCCGTCCTCCTCCTCAACGTCCCACCGGACACGGACGGCCTTCTCGCCGCCTCCGACGTCACCCGGCTGCGGGAGTTCAGGGAGCGCGTCGACCGCGAACTGCCGGCCGACCTGACGATCGGCGCCTCGGTCACCCGGACCCCGGGTGTCGTCACCGTCGACCTAGGCAGGGAGCTGGCGGCGGACCGGATCCGCCTCGCGGAGGACATCGCCCACGGGCAGCAGGCCGAGGCCTTCGTCGTCGAGGCGTTCACCGGGGGCCGTTGGACCCGGGTCGCGGGCGCGGGCACGATCGGCGCGAGCCGGATCCTGCTGCTGGCGGCGCCGGTTCGGGCGCGGCGGTGGCGAGTTCGGGTGACACAGACGCGGGCGGCCGTGCGGATCGCGGAGTTCGGGCTGTACCGCTCCCACGTCTGAGGAGCACCGATCGGGCGGTCACCAGGGGGTCGGCGACCTGGTGACCGCCCGCCGGCTTCAGCGCAGGTGCCGTTCGAAGAAGTCCATGGTGGTGTCCATCGAGCGGCTCCACTGGGGATAGAAGGTGTGGCCCTCGCCCTGGTAGGTGCGCAGTGTGATGTCCTTGCCGGCCTTCTCGAAGGCGGCCACGGTTTGGCGGGTCCAGCGGATGGGGCAGGTTGTGTCGGCCGTGCCGTGGTGGATGAGCAGGGGGTCGGTGACCCGGTCGACGTAGGTGACGGGGGAGACCTCTCGCCAGAACTTGGGGTTCTCCTTGGGCGTGCCGTGGGCGGATTCGATCTCGGCGACGATCGGGTCGCCCTCGGGGCGCTGGAACTGGTCGATGTTCTCTTCCGGGTGGGCACTGACCGGCGCGAAGGCGACGGCCGCGTCGAACAGGCCGGGGGTGACCACGAGCGTGTTGTAGACGACCCCGCCGCCCATCGACCGGCCCAGCAGCCCGAGACGGTCGGTGTCGATCTCCGGGCGCCCTGACGACCGTAGAGCCATCGCCGCACCGATGACGTCCTCGGTGTAACCCAGGCGGAGGTTACGGTCGTTGGCGGGATCCTTGTCCGAGCGGGCGTGGTTGCGGTAGTCGGTGTGGAGGACGACGTAGCCGTTGCGGGCGAGGAGGTCCTGTTCGCGGGTGAGGCCGCGGCCGGTGGTGTAGACGGCCGGATCGATGTAGCCGTGCGCGAGCACCAGCGCGGGGAAGGGGCCCTTGCCCGCGGGAATGTTCATGAGACCCGAGATCGTCAGCCCGTTCGCCTCGTACGTCACCTCGTAGCTGGTGTAGGCAGAGGTACGTGCGAGCACGGCGCCGAGCTTCAGACCGGAACCCTTGTGCTCGCGCTGGATCAGGCCCGGGAGTGAGACGGGGTTGACCGGTGTCGGGGTAGGGGAGGGCGTTGCCGTGGGGCTCGGACCAGTGGCGTGGGCCGACACCGGCGGGCTCGTGCGCGCCTGATCGTCGTCGCGGTCGCTCGCGGTGCAGCCCACCGCGGCCGCCAGCGTCAGTGCGGTGGTGACACGGATCGTTCCCCTCAGCCGCATACGGTCATTGTCCCCATCGGGGCCCGCCGTGTCCTCCGGCCGGGTCAGACCGCCCGCGCCGCCGGGTCCGGGGGGACGCGGACGGCGCATGCCCGCAGGTCGGAAGGCAGGAGGTCGAGGATGCGGGCGCGGTCCCCGGGGCTCGGTTCGAGTCCGAGGGCCAGACGGAGCAGGCCCAGATGGGCCTCGGCCGGTTCGCGGACCGCGATCAGCTTCTCGGCCGCCTCGATCCGTACGGCGACGGGCACGCCGCGGTCGGCGAGCACCGATCGGAGGACCTCCTTCGCCCGGCCCCGTGCCGAGCGCCACCTCATGAGCTCGCCCGCTGCCAGGACGCGGTGGCGGGCGAGGGCCTCTTCGCTGTCGAGGACCCGGTGGCAGGCGGCCTCGGCCTCACCCCCGACGTCCAGCTTCGTCCAGGCGGCGGCCACGGCGAGATGAGCCTCGGGGTCCGTGGTGTGGGGACCGGAGAGTGCCCGGAGGAGAAGACGGCCCTCCTCGCCCAGATCCTCGGCGAGCAGAGCGGCGGCACGCGCACGCACCTCGACGGGGCAGGCCGGGTCCGACGCCAGGACACGGGCGACGGGAACGCGGTTGAAGGCACCACTCGCGGGGAGGTACGCGCAGATCTCGGCGCGGAGTTCCGGCGCCGTGCCATCGTTCGCGGCCAGGGCGAACCAGCGCGCGTCGAAGTTTCCGCCGACGGTCGAGACTGCCGCGATCCTCTCCTGGAGGGGAGCCGTGACGTCCTGGGCCCAGGAGAGAAGCAGCTCCCGCACGCCTGCGGAGACGCTCTCGTCGTGCACCAGGAGCCATAGGTGCCCCAGCCGTGTGACCGCTTCCGGCTGCCGCTGCGCGACGAGGTCGCGCCACCGCGTGGCGGCTTCGTGGGGATCGACACCGGAAAGCGCGCCCGCCGGGGTGATCACGCCCTCGTCGTCCTGGTAGAAGGCCAGCTTCTGCGTCCCCGTCGGGTTGGACATGTGGTGGGAAAACCCTCCCAAGGTCAGGTGGAGGCTCAGACAGTGCAGGGGGTCCGGGCTGACGCCGGCCATGAGAGCTTTCCAGCGTGGATAGGGGAGCAGCCCGATCAGGTCGCCGGCAGCCCGGGCCCGGTCGTAGGGCTCGGCTGCGGGATCCTCCGCGATACGGGTCATGGCCCGCCGGACGCTGGGGACGACGGCCGTCCGGTGCGGACGCGATTCGGAGCCGAACCGCAGCAGCGAATCCGTGGGCACGGTCTCGTCGTCGATCAGCGCCTCCGAACGTCTGCGGAGTTTCGCGTCCGGCGTCAGGGCATCGGCAAGGTCGAGGAGCTGCCACAGATGTTCGTCGGGCAGTCCGGCCTCGTCGAGGATGCGGTGCAGACTCTGGGAAGCGGCGCGCAGGTCCACCTCGGCCAGGGCGCCGAGAGCCTTGATGCGGTCGCGCACGCCTGTGCGCGGGTCCTCAGCGACGCGCCGCAGCAATCCGGACGCGGTGTCGCGCTCGCCCAGGTTGAGCAGCTGCGTCGCCGCGTCCCGGCATACGCCCCCGGGCAGGGCGTTGTCCGCCGCGATCTTGGTCAGCAGATCGACACCGGCCGCCGGATCCACCTCGTCCAGGGCTTCCACTGCTTCGAGCCGGTCCGCTGCCCCGATGTCCGTATCTGTCGCCATGCGCAACAAGGGGGTGTGCAGTACGTCTGTGGCTCCCAGACCGATCAGTGAGGCCAGGTGGTCGAGCCGGTCGACGACGGCGAGTGCCGGATCGTTGAAGTCATCGACCAGAATCTGCCGACACCTTGTCGACTCCCCGAGCTTGCGAAGGAGGTGGGCCAGGCGGCTATGGAGCCACTGGTCTTCGGGATCAGCCATGAGAAGGTCCACACAGTCCACCGCGACGGACGGTCGACCGAGTTCGGCGAGTCGTTCGACGGCCTGGGTTCGGGTGTAGCCGCTCAGCCGTTCGTCCCGTGCCAGGCGCTCCGCCAGCCCGACATCGTCGATGCCGCTGACTGCCGAGGCCACGGCGTCCTCGGACGACAAGGCACTCTCGACGACCTGCGTGCAGACGAGGCGTACGGTCTCCGTGCTCCGGCCGCCGGATTCGGAGAGTCCCCATGTCGCCCTGTGCCGCAGGGGCAGCGGCACGGAGGGGTCCTCGCACAGTTCCTCGAGAAGTCCAGGGCGTACGGGGGCCAGCAGCCTCCCCTTCAGGTAGCGGGTCATGTGCGGATCCCCGGCCAGAACGGGGTTGTCGTGCAGGGCGTCAGCCAGGGTGGTGCGTGCTTCCTCGGGCAGGTCGGCGGGGAGGATGCCCAGCGTGTTCTCGACGTCAGGCACTGTGAACTCCGCAGTCCGCAGGAGCATGCCGAGCGCATCCGTTCCGGCGGGGGCATCCAGCGCGAGGAGCGCGACGGCCGCCGCCTGGCGGGTCTCGGGGACCTGGCCGGGATCCTCGGCCAGGTCGATCAGGCGGCGGCACGCGGCCGTGGTGTCGCCCGCCCGCGCGAGCAGCGAGGCCGCCACGACCCGCAGATTGCCCGGCAGGTCCCGGTCGTCGGCCAGTCCTGCGGCGAGATCCGTCGCCCGGTCGGCGGCACGGCGTACATAGTGCTTCAGCGCCTCGACGCGCGGCTGGTGCGGGACGTCGGGGTCGGTGACGACATTGGCCAGACCCGGTGCGTCGAGCACCGCGTACAGACGGTCCAGCACCGTGCCCACGTCGAGGTCGCCCACGGTGACGGACCGGTCGTACAGCTTGATGACCGCCCAGGTGAACCGTCTCGTCAGCTCCTCGTCCGCCGCCAGTTCGTCGCTCAGGACCGTCGCGCACAGCAGCAGGTCGCGCCATCCGCCGCCGTCCACGGCGGTGCGGAGGAACTCCTCCAGGGGCATGCCCTGTTCGTGCCAGCGGGCAGCCATGAACAGGACCAGGTTCGGGCGTTCGGCCGCGATCGCCTCGCGTACGGCCCTCAGCGCCTGAGGGTCCTTGGGGTTGAGGCGGTCCGCGAGGGAGTACCCGGCGAGGTACTCCTGCACGGTGTGGTGGAGGAAGTGCAGGTCCGCGCCGCGACGCCGGACCAGCCCGGTGAAGGTGAGGGCACCGAGGACCGTGTCCCGGTCGGGGGACGAGTCGGGGAACCGCGCGGCAAGCAGTTCCCTGACCTGGTCGAGCAGCGGCCGGGTGTCGCCGCTCTGGCGTGACTCGGCAGCCGGGTACAGCACCGCGTGCACCTGCTCCAGCAGGTCCGGGGTGATGCCGTGACCGGCCCGGCCGCCGCGCCGGAGCCGCGCCGACCCCTTCTCGCGCAGGATGCCGATGAACCGCGCATAGAGTTCGGCGGGGTTGCGGGGGAGCTCGTGTACGGCGGCGACCACGCAGATCATCGTCAAGTAGAGCGGGTTGCGGGCGACTTCGGAGAGGCGGCCGCGGCGCAGGTCCTCCGTCAGCTCCGTCGCCCGCCGCCCGGCGTCCGGCACGTCCAGCACCGTGAACCAGGCACGGGCGACCTCATTGATCTCCTGGTCGCCGAACTCCTTCAGCGAGTAGCGGCGCAACGCGTTCAGCCGGTTCATCTCGGCGGTGACCAGCGAGCGGCTGGCGACGACGAAGCGCAGATACGGTTCGCGTTCCCAGCGCTGGATCAGCCGAATGACCTTGCCGCGGTCCTCCGGCTCCAGGACCTCGTCAAGCCCGTCGACGCAGACGAGCCAGTCCACGCCGGGCAGTGGTCCGGCTTCGAAGAACGCCGGCGGCAGCGAGCGACGCAGGCCGTGCAGATCACGTCCGACCGCCAGTGCCAGCGCTTCGGGGAACGGGAGGTCCAGGAGCTGGTCGGCGGCGACCCGCACGGGTACGTACGACGGTGCCCGCGCCGGGTCCTCCAGCCAGGCGGAGGTCGCGGCGAAGGTCAGCCGGCGCAGCAGGCTCGACTTGCCCGTGCCCGCGCCGCCGGTGAACAGCACGTGGCGGTTGTCGGCGAGCACGCTCTCGGCGGACGTCCGGTCCCTGCCGGGTCGTCGTCGGTCGCGGCCATCGTCGGCCGCTTCCTCGGTGTCCGACGCGTCCTGACTGACGTACACCGTGGACAGGGGTATGTCCTGCGCGTCGGTCAGCAGGGGCGCGTACGGATGTTCGTCCGCGGCGTCGCGCGCGGCGGCGAGATAGTCGTGCAGATGTTCGCCGGGGTGCCGGAACGCCCCTGCCCGCAACTGCTCGTCGGTCAGCGTGTCCAGCCAGGAGACGGGTGGCGCAGGGACTCGGCAGCGGGCCAGTATCTCGGAGAGCGGGACCATATGTGTGCTGCCCTCTTTGTTGGAGCGGGCGAGCATTCCGCACACCCCGCCGGTGCGCTGGTTGACCACCGGGCTGCCGCTGAAGCCCTCGCCGACCGGGGTGCCGTAGCCGCGGGGCATCGGTATGGGGTCGTCGAAGGCCAGCCGGGAGTCGCCCTGGTACTCCAGTGCGGCCCACTGGCCGGCGCGGTAGTCGCCGCGCGGATGGCCGTACACCCACATACGGTCGCCGAGCGAGGCGTGCGGTGCGGTGAGCACATGCGAAGGGAAGGACGCCGGAGCGTCGAAGCGCAGGAACGCGATGTCCAGGCCGTTCGACGCTCGGTGGAGCGACTCGCCGGATACAGGCAGCATGAGTTCGGCCCCGGTCGCCACGATCCGGCCCCGCACCGCGTCCGCCCCGGCGACGACATGCGCGCAGGTGACCACGGTTCCGGGGGCGAGGACGAATCCCGTTCCGCCGCCGCTGTCTCCCGGGAGGTCCAGGGCGACGGTGGAGGCCTCCAGCAGTGCTCTCCAACGGTCCATGGCTACGCCTCCGGGGGTTCCCTCGGCTCCGGCGCGGTCCACTCCAGCGTCACTTTCCACGCGGACTTCGAGGATGCCTTGCCCACCACGGCCAGCAACTGGCCGGTGTCCAGGGAGACATCGCAACCGAACTCGACCGTCGCCTTCGACGCGCCGGTCTGCTGAAGTCGCGTGCCCATGGCCCGCGCAACGGCGGTCAGGCTGTCGAGGACCGTCTCCAGTCGTGGGGTCCGCCAGCTGATCTCCTGCTCCTCGGCCGGCCCGCTGAGCACGCGCTGCCCCGCCGGGCCGACCGAAACGAGGATCTTCTGTCCATCCACCTCGACCGGGACCGTCACGTCCGCTTCCTCGCCCAAGTGTCTTGCCTTTCCCCCTGATCGGACGGACTGTTCATCGTAGCGGCCATCACCGCCGCGCCGCCCCTGTACTGCCCCGCTCGATCAGCCGGGGCACCGGCACCCGTACCGTGCGGGCCGGGCCGCCGTCCAGCAGGGCCGTGAGTTCCGTCGCCGCCGTGCGCCCGAACTCCGCGCTGTCCCGGGACAGCGCGGACAGCCACGGTTTGACCATGCGGCACAGTGCGGAGTCCTCCCAAGCCACCACTGACACGTCGGCCGGCACCGAGAAGCCGAGTTCGCTCGCCGTGCCGACCCCGGCGACGGCCATCACGTCGTTGTCGTAGATCAGGGCCGTCGGGGGAGCGGGACCCGCCAGGACCCGGCGGGTGACGGCCGCGCCCTCCGCGTCTGAGTAGTCGGTGGTCACCGACTGCACCTCCGTCAGTCCGCGCCGCCGCGCCTCGGCGCGCAGGGTCCGGATCCGGCGCTCGGTGTGGGCGAGGCCCGGCAGCCCTGCGATGTGCACGATCCGCCGGTGACCGAGCGCGTACAGGCCGTCCACGACCGAGGCCATCGCGCCCGCGTCGTCCGCCCACACCGTCGACCAGCCGAGGTGCCGCTCGTCCGGGGCGCCGCCGATCACCACGGCGGGCAGGCCCAGTTCGTCGAGGAGGCCGGGGCGCGGGTCGTCCGTGCGCGGGTCGACCACCAGCACACCGTCGACCCGGTGCTCCGCCCACCAGCGGCGGTACACCGCGCACTCGTCGTCGACGCCCTCCAACACCTGGAAGAGCAGGCCGAGATGACGCTCCGCCAGCACCTCCTGGATACCCGAGATGAGCTGGAGGAAGAAGGAGTCGACGCCCAGGGTGTCGGCTGGGCGCGCCACCACCAGCCCCACCGTGGCCGCGCCCTCACCGGACAGCGCGCGCGCCGCGGTGCTCGGTCGCCAGCCCAACTGCTCGGCGACCCGCCGGACTCGGTCCCGGGTGACCTCGGAGACCCCCGGGCGGCCGTTGAGCGCGAACGAGACCGCACTCTCGGAGACCCCGGCGCGCTGCGCGATGTCCTTCATCGTCGGCCTGCGCGCGGGCGACCGCTTGGCCGGCATCCCTGCTCCCCAATTCCCGGTGGCTGTGCACTAATGCGCTTGAGCCAGGCAAGCCTAAAGCGCATTAGTGATCGGCCGCAATACCGCCAACTCAACTGTCTGACCTGGCATGTTGACCAACTAATGAATTTAGCTGAGCGGAATCCATTGACTTGCCCGGCGCGGGGCGTGCAGGGTCTGCCCCGGCACCATTGGCCACCGCCGCCGCAAAGGAGCCCGTCCGCCGTGCGCATCCGCAGAGTTCTCGCCACCGCTGCCGCCATCGCCGTCGTCCTGCCGCTGAGCGCCTGCGGCTCCGGGAGCGGCGACAGCGGCTCCACCGACGCCTCCGGCAAGATCGAGGGCGACATCACCTTCCAGACCTGGAACCTCCGCGCCAACTTCAAGTCGTACTTCGAGGGGCTCGTCGCCGACTTCGAGAAGAAGTACCCGGGCACCGACGTGAAGTGGATCGACCAGCCCGCCGAGGGCTACGCCGACAAGATCAGCGCCGACGCGGCGGGCGGCACCCTGCCCGACGTCGTCAACGTCTCGCCGGACCTCGTCGCCCCACTCGCCAAGGCCGGCCTCGCACTCGACCTCGACAAGGCCGCCGCCCAGTACAAGAGCGAGTATCTGCCGGGGGCATGGGCGAGCCACGAGATCCCGGGCATGACCGGGACGTACGCCTTCCCCTGGTATCTGAACACCGGCCCGCTCTTCTACAACAAGTCCCTGTTCACGGAGGCGGGCCTCGACCCCGAGCAACCGCCCAAGACGTACGACGAACTCTTCGCCGACGCCCTGGAGTTGGCCGACAAGAGCGACGGCAAGGTCGCCACGCTCGCCAACGTGCCCACCATCGAGGACTTCGGCCGCTACGGCGTCCCCCTCATGAACGACGCCGGTACCGCCTTCGCCTTCAACGACGCCAAGGGAGTCGAACTCCTCACCAAGTACAAGGAGTTGTACGACGCCAAGGCGCTCGACCCGCAGGCGCTGACCGCGACCCCCGAGTCCTCCGGCAAGAAGTTCCTGACCGGCGCCGTCGCCATGAACCCGGGCAGCGCCCTGGACCTCGGCAACTTCAAGAAGCAGGCCCCGAACCTGTACAAGAACATCGGCATCACCGACCAGATCACCAGCACCGGCAAGGTCAACATGTACGTCATGGGCGTGATGGTGAACGCGCAGAGCAAGCGCAAGCCCGCCGCCGTCGCCTTCGCGCACTACGTCACCGACGCCGAGCACCAGATGTCGTTCGCCAAGAAGGTCGCCATCTTCCCCAGCACGGCCGGCTCGCTCGACGACCCGTACTTCACCGAGGAGGACGGCACCGACGAGACCCGGGTGCGGATCGCCGCCGCCAAGTCCCTGAAGAACGCGGTCAATTACACGCCCGTGCTGTTCAGCGAGCAGATGAAGACCGAGCTGCGCAACTCCGTGGCGCGGGCGCTCCAGGGGAAGCAGAGCCCCGAGGAAGCCCTCGACAACGCTGTCAAGGCCTGTGACCGGCTCCTCCAGCAGCAGGGCTGAGGCCGGCATGGCCAGTCCCGCAGTCGAACGTGCACGGCGGCCGGGGCGGTTGGTGTCCGTACGGCGCCAACTGCCCACCAGCCCCTGGCTGTTCGCCGCCCCCGGGCTGCTGATCATCGGCGCCTTCATCCTCTACCCGTTCGTCTCCACCCTGATCAACTCCTTCACCGACCGCCGAACCCTGATCCCCGGCGAGTTCGTGGGCCTCGCCAACTTCCGTGAACTGCTGCACGACGACATGTTCTGGATCGGACTGCGCAACAGCACGCTGTACGTCGTCGGGGTCGTTCCCGCACTCGTCCTGCTGCCCCTGCTGCTCGCGCTGCTGGTCCAGAAGAACATCCCCGGCATCACCTTCTTCCGGTCGGCCTTCTACACCCCGGTCGTCGCGTCGATCGTCGTCGTCGGGCTCATCTGGGTGTGGCTGCTCGACGAACGCGGCCTGGTCAACTCGCTGTTGGAGGCGATCGGCGTCGGCCGGGTCGGCTTCCTCAGCGACCAGTGGCTGCTTCTGCTGAGCGCGATGGCCGTCACGGTCTGGAAGGGCCTCGGCTACTACATGATCATTTACCTGGCGGCGCTCGCCAACGTCCCGCGCGAACTGCACGAGGCGGCGGCCGTCGACGGCGCGGGCGCGGTACGCCGCTTCCTGACGGTCACCGCGCCCGCCGTCCGCTCCACCATGGTCCTGGTCGGCGCGCTGTCCTCGGTCGCCGCGTTCAAGGTGTTCTCCGAGGTGTACCTGATGGCCGGCCCGGACGGCGGCCCGGCGGGCGAGGACACCACCCTCGTCATGCTGGTCCAGCGCACCGGCACGGGCCTGACCGGCCGCGTCGGCTACGCCTCCGCCCTGTCCGTCGTCGTCTTCGCCGTCACCGTCGCGCTGATGCTCCTCGTCCTGCGCGCCGACCGCAGGGAGGACACCCCGTGAGCGTGCTGGAGAAGGGGCCTTCGACGGCGGTACGTCCTTCCGAGCGCCCGGCGCCCGTCCGGAGACGGCGGGTCGTGGACGAGCACGGCCGACGCGTCCGCGCCTGGGAACTCGTCCTGCGCTACGCCTTGTTGCTCGGCGTCCTCGCCCTGACCGTCGGCCCGTTCCTGTGGCAGCTGTCGACGTCCCTCAAGGGCCCGACCGAGGACATCTTCAGCTCGCCGCCGAAGTTCCTGCCGGGCGACCCGACCCTCCACAACTACGAACGCGTCGCCGACACCATCCCCGTCTGGGACTACGCCCTCAACTCCCTGAAGGTCGCCGGCGCCAACGTCGTGACCAACTGCGTCGGTTCGGCACTCGCGGGCTATGCCCTGGCCAGGCTGCGCTATCGAGGCCGCCGCGTGGCCACGCTCGCCTTCATCCTCGCGATGCTCGTGCCCGTGGAGGGCATCATCATCGCCCAGTTCACGACCATGCGGGAACTCGGCCTGAACAACACCCTCATCGGGGTCGTCCTGCCCGGCTGCGTCGGCGCCATGAACGTCCTGCTGATGCGCAACGCCTTCCTCAACCTCCCCTACGAGATCGAGGAGGCGGCCTTCGTCGACGGCGCCAACTCCTGGCAGCGGTTCCTGCGGATCGCGCTGCCGTCGGTGAAGGGCACCCTCGCCGTCGTCGCGATCTTCGCCTTCATGGGGGCCTGGGACGACTTCCTCTGGCCGCTCATCGTGCTCAGCGACCCGTCCAAGTTCACCCTGACCATCGGCCTCAACTATCTGCACGGCACCTTCGCCAACGACGAACGGCTCGTCGCCGCCGGCACGGTCATCGCCGTGGCACCGCTGATCGCCCTCTTCGCCTGTCTCCAGCGGTACTTCTTCCGCGGGGTCGGCGAGGGCGCCGTCAAGGGCTGACACCCGCACCGAGCCGACACTCCATCGAGCTGACACCCCCCCCATCGAGCTGACACCCCCCATCGAGTGCAAGGACACCGCATGCCCCCTGCCGTGCGCTTCGGCGTCAACTACACCCCGAGCGAAGGGTGGTTCCACCACTGGCTCGACTTCGACCTCGACTCCGTACGCGCCGACCTCGACTCCATCGCGGAACTCGGACTCGACCACATCCGGGTCTTCCCGCTCTGGCCCTACTTCCAGCCCAACCGCACGCTGATCCGCCCCCGGGCCGTCGAGCAACTCGTCCAACTCGCGGACGCCGCCGCCGAGTTCGACCTCGACGTCAACGTGGACGGACTGCAGGGGCACTTGAGCAGCTTCGACTTCCTGCCGGCCTGGACACGGACCTGGCACCGGCGGAACCTCTTCACCGACCCGGAGGTAGTCGAGGGGCAGGCGGTCTACCTGCGCACACTCGCCGCCGCCCTCGCCGACCGGCCCAACTTCATCGGCATGACCCTCGGCAACGAGGTCAACCAGTTCTCGGCAGGCCCCCATCCGGACCCGGACCGGGCGACCGCCGACCAGATCGACGCCTGGCTGGAGCGGATGCTCGCCGCCTGCGAGGCGGGCGCCCCGGGCAGGCTGCATCTGCACGCCGAGTACGACGCGACCTGGTACCAGGACGACCAGCCGTTCACCCCGGCCCAGGCCGCCCGGCGCGGCGCGGTCACCGCCGTGCACTCCTGGGTGTTCAACGGCACCGCCCAGCGGCACGGCCGCACCTCCGTGCCGGCCGAGCACCACGCCGCGTATCTCGTCGAGTTGAGCAAGGCGTGGGCCGACGACCCGAGCCGTCCGGTCTGGCTCCAGGAGGTCGGGGCGCCCGCGCCGCTGGTCCCCGCCGAGCACGCCGCCGCCTTCACCGCGGCGACCGTCGCGAACGCCCTCGACTGTCCCGACCTGTGGGGCATCACCTGGTGGTGCTCCCACGACGTCTCCCGCGACCTCGCCGACTTCCCCGAACTCGAGTACGGTCTCGGCCTGTTGACCAACGACCGGCAACCCAAGGACTCCGCCCGGGTGTTGGAGCGCGCGGCCCGCGAGCACACGCACACCCCGAAGCCCCGGACCACCGCACTCGTCGTACCGGCGGACCCCGCCGCTCGCTCGACCTGCGCGCCCGGCGGGCCGGTCTTCGACGCGTTCTTCCGGCTCACCACCGACGGGGCCCGCCCGGCCACCGTCCTCGACACGCGCGCGGACGACCCGGCCCACCTCGCCGCGCGCGGCATCACCGAAGTCGTCACTCCCGACCAGGTACTCCCCACCCCACAAGGAGGCACCCGCTCGTGAACCCCACCAGACGCACCGTCCTGCTCGCCGCCACAACAGCCGCCCTGCTCCCGGCACTTCCGGCACTTCCGGCTGTGGCGGCCTCCGCGGCCGCCGCTGCGACACCGCCGTACGCCTCCTACTGGTACCCCGACTCCCTGCCCTCGGGCACCCCGGGCGCGGGCATCACCTGGCGCAGCCTGAAGACCTGGAGCGCGGCCGGCGACGCCGACCTCGCCTTCAACACGGCCTCCGTGCCGCTCGCCGCCCGCTTCACCCCGACCCCGGCCAACGCGACCGCCCGGTCCGGCCAGGCCCGCGTCCAGTCGCTCGTCTCCTTCGGCCCGACAGCCTCCAACCCCTCCCAGGGCTCGGCCACCGCCGACTACTACGCGCTCACCCACTGGGCGTACATCGACGAACTCGTCTTCTGGGGCGGCTCGTCCGGCGAGGGCCTGATCCTCGCGCCGAACGCGCCGATCGTGGACGCCGCCCACCGGCACGGCGTACCCGTCCTCGGCAACATCTTCCTGCCGCCCGTCGCCTACGGCGGACAGCTGCAGTGGACGCGCGACCTGGTGCAGAAGGACGCCGCGGGCCGCTATCCGCTGGCCGCCCAACTCGTCGCCGTCGCTGCGGCGTACGGCTTCGACGGCTGGTTCGTCAACGCCGAGACCAGTGGCGGCAACACCGCGCTCGGCACCGACATGCTCGGTTTCGTACGGGAGTTGAAGGCGCTGTCCCTGGCGGCGGGGCAGCGGGTGACCTGGTACGACTCGATGACGGTGAACGGCACGGTGAGCTGGCAGGGCGCGCTCAACAGCCAGAACCAGGCCTTCTTCCAGGCCGCCGACTCCATGTTCGTCGACTTCCGCTGGACGGCGGCGAGGCTGACGTCATCAGGGCAGACGGCCGACCAACTCGCGCGCAGCCGGTACGAGTTGTGGGCGGGCGTGGACGTGGAGGCGAACGGCTGGAACTCCTCCGTGAACTGGGACGCCATCGTGCCGGCGAACAGGGCGCACGTCGTCTCGCTGGGGTTCTACCGGCCCGAGTGGACCCGCAACCACCTGCCCGCGGGCCGCACCCCCGGCGACTTCCACGCGGCCGACGACCGGTTCTGGACCGGGCGGTCGCTGGACCCGGCCGCGCCCGACGGGACGGACAGCTGGCGGGCGCCGGCGGTGTCGGTCGCGGACCGGTCGACGGTGACGGCGGTTCCGTTCGCGAGTGTGTTCAACACCGGGCACGGGGTGAAGTGGTACGAGGAGGGGGCGGTCACCTCGGACGCCGCCTGGAACCACCTCGGGCTCCAGGACCGGCTGCCGTCGCGACGGTGGGTGGTGCGGACGGAGGGGGTGCGGCCCGCTGTCTCGTTCGACTTCGCCGATGCCTGGCGTGGTGGGAGCAGTGTCCTGGTCGGTGGCTCACTGGATGAGCCAGTCACTCTCGATGTGTACGCGACTCGGCTGCCGATCGGTGTGAACACGGTTGTCGAGCTGACGCATCGCACGGACGCTGGGGGTGTGAACGTCGAGCTGGCCGTTGCCATCGCCGAGCCGAGCGGACCCGGTGCGACACCGCCGTACACGTATATCCCTGTGAACTCGGTCAACAGCGGCATGCCCGTGAATGCGGTCAACGGCTGGCAGACCGCGACCGTGCAGCTCACAGACCTGACCGCCAACGGGACCGTTCACGCGCTCGGTGTCCGACTCACCCCGACCGGTGTTGACCCGGTGAAGTGGCGGCTCGGTGGTATCGCCGTTCACAACGGCGTCGAGACGCCCGCTGCCCCGGCCGACGCACAGATCACCGGCGCCACCGGAGGCGACCTGCGTTTCGCCTGGAGTCCCGCCCCGGGCCCAGTCCCCGTACGCCACCACACCCTCCACCGCGTGCTCCCCGACGGAACCCGGCGCTTCCTCGGCGCCACCGGTCAGCGGGCGTTCTTCGTCGCCGGACTGGCACCTGAACAGGGCGAGCAGATCGCACGCTTCGAAGTGCGCGCCGTAGGGGAGCTGTACACCGCGTCCGCCCCCGTGACCGTCACGCACGCCTGGTAACCGTCGAGTCGATTCGGAGCACCTCACATGCATGACGACCGCAACCTGGTCGAAGGCCGTCTGAAGCGTGTCCTCGACGAACGCATCCGACCCGCCGTGTACCCCGAGTCCGTGCCGCTGGACGTGGCCGTGTGGCACGCCCCCGGAGAGCCGGTGCCCGTCGCCGAGGGGCTGGCCGGTGTGCCCGAGCCGATCGAGGTGGGCGCCCGGTGGGGGGCGCCCTGGGGCACCAGCTGGTTCCGGGTCACCGGAACCGTCCCGCAGGCGTGGGCCGGGCGGACCGTAGAGGCCCTGCTCGACCTCGGATTCGACGAGAACATGCCCGGCTTCCAGTGCGAAGGCCTGGTGTACCGGCCCGACGGCACCCCCGTGAAGGGGCTGAACCCGCGCAACCAGTGGGTGCGGATCGGGGCGCCCGTCGAGGGCGGCGAGGAGGTGCGGCTGCACATCGAGGCCGCGTCCAACCCCGTCATCCTCGACTACCACCCCTTCCTGCCCACCCAGTTGGGCGACAAGGAGACCGCGGGCAGCGAACCGCAGTACACCCTCACGCGTATGGATCTGGCCGTCTTCGACGAGACGGTCTGGCAGTTGGTGATCGACCTGGAGGTGCTCGGCGAGCTAATGGCCGAGCTGCCTGTGGAGTCGGCGCGCCGCTGGGAGATCCTGCGGGCGGTGGAGAAGGCGCTGGACGCCGTCGACCTCCAGGACGTGGGCGGTACGGCGGCCCAGGCGCGGGCCCGCCTGGAGACCGTGCTGTCCGAGCCCGCCGTACCCTCCGCCCACCGCATCAGTGCCATCGGCCACGCCCATATCGACTCGGCGTGGCTGTGGCCGCTGCGCGAGACGGTGCGCAAAGTGGCCCGTACGACCGCGAACATGACCGCGCTGATCGAGGACGAGCCCGAGTTCGTCTTCGCCATGTCGCAGGCCCAGCAGTGGTCGTGGGTGAAGGAGCACCGGCCCGAGGTGTGGGCCCGGGTGAAGAAGGCGGTCGCCGACGGGCGGTTCGTGCCGGCCGGCGGTATGTGGGTGGAGTCGGACACCAACATGCCGGGCTCGGAGGCGATGGCCCGTCAGTTCGTGCACGGGAAGCGGTTCTTCCTCGACGAGTTCGGCATCGAGAACGACGAGGCGTGGCTGCCCGACACCTTCGGCTTCGCCGCCGGACTCCCGCAGATCATCAAGGCGGCCGGCTCCAAGTGGCTGCTGACCCAGAAGATCTCGTGGTCGCAGACCAACAAGTTCCCGCACCACACCTTCCAGTGGGAGGGCATCGACGGCACCCGGATCTTCACGCACTTCCCGCCCGTCGACACCTACAACTGCTCGATGAAGGGCAGCGAGATCGCCCACGCGGCCCGCAACTTCAAGGACAAGGGCGTCGCCCGGCACTCCCTCGCACCGACCGGCTGGGGCGACGGAGGCGGCGGCACCACCCGCGAGATGGTCGCCAAGGCGGCCAGGCTGGGCAACCTCGAAGGCTCGGCCACCGTGGAGTGGGAGACCCCCGGCGAGTTCTTCGCGAAGGCAGAGGCCGAATACCCCAACGCGCCTGTTTGGGTAGGCGAGTTGTACCTCGAACTGCACCGCGCCACCCTCACGAGCCAGGCGCGGACGAAGCAGGGCAACCGCCGCAGCGAGCACCTGCTCCGCGAGGCCGAACTATGGGCGGCGACCGCGGCCGTCCGCACCGGATTCCCTTACCCGTACGAGGAGTTGGACCGCATCTGGAAGACGGTCCTGCTCCACCAGTTCCACGACATCCTGCCCGGATCGTCGATCGCCTGGGTCCACCGCGAGGCACGCGCCACCTACGACCGACTCGCCGCCGAGCTGAACGGCATCATCGACGCGGCCCAACACGCCCTGGCGGGGGAGGGATCCACGGAGTTCGTCTTCAACTCCGCGCCCCACAGCCGCGATGGCGTTCCGGCAGGCGGCGCCCGCACTCCGGGGCCCACCGGCGAGACGGCCCGCACGCCCCGCCTCGCCGGCGGCTACACCCTCGACAACGGGCTCCTCCGGGTCGAGATCGACGCGGCGGGGCTCGTGGTGTCGGCGTACGACATCGAGGCCGACCGCGAGACCGTCGCCCCCGGCCACGCCGCCAACCTCCTCCAACTGCACCCCGACTTCCCGAACATGTGGGATGCCTGGGACGTCGACGAGTTCTACCGCAACACGGTCACCGACCTGACCGACGTCGACGAGATCAGCGCAGGTGAGGACGGCGATTCGCTGCGGATCGTACGGTCCTTCGGCGCCTCGCGCGTCACCCAGGTGCTGACGCTGCCGCCGGGGGAGCGGAAACTGGTGATCGACACGGAGGTCGACTGGCACGAGACCGAGAAGTTCCTGAAGCTCGCCTTCCCGCTCGACGTGCACGCCGAGCGGTACGCGTCCGAGACGCAGTTCGGGCACTTCCACCGCCCGACGCACACCAACACCTCATGGGAGGCTGCCAAGTTCGAGGCGTGCAACCACCGCTTCGTCCATGTGGCGGAGCCGGACTGGGGCGTCGCCATCGTCAACGACTCGACGTACGGCCACGACGTGACCCGCACGGTACGCACCGACGGCGACCGGGGTACGACCACCACGGTCCGTGTCTCCCTCCTCCGTGCCCCGCGCTTCCCCGACCCCGAGACCGACCAGGGCGTCCACCGCTTCCGGCACGCACT
This sequence comes from Streptomyces sp. NPDC002156, assembly GCF_053593675.1. Lineage (NCBI taxonomy): Bacteria > Bacillati > Actinomycetota > Actinomycetes > Kitasatosporales > Streptomycetaceae > Streptomyces > Streptomyces sp. NPDC002156. The sequence continues at coordinate 104,572 of NZ_JBSFDA010000001.1, read as the reverse complement.
GGTACCGGGCGCCGGGATCGGCGACGCGGTGCGCGAGGGCTGGCGGATCAACCTGCCCGAGCGGCGGGTGACCGGCGCCCGGGACGTGGCCCCGCTGGTGAGTGTCGACCGGGACGCGGTCGTCGTGAGCGCCGTGAAGCTCGCCGACGACGGCAGCGGCGATGTCGTCGTCCGCTTCCACGAGGCCCACGGCGGACGCGCCCGCGCCACACTCACCGCTGGCTTCGCCTTCACGTCCGTCACGGTCACCGACCTGCTGGAACGCCCGCTCGCAGAGGCGCCGGCACCTCAGCTCGACGGCGACCGGATCGCCGTACGCCTACGCCCGTTCGAACTGGTGACGCTCAGGCTAGTACGGGCCCGGTAGCAGGCAGGTATCGCGGACCCGCGCCCGAAGGGGCGCGGGGAACTGCGCGACCAGCCACAGCGGACCCGCAGATTCCGCACCGCGCATCCAGCGGAGCCCTGGGCTCACGTTTCGAGCTGGGCCCGCAGCCACTCCTCCACCTCGCCCACATGCGCCGCAGCCGCCGCCCGCGCCGCCTCCGGATCGTGGGCGACCAGCGCGCGGTGGATCGCCGCGTGCTCGCGGCGCGTACGCGCGAACGCACCTTCCTCCTGGTAGCCCCGCCAGACGCGGGCGCGGAACGTACGTGAGGAGAGGCCATCGAGAATCGCCGCCATCGTGTCGTTGCCCGCCGCCCCGGCGATCTCGCGGTGGAAGGCGAGGTCGTGGGCGAGGATCTCCTCGGGATCGTCGGTTGCGTTCATCGCCGTGAGGTGCTTCTCCACCTCCGCGAGCTGGTCCGGGGTGATCCGCGCGGCGGCCAGCGCGGTCGCCGTCGACTCCAGGATGCGCCGGACCTCCAGCAACTCGACCAGCCGCGGGCCCCGCGAGAGGTCCGCGACCACACCGAAGGTCTCCAGCAGGTCGCCTGCCTCCAGCTGGGTCACGTAGATGCCCGAGCCGTGCCGGGCCTCCAACACGCCCATCACCGTGAGCGCCCGGATCGCCTCCCGCATCGAGCTGCGCGAGATGCCCAACCGGACGGCCAGATCACGCTCGGTGGGCAGCCGCTGGCCCGGTTCCAGCCGGCCCTCGCCGATCATCGCCTTGATCTGCTCGATGGCGCGCTGCGTCACCGTGCCCTTCTGCGGGGCCGCCTCAGTGCTGCCGGCCGGGATCTCGTCCATGCCGTGTCCTCCTGTCGCCGGGTGCGCCGCAGTCTAACCAGCAGGTTGGTCGGACCACTACGGTCAGAATCGAGGAAAATTGGCCCTGCGGGGTGTTCCAACCCCGAAGTGGTCTGATAAATATGCGGGCATCTGCTCGATCACGCTCGATGAGGAGCTGCCAGATGCTCGACAGAACAGTGGGGAAGCGGGAGACGCGGCGGGAGAAGCGGGGCAGGGCGCGGGTGCTCGGTGCGGTGGCCCTGGCCGCCTGTACCGGCCTGGTGCTCAGCGCCTGCGGCAGTACCAAGGACTCCGTCGCCTCGGGCGGCAGTGACGGCGACGGGACGGGCAAGGTCGGCGTGATCCTGCCGCTGCTGACCTCGCCGTTCTGGCAGTCGTACAACGACTACGTGCCGAAGATGGCCAAGACCGAAGGAGTCGACGTGCTGAAGACCGTCAACTCCAACAGCGACCCCTCGCAGCAGATCACCGACATCAACAACCAGCTCAACCAGGGAGTGAAGGGGCTCGTCGTCGCGCCCCTCGACAGCGCCGCCATCGAGGCGGGCCTCGACCAGGCCGAGCGCAAGGGCGTGCCCGTCGTAGCCGTCGACGTGGCGCCCGAGAAGGGCAAGGTCGCCATGGTCGTACGCGCCAACAACGTCGCGTACGGCGAGAAGGCCTGCCAGTACCTCGGCGAGCACATCACGTCCGGCAAGGTCGTGCAGATCATGGGCGATCTGGCCTCGGTCAACGGGCGGGACCGGTCGGAGGCGTTCCGGGCCTGTGTGAAGGAGAAGTTCCCCAAGCTGAAGGTGCTGGAGATACCGGCCAAGTGGGAGTCCGATACGGCCGCCTCCAAGCTCGACACGCTCCTCAACGCCAACCCGGACATCAAGGGCATCTACATGCAGGCCGGCGGCGTCTATCTCGCGCCCACCCTCCAGACCCTGAAGTCCAAGGGGATGCTGAAGAAGACGGGCCAGGCCGGGCACATCGCGATCGTCTCGAACGACGGCATCCCGCAGGAGTTCGACGCCATCCGCAAGGGCGAGATCGACGCGACCGTCTCCCAGCCCGCCGACCTCTACGCCAAGTACGGCATGTACTACATCAAGGCGGCGATGGCGGGGAAGACCTTCGAGCCGGGCCCGACGGACCACGACTCCACGATCGTCAAGCTGCCCAGCGGCATCCTGGAGGACCAGCTGCCCGCACCCCTGGTCACCAAGGAGAACGTCGACGACGCCGCGCTCTGGGGCAACACGGTCGGATGAGCAGCCAACCACGGGAGAACCCGGACCCCCCTCTCGTGCCGCTCGTCGAGGCGCGCGGCATCACCAAGCGGTACGGCCCCACCACCGCACTCCAGGACGGTCGACTCACCGTCCTGGCAGGTGAGTCGCACGCCCTCGTCGGCCGCAACGGCGCCGGAAAGTCCACCCTGGTCACCATCCTCACCGGCCTTCAGGCGCCCGACGAGGGTACGGTCCGCTTCGACGGCCAGCCCTCGCCTCCGCTCGCCGACCGCGACGCCTGGCGCTCCAAGGTGGCCTGCGTCTACCAGAAGCCCACCGTGGTCCCCGAGTTGACGGTCGCCGAGAACCTCTTCATCAACCGGCAGCCGACGGGTCGTGGCGGAGTCATCAGCTGGCGTCGGCTGCGCACCGAGGCCGCCGAACTCCTCGACACCTGGGATGTGCACGTCGACCCGGAGGCTCGCACCGCGGACCTCAAGGTGGAGGACCGCCAAATGGTCGAGATCGCGCGGGCGTTGAGCTTCGGTGCCCGCTTCATCGTTCTCGACGAACCGACCGCCCAGCTCGACAGCCGGGAGATCGACCGGCTCTTCACCCGGATGCGCGCACTCCAGGACTCCGGCGTCACCTTCCTGTTCATCTCGCACCACCTCCAGGAGGTGTACGAGGTGTGCCAGACGGTGACCGTCCTGCGGGACGCCCGCTGGATCACCACCGCCCCCGTCGCCGACCTCCCGCGCACGGCCCTCGTGGAGGCCATGGCGGGGGAGACCATCGCCGAACAGGCCTTCACCCCCAAGGGAGTTGAGGCCGGGGCGCCGGTGCTGCTGGCCGCCGAAGGGCTCACCTCACCGGCGTACGAGAACATCGACCTGACCGTGCGCCGCGGTGAGGTCGTCGGGCTCGCCGGGTCCAGTGGGAGCGGGAAGATCGAGTTGGCCGAGTCCTTCGCCGGACTGTACACACCGACCGGCGGAACGGCTCAAGTCGACGGCGGGCGGCTGCCGTTCGGGGATGTGCAGGCGGCGCTGACAGCGGGCGTCGCCTGCGTCCCGCGCGACCGGCACGAACAGGGGCTGGTCTCCGGCATGACCGTCGGCGACAACGCCACCATGAGCGTCCTGCGGCGCCTCGGCCGGTACGGGTTCGTCTCCGGCGACCGCAAACGCGGCTTCGCCACCGCCCTCATCGAACGCCTCGACATCCACACCGAGGGCCCCGACCAGCCCGTCTCCGACCTGTCCGGCGGCAACGCGCAGAAGGTCGTCATGGCCCGCGCCCTCGCCTCCGACCCGAAACTGCTCGTCCTCATCAACCCCACCGCGGGCGTCGACGTGAAGTCCAAGGAGTCCCTCCTCGCCCGCATGGACAGCGCCCGCGAGGACGGCACCGCCGTCCTGGTCGTCTCCGACGAACTCGACGACCTGCGCCGCTGCGACCGGGTTCTCGTCCTCTTCCACGGCCGCGTCGTCGCCGAGCACCCGGCGGGCTGGCACGACCACGAGCTGATCGCCTCCATCGAAGGAGTGGACCATGGCTGATACGAAGGCCCCGCCGCTCGCCCCCCTACGGGCCCCGGACCCGCGCTCGGCCAAGACGGTACTCCTCCGCCGCGCCCGCGAACTCGCCCTCGTACCGGCCCTGTTGCTGCTCATGGTGCTCGGTACGGTGGTCAACGACTCGTTCCTCACCGAGCGCAACCTGATCTCGATCCTCGGTGCCTCCGCCGCCCTCGCGATGGTCGTGCTCGCCGAGTCGCTCGTCCTCATCACCGGCAAGTTCGACCTCTCCCTGGAGTCGGTCGTCGGCATCGCCCCGGCCGTCGGCGCGCTGCTCGTGCTGCCGGTCGCGCAGTCCGGGTGGGGGACCGAATTCCCCGCCGTACTGGCCCTGTTGGCGATCCTCGTCGCCGGAGGTGTCGTTGGAGCGTTCAACGGCATCCTCGTCGTCAAGTTCAAGCTGAACGCGTTCATCGTGACGCTCGCGATGCTGATCGTGCTGCGCGGACTGCTGGTCGGTGCGACCAAGGGCAAGACCCTGTTCGGCATGCCCGACTCCTTCTACTCTCTCGCCACCACCACGTTCCTCAGTGTGCCGATGTCGGTGTGGGTGGCCGGGGCGTGCTTCGCCGTTGCCGGGCTTGTGTTGAGGTACCACCGCGTCGGGCGCGCGTTGTACGCGATCGGTGGCAACGCGGATGCGGCGCGCGCCGCTGGTATCCGGGTCGAGCGGGTGATGCTCGGGGTGTTTGTCGTCGCCGGTGTTCTTGCCTCCGTCGGCGGGATCATGCAGACGGGGTATGTCGGGGCGATCAGTGCGAACCAGGGCAACAACATGATCTTCACCGTGTTCGCGGCTGCTGTCATCGGGGGGATCAGTCTCGATGGCGGCAAGGGGACGATGTTCGGGGCGTTGACCGGGGTGTTGTTGCTGGGGGTTGTGCAGAACCTGTTGACCTTGGCTCAGGTGCCGTCGTTCTGGATTCAGGCGATCTATGGGGGAATCATCCTGGTTGCGCTCATGATCGCGCGTGTGACGACTGGACGTGCTCAGGACTGATGGCCAAGAGCTCGGCTGGATCTGTTGTTCGTCGTCTGCGGCCCGGTGGGGGCTTGTCGCGCAGTTCCCCGCGCCCCTTAGGGGGCGCCTTACCTCACCCGGCATAGAGACATCCCGTACCCCCTGACCGAAAGGCCTTCCGTGTCACCGACCCCCGCCCGCGTCATCGCGGTCGATACCTACGACATCCGCTTCCCCACCTCGCGCGAGCTGGACGGCTCCGACGCGATGAATCCTGATCCCGACTATTCGGCGGCCTATGTCGTGCTGCGTACCGACGCGGTCGATGGGCACGAGGGGCATGGGTTCACCTTCACCATCGGGCGGGGCAACGAGGTCCAGGTCGCCGCGATCGACGCGCTGCGCGGGCATGTGGTCGGCCGGTCCGTCGACGAGTTGTGTGCGGACCCGGGCACCCTGAATCGCGACCTGATCGGCGACAGCCAGCTGCGCTGGCTCGGACCCGAGAAGGGCGTGATGCACATGGCGATCGGTGCCGTCGTCAACGCCGTGTGGGATCTTGCTGCGAAACGGGCTGGTCAGCCGCTGTGGCAGTTGCTCGCCGAGGCCGAGCCCGAGTGGCTCGTCCGGCAGATCGACTTCCGGTATCTCACCGACGCGCTCACCCCCGAGGAGGCCCTCGACCTGCTGGGCCGGGGCCGCGAGGGTGCGGTCGAACGTACGGCCGACCTGCTGGCGAAGGGCTTCCCCGCCTACACCACCTCCGCCGGCTGGCTCGGCTACGACGACGAGAAGCTCACCCGGCTCGCCGCCGAGGCCGTCGCCGACGGGTTCACCCAGATCAAGCTCAAGGTCGGGGCGGACCTTGATGACGACGTGCGGCGCTGCCGCGTCGCCCGATCCGTCGTCGGGCCGGACATTCGCATGGCGATCGACGCCAACCAGCGCTGGGACGTCGACGAGGCGATCCGCTGGACCAAGGCGCTCGCCGAGTTCGACCCCTACTGGATCGAGGAACCCACCAGCCCCGACGACATCCTCGGTCACGCCGCGATCCGCCGGGCCGTGGCCCCCGTCAAGGTCGCCACCGGCGAACACGTCCAGAACCGGGTCGTCTTCAAGCAGCTCCTCCAGGCCGACGCCATCGACGTCGTGCAGATCGACGCGGCCCGCGTCGGCGGCGTCAACGAGAACCTCGCCATCCTGCTGCTCGCGGCCAAGTTCGGCGTCCCCGTCTGCCCGCACGCGGGCGGCGTCGGCCTGTGCGAACTCGTCCAGCACCTGTCGATGTTCGACTACGTCGCCCTGGCCGGCACGACAGAGAACCGGGTCATCGAGTACGTCGATCATCTGCACGGCCACTTCCTCGACCCCGTGGTGATCGGGCAAGGTCATTACCGGGCACCGACCGCGCCGGGCTTCTCCGCGACCATGCGGCCGGAGTCCATCGCGGAGTTCACGTTCCCCGGCGGCACCTTCTGGGCCGCCGACCTGGCGAAGGAGAAGGGGCAGGCCGCATGACCGACTTCGAGGGTCTCAAGGCGCTGGTCACGGGCGGTGCGTCCGGCATCGGCCGGGCCGCCGCGGAGCTGCTGGCGGCGCGTGGCGCACAGGTCGCGGTCCTCGACCTGGACCCGTCGTCGGTCGAGAAGCCGCTGTTCGGGTATCGGGCCGACGTCACGGACGACATCTCCGTACGGGACGCGGTGGCTGGCGCCGTCGCCGAACTCGGCGGTCTCGACATCCTCGTCAACAACGCCGGTATCGGCGCCCAGGGCACCGTCGAGGACAACGACGACGAGCAGTGGCACCGCGTCTTCGACGTCAACGTGGTCGGCATGGTCCGCGTGGCCCGTGCCGCGCTGCCGCATCTGCGGAACTCGGCGCACGCCGCCATCGTGAACACCTGCTCGATCGCGGCCACGGCCGGCCTGCCGCAGCGCGCCCTGTACAGCGCGACCAAGGGCGCCGTGTACTCCCTGACCCTCGCCATGGCCGCCGACCACATCCGCGAGGGCGTCCGCGTGAACTGCGTCAACCCTGGCACCGCCGACACCCCGTGGGTCGGCCGCCTCCTCGACGCGGCCCCCGACCCGGCCGCCGAACGCGCCGCACTGGAGGCCCGTCAGCCCAGCGGCCGGCTGGTCTCGGCCGCCGAAGTCGCGGGCGCCATCGCCTACTTGGCGAGCCCCCTGTCCGGCGCCACCACCGGCACGTCCCTCGCCGTCGACGGCGGCATGCAGGGCCTCAGGCTGCGGCCGGTGGGCCAGTGAGCACGCTCGGCGGCAGCGGCGTCCCGGTCAGCGGGCTCGGCTTCGGCGGCGCCGTCATCGGCAACCTCTTCACGGAGGTGACCGAAGAGCAGGCGCACGCGGCCGTGGCCGCCGCCTGGGAGTCCGGCATCCGCTACTTCGACACCGCCCCGCACTACGGCCTCGGCCTGTCCGAACGCCGCCTGGGCCAGGCCCTGAGCGCCTACCCCCGCGCGGAGTTCACGGTCTCCACGAAGGTCGGACGCCGACTGGAGCCCGCCCAGGAGGGCGGCGACGACCTCGCCAACGGCTTCGCGGTCCCCGCCACCCTGCGCCGCGTCTGGGACTTCAGCGGCGACGGCGTACGCCGCACCCTGGAGGCCAGCCTCGAACGCCTCGGCCTCGACCGGGTGGACGTCGTCTACCTCCACGACCCCGACGACCACGCCGAACAGGCCTTCCACGAGGGCTATCCGGCCCTGGAGAAGCTCCGCTCGGAGGGTGTGGTCGGTGCGATCGGCGCCGGGATGAACCAGACGGCGATGCTCACGCGTTTCGTCCGCGACACGGACGTCGATGTGGTGCTGTGCGCGGGGCGCTACACCCTGCTCGATCAGAGCGCCCTCGCCGACCTCCTGCCCGCCGCCGTCGAACGAGGCGTCTCCGTGGTGATCGGGGGCGCCTTCAACTCCGGTCTGCTGGCGGACCCGAAGCCGGGAGCCACCTACAACTACGCCGAAGCACCTGGGGACTTGCTGCAACGGGCCCTGCGCATACGGGAGATCGCCGAGCGGCACGGCATCACCCTGCGGGCCGCCGCTCTCGCCTTTTGCGCGGCCCACCCGGCCGTCGCGAGTGTGCTCGTGGGCGCCCGCTCGGTGGCCGAAGTCCAGGACGCCGCCGCCCAGTTCGCGACCCCGGTACCTCCCGCCTGCTGGCAGGAACTGCGTGTCACCGGGCTCCTGACCACCGAGGAGCCGTCATGAGAGTCGCCCTGCACACCAAGGTCCGCGCCGACCGCGTCGCCGAGTACGACGCCGCCCACCGCGAGGTCCCCGTCGAACTGACCGACGCGATCCGTGCCTCCGGCGCCACCTCCTGGACGATCTGGCGCAGCGGCACCGACCTCTTCCACGTCCTGGAGTGCGAGGACTACGCCCTTCTCCTCGCCGAGCTGGAGAAACTGCCGGTCAACGTGGCCTGGCAGGCCCGGATGGCCGAACTCCTCGACGTGGTGCACGACTACTCCGACGAAGGCGCGGACGCCGGCCTGCCGGTCGTATGGGAGCTGCCGTGACGGTCGTGGACGCGCACCACCACGTGTGGGATCTGTCGGTCCGGGACCAGGACTGGATCGCCGAAGGCAGCCCACTGCGGCGGGACTTCACCACGGCGGACCTCGCGCCGGAGGCCCACGCGGCCGGAGTCGACCGCACGATCCTCGTCCAGACGATCACCGTGCCCGAGGAGACCCCGGAGTTCCTGGCACTCGCGGCGGAGCAGGAGCTGATCGCGGGCGTCGTCGGCTGGACCGACCTGACCCGGACCGACATCGCCGACGAGTTGGCGAGGCTGCGTGAACTCCCAGGCGGCGCCTACCTGAAGGGCATCCGCCACCAGGTCCAGGGCGAGCCGGATCCGGAGTGGCTGCTGCGCCCGGACGTACGCCGAGGCCTTGCCGCCGTCGCCGAAGCGGGCCTGGTGTACGACCTGGTCGTCCTCCCGCACCAGCTGCCCGCGTGCGTGAAGGCGGCCGAGGCGCTGCCTCAACTCACCTTCGTCCTCGACCACTTGGGCAAGCCGCCGATCGTCTCCGGAGCCCTGGAACCCTGGGCGTCGGACCTGCGCTCCCTGGCCGCCCTGCCCAACACGGTCGGCAAACTCTCCGGCCTGGTCACCGAGGCCGACCCCACGGCCTGGACCCTGGACGACCTGCGCCCGTACGCCGAGACGGCCCTGGACGCCTTCGGGCCGGACCGGCTGATGTTCGGCTCGGACTGGCCGGTGTGCACGCTCGCGGCGACGTACGGCCAAGTCATCTCCCTGGCCGAGGAGTTGACCGCATCCCTCGACACGGGCGAACGCGAGCAGGTCTTCACGCACACCGCGAGCCGCGTCTACGGCCTCTGAGCCGGCCCGGAGACCAGCCGCGTCGGCGGCATGAACTCCCGTACGTACACCCGCTCCCAGCAGGCTCCCGTCGCCCGCAGCTCCCGCCAGGTCGTGTACCGGTAGCGGAAGAGGCGAGCGCGGACATAGCGCGGGGGCGCGTCCGGCGGGAACGGGGAGTGGCGCAGCAGGCGGAGTGTGTCGCGGTCGTTCTCCAGGAGGCGTTCGGTCATCGGGCCGAACCACGATGCGGCGTACGCGGGCGACAGCGCGGCGAACCACATCATCCAGTCGAGCCGCAGATGGTAGGGCGCGAACTGGCGTGGCCAGCGCCCCGGTTGACCCGGCTTGCCCTTGAACTCGTACTCCCGCCAGTCGGATTCCTCGCGCGGTACGGCGTCGGCTGTGCCCTCGACGACCACCTCGTACCGGATGCGGTTGACGCTGCCGAAGGCGCCGTAGGTGTTGACCAGGTGGAGCGGGTCGAAGGAGCGGTTCATGACCTGGCGGCGCGAGATCATGTTGCGGACCGGGCGGTAACTGAGGCTCAGCAGTGCCGTGGCGATGGAAAGGACCACGATCTCGTACCAGAGCGGGGTGTCCGGGACGGATGTCGGTGCCGTGTCCGGGAGGCGTACCGCCGACAGGGCCAGCACGATCGTGAGCCAGTTCAGCCAGGCGAAGTTGCCCGACAGAACCAGCCACAGCTGGGTGACGATCATCAGGGACGCTGCCGCCGTCGCCACGGGTTGTGGGGTGAACAGGAGGACAGGGACGGCGAGTTGGGTGACATGGTTCGCCGCTGTCTCGATGCGGTGCACCGGCCTCGGGAGGTGGTGGAAGAACCAGCTCAGCGGGCCCGGCATCGGCTGTGTCTCGTGGTGGAAGTCGAGACAGGTCAGCTTCCGCCAGCACGCGTCGCCGCGCATCTTGATCAGACCGGCGCCGAACTCCACCCGGAACAGGATCCAGCGCAGCAGGAACAGCACCACCACCGGCGGCGCGACCTCGTCGTTGCCCAGGAACACGGCGAGGAAGCCGACTTCGAGGAGCAGGGACTCCCATCCGAAGCCGTACCAGGTCTGGCCGACGTTGACGATCGACAGATACATCGCCCACGGCAGCAGCCACAGCAACATGCCCGCCCAGAGCGGGAGTCGCGCGTCCAGCCCGGCGAGCAGCGCCACCGACACCGCACACCCCGTCCAGGCCCAGACGGCGAAGAAGCGGTCGGAGTAGTGGAGTTGGAACACGCTCGGTGCCTGCCGGAACGGCACATGGGCGACCAGCCGGGGGACCGGAAGCATGCCCCGCTCGCCGATGAGCGCCCGGAACTGGAGGGCCGCGCCGAGGAACGCGACCAGATAGACGCAGGCCAGGCCCCGCTGGAGGAGCACACGGCTCAGCCAGTACTCGGATGCGGTGAACCACTCCACGCGGACCCCTTTCTTCTCTCCTCCATTGTGACGCTGGGTGACCGTCTCGGCTTGCGTGCGCCGAGTGGGTGACGCAGACAATGGGGAATGCACCGAACCCTTGTCACCGCCTGTGCACTCTCGGCAGCCCTGCTCGTCGGCGGCTGGGAGGGCGACCCGCCCGGCGAGGAGGTCGTGTCCCCGGACGACCTCGGCTTCGGCACGGCCCAGGACGGCTGCGACGAGATCGGCCCCGACACCGTCCCGGAGATCCCCGACCTCCCCGACGGCGGCGGCTTGATTCCCGACGAGACAAGCACCGCATACGGTTCGTATGCCCCGTACGACCCCTGCGAGGGTGTCGGCGAGTGAACGATGCCCGACGAAAGACGTCGGACAAGTCGAAGAATCAGCCAAACACTGGCAAGGTGGCCCCATGGCTGATCGGGGAGCGAGCGCCCTGTCACTCCCGGACGACTGGCCCGCCCACCCGGATCCGATTCTGGCGCTCAACCGTATGGGGACGTTCGACTGGGACCTGGACGCCGGTCTGTTCCACATGGACGCGTTGGCACACGAGATCTTCGACCTGCGCCCCGACGAATACGACGGCCACCCCGAGAGCCTGGGTGTGCGAGTGCCCCGGATGGAGGGCCTCCGGATCGACTCCGTGGTCTCCGAGGCCATGAAGGACGGCAGCGAGAACTACGGCGTCTACTTCCGCCTCCGCCGCCGCGACGGCGGCCTCCAGTGGACCCACACCCAGGGCTACATCCGCCGTGACGAGACGGGCCGCCCGCGCCGGGTCATCGGCATCGTCCGCGACGCCACGCAGGAGCTGCGGGACAGCCAGACCCGTACCGAACAGGCCGCCAAGGACGAGGTCAGGCGCCGCCAGATCAACGTCGTGCAGGTCATCACCGCGGCCCTCGCGCACGCCCGCACCGTGGAGGACGTCATCGACGTCCTCACGAACTCGCCCGGCGTCCCCCACCTCGGCGCCGCCAGCCTCGTCATGGGCCTGGTGGAGGCCGGCCGGATCCGCCTGGTCGCCGAGGGCCCGGCGGGCGCCTCCGTGCCCGGCACCCGCATCACGCGGATCGACGAGCCCTACCCGATGGGCGACGTCGTACGGACCCTCAGCCCGAGGTTCATCGAGTCGCCGGAGGAGTTCGCGGCCGGGTACCCGGTCCTGTGGCCGCATCTCATCGACCTGAAGGTCACCTCGGCCGCCTACCTGCCCCTCATCGCGCAGGCCCGGCCGATCGGCGCGATGGGTCTGCTCTACAACGACCGCTACGGCTTCTCGGCGGAGGACCGGGCCGTCCTCGTCGCGCTCGGCACCAGCATCGCGCAGTGCCTCCAGCGGGCCATGCTCTACGAGCAGGAGAAGGACCTCGCCCAGGGCCTCCAGCAGGCCATGCTGCCGCGCACCATCCCCAGCGTGCCCGGCGCCGACATCGCCGTCCGCTACCGCGCCGCCTCCTCCGGCGGCCAGCTCGGCCGTGACATCGGCGGTGACTGGTACGACGTGATCCCGCTGCCGGGCGGCCGGGTCGGCGCGGTCATCGGGGACGTCCAGGGCCACGACACGCACGCCGCGGCCGTCATGGGCCAGCTGCGGATCGTCCTGAAGGCCTACGCGGCCGAGGGGCACCCGCCCGCCACGGTGATGGCCCGCGCCTCCGTGTTCCTCGACGAACTCGACACCGACCGCTTCGCGACCTGTCTGTACGCGGAGGCCGACCTGGCCACCGGGGTGGTCCAGGTGGTCCGAGCCGGCCATCTCGACCCGCTGGTGCGAAGCGCCGACGGCACCTGCCGGCGCGTCCCGGTCGACGGCGGGCTGCCGCTCGGCCTCTCCGCCGAGTTCGGACGCCTCGCCTACCCGGTGGCCATCCTCGAACTGGAGCCCGGCGAGACCCTGGTGCTGTGCACCGACGGGCTCATCGAGGAGCCCGGCGCCGACCTCGACGACGGGATGCGGACCCTCAAGGCGCTCATCGCCGCAGGCCCCGAGAGCGCCTGGGAACTGGCCGACCGCCTTATCGAGGTGGCCGACGAGCGGGGCGGCGACGACGACGTGGCCCTGCTGCTCCTGCGCCGCCGGGGCCTGGCCGCCGTACAGTCCGGCGGGCGGCTCCAGCAGCACGTCGCGCAGGCCGACCCCGACGCGCTGAGCGAGGCCCGGCACATGATCGGCGCCGCCGTCCGGGCCTGGGGCGCCCGCGAGCGCGCCGACGAGGTCGAACTGATCGCGGACGAGCTGATCACCAACGCCCTGATGCACACCGAGGGCCCGGCGATCGTCACCCTGCGCGTGCTGACCGCCCCCGAACGCAGGCTGCGCGTCGAGGTCGAGGACTCCTCCAGCGCCCTGCCGCGCCGCCGGGATGCAGGCGAATCCGGGGTCTCCGGGCGCGGTCTGCTCCTGGTCGACCTCCTCTCCGACACCTGGGGAGTGGAGGCGCGCGGCGGCGGCAAGGTCGTGTGGTGCGAGTTCGCGGTGCCGCCCAGGAGCTGAGCACCCGGGCGGGCGGTGGCACCCTGGACCTATGCCGGAACTTCCCGAGGTCGAGGCGCTCAGGGACTTCCTGACCGAACGGCTCGTGGGCCACGAGGTGGTCCGAGTGCTGCCCGTCGCGATCAGCGTCCTGAAGACGTACGACCCACCGCTCACCGCCCTCGAGGGCCGCGAGGTCACCGCCGTGCACCGGCACGGCAAGTTCCTCGACCTGGCCACCGACGGCGGCCCGCACTTCGTGACCCACCTGGCCCGCGCGGGCTGGCTGCACTGGCGTGACCGCCTCCCGGACGGCCCGCCGAAACCCGGAAAGGGCCCGCTCGCACTGCGTGTCGCCCTGGAGACGGGGGAGGGCTTCGACCTCACCGAGGCCGGCACGCAGAAACGGCTCGCGGTGTACGTCGTACACGATCCGCAGGAGGTACCCGGCGTGGCCCGCCTCGGCCCCGACCCGCTGGCCGACGACTTCGACGAGGCGCGGCTGGCCGGTCTGCTGGCGGGGGAGCGGCGCCAGCTCAAGGGCGCGCTGCGCGACCAGAGCCTGATCGCGGGGGTGGGGAACGCCTACAGCGACGAGATCCTGCACGCCGCGCGAATGTCCCCGTTCAAACTGGCCGCCTCACTCACACCCGAGGAGAACGGGCGGCTGTACGAGGCCCTGCGCAAAACCCTGACCGAGGCGATCGAACGCTCCCGCGGCCTGGCGGCCGGCCGCCTGAAGGCGGAAAAGAAAACCGGCCTCAAAGTCCATGGCCGAACCGGCGAACCCTGCCCGATCTGCGGCGACACAGTCCGAGAGGTCTCCTTCAGCGACTCATCACTCCAGTACTGCCCAACGTGCCAAACAGGCGGCAAACCCTTGGCGGACCGCCGCATGTCACGCCTCCTGAAGTAGCGCCCCGCAGGGGCGCACGCAGGGGCGCGGGGAACTGCGCGACCAGCCACAACGGCGCAGCACCCGAAGTACGAGACCTCACGGCGCGTCAAGCGTGACCAGATGCAACCCATCGGTCGTACGCAACTCATACCGATCGATCTGGTCAGGATGAAAAGTAGACGCCCCCATCATGGTGCTGGCGCGAGCGTCATGCTCGGGCACGTTCCAGTTCGTCAGCGTCTCCTCCGTGCCATCGTCCGAAACAGCGACAAGATGACACGCGCGGGGCCCGGCCCCATCCTTCACCTTCAGTTCGATCTGGCTCCCCCAGACCGTGTTCTCACTGGTGACCTGTGCCCAGACGCCCGACCGCTCGTCGGTCGCCTCGACCTTCTGCGTCCGGTCCGCGTCGTCGCCGCCCGCCATGATCGCGATACCGGGCCCGGCCACGGCGAAGACCACCGCGGCGGCCACGGCGAACAGCCAGCGCCGCCGCCCGGCCCGCTGCCGGGTCGCGACCTCACCGAGCAGCCGGTCCAGAAGCCTGGGACCGGGTTGGGCCATGGGGTGCACGGAGCGCGGCGTGGCCCGCTTGTACAGCAGCAACTGCCGTGTGGCGGAGCCGAATTCGGTCACTTGGACCGCGCACTGGGGGCACTCCATGAGGTGGTCCTCGAAGCGGAAGGCCTCCGCCTCGTCGAGCACGCCGAGCGCGTATGCGCCGACGTCGCGATGCCGTTCCAGGGACCTCATGCCGAATCCTCGTGCCGATGGTACGGGTGGGGTGGTGTTGCTCCCACCGGTACGCACCGGATCGCGGAATCACTCAAGCCCCATACCGAATCGAGACCTTAGGTGTTCGGAGCGGTGGGGCCCGCGGATTGGTCTGATTTAGAAAAGATGGATCGCCAGATGCCCCAGCGGCAGTCCGAGCCGCCAGGCCGGGGTCCACACCTTCGGTCCGTCGTCCTCACCGAGTACGGGCCCACCTCCTGGAACGGCGTCCAGGTCCGGGGCGAGCAGCTCGGTCTCCTCCAGCCAGCGCCAGGCGGCGGCGGCAAGGTCCAAGTCCGGTGCCGGCGCCCCCGAGTCGAGTGCGTCGGCCGCCAACCTGGACATACGTTCGCGGACCCAGTCCTGCCAGGGCTGGTCGTACGCCGTGAGCGAAAGCCACTTCTCCAGTTGCGTGATGACCCGGATGCCCGAGAGTTCCCCGCTGGTGTCGGAGAGGAAGATGGTGAGTGCCAGCGCGTCCCGACCCGCGCGGAACTCGAAGGACGTGGGCGGCATCAGGTCGCCCGTCCGCAGCAGCTCGTCGGCGATGTACTCGGCGTACAACCAGGCCATGGGGACGGTGAGTTCGCCCCCGCCGGCGCCGTCCGTGCTCTCTTGACCTCTGTGCAGCATCCCTTCCTGCCTTCCTCCGGTGCGTGCGCGTCGCCCGACCCCGGGCATCCGGGACTGGTGCCAGTCCGGAACACGGATGAAGACAGCTGATGGCTCAACCATGGTCCTCAGCAAGGCGCTTTACCGAGGTTTGACTCGACCATTGGTTTCACCGCAGGTCGGCCGCATAACCCGGCAGGACTCGGCGCAGGGCGCGCAGCGCGTAATACGCGCGAGACTTCACCGTACCGGGCGGGATACCCAGCGCCGTGGCGGCCTCCGCCACACTCGCCCCCTGGAAGTACACGAGCACCAGGACTTCACGATGCTCGGGAGTGAGTGTCTTCACAGCCTCCCGCACATCGAGGGTCGCCGCGGACCGTTCCGCGTGATCGGCACACACCCGCGCGTTCTCCAGGATCGCGTCCCCGACCTCGGCGGGCCGCGCCTGCCGGGCCCGCCGCGCGTCGATGGCGAGCCGCCGCCCCACGGTCATCAGCCAGGGCCGTACGGACTCGAAGTCGTCGGCGCGCAGCGCCTCGGGGTGCTGCCAGGCGCGTACGAGGGTCTCCTGCACCAGGTCCTCGGCGCGCTGCCGGTCGCCGTCGCACAGGCGCAGCAGCAGGGCGAAGAGCGGTCGGCCGTGCTCGCGCTGCAGCGCGGCCAGCTCGTGCTCGGCGGTCGTCGTCCCGTGGGTGATGGTGGTTCCGGCCGTCATGGCCGTATGGCATCGCAAGGTCCCGATTCGGGACAGAGAGCGGACCGGAGTGTGCGGCGGACGGTCGGACCCGTCGACGAACGGTGCGACGAACGGTCTGAACGGCGCATTCCTCATCCCAGCAGTCACCGGCCGGTCCGACGACGGGGCGGGGGCGCCCGGGACCACCGCTACGGCACGACCGTCACCGGCCAGCGGCCCGCCTTCACCAGCCGGATCGCGACCGAGCCGATGATCCGGTGGCCCGCCTGCTCGGACGCGCCGACGACCACCGCGTCCGCCTTGAGATCGTCGGCGGCCTTCACCATCCCGGTGTACGGGTCCCCGCGGAACGTGTGGAACTCCCAGCGGACGTCGAAGATCCCCTTGACCTGTTCGGTGCCCTCGCGAATCTGTGCGATGAGGTCCTCGGCGATCTGGTCCGTCGTCTCCGCCACCGGAGCCCCGAACGCGGCGCCCGCCGCCATCACCGGCTGGACGTACACCAGGGCGAGCAGCGCGTGCTGGCGCCGGGCCAGTCCCGCGGCGTAGGCGGCGGCGCGGAGCGAGGAGTCGGAGCCGTCGACGCCGACCACGATGACCTTCGGACCGTCCGTGCCCCGCTCGAACTGGTGCCCTGACCGGGCTGAGTGCTGCTCTTCCGTCACACCGCGAGGCTATCGGGCGCCCTGGGCCCGCAGGAGACGCGGGGGAGGGTCTGATCGGCGCGTACTGGTCCAGGCGGGTGCTTTCCTGCCGCCGCACCGGTGTCGATGCGGGGCGTCGGGACCGTACCGGGCGACTCATGAGTCATGACGAAGGATCAGTTGATCACACGGCGCCGGGTGTTGACGATCGGCGGGGTCGCCGCCGTGGGAGCGGCCGGTACGGCCGCGCTGCTCACCGCGGGCCCGGACGGGACCCCGGCCGCCAAGCCCGCCGCCCCCGCCGCCGGCCCCCCGGCGCACCGCGCGCTCAAGCCCTCCGCGTACCGCCTGGAGCCCCTCACCGGTTACGGCCCGCCGCCCGCCGCCGCCCACGGGCGCACCCTGGTCCGCCACGAGCCCCTGCTACGGGTGTCCGGACGTGGCCGCACCATGGTGCTGACCTTCGACGACGGCCCCGACCCCCGCTACACCCCGGACATCCTGCGGACCCTGCGCGAGCACGACGTCCGCGCGATGTTCTTCGTGTGCGGGGAGATGGCCGTCCACAACAAGGACCTGCTCGCCGAGATGACCGAGGACGGACACGTCGTCGGCAACCACACCTGGTCCCACCCGCTGCTCACCCGCCTCACGCGCGGCAAGATCCGCTGGCAGATGGAGCGCACCAGCGAGGTCGTCCAGGACGCCTGCGGCGAGGCGCCCGTCTGGTTCCGCGCCCCTTACGGCGCCTGGAACCGGGCCGCCTTCCAGATCGGCGCCGACCTCGGCATGGAACCCCTCGCCTGGACCGTCGACACCCTCGACTGGATGGCCCCGGGCGCCGGCACCATCGTCGACCGGGTCGAGCGCGGCGCCGCCCCGGGGGTCGTGGTGCTCTCCCACGACGCGGGCGGCGACCGCTCGCAGAGCGTCCGGGCGCTGCGCGACTATCTGCCGGAACTGCTGGATTCCGGCTACCACATCACCGTACCGACGCGGCATTACACGTAACGGAATCACCGGAGTCACTGGACACGGGCTTTCGCCCGCCCGGTCGGGGAACGCTCAGCGGACCTCGACCAGGCGGGCGAAAACGACGACGTTTCCGTTGTAGCCGTTCTGCTTGGAGAAACCGCCTCCGCAGGTGATGACCCGCAATTCCGGGGTGTTCCTGCTGCCGTAGACACGGTCGCCGGGGAAGTTGTCCTTTTCGAAGACCTCGATGCCGTAGATCTCGAAGACGGCCACTTTTCCGTCCTGGCGCTGGACCTCGACGCGATGTCCCTTCTTGAGGGCCCCGAGTCCGTAGAACACGGCGGGGCCCTGTTTGTTGTCGACATGGCCGACGACCACCGCGGTGCCCTTCTCGCCGGGCGACACGGCACCGGTGAACCAGCCCGCCAGATTCGGGTCCTCCGCCGGCGGGGCGTCCACCCACCCGGCCGCGTCCAGACCCACCGGCAGCACCGGCGCGTCGACCTGGATCGCCGGGATCCGCACCCGGTCGACCACGGAGTACGGCAGTGCGGCCGGGGCGCTGGAGAAGGTGCCGCCCGGGAGGCGGCTGTCCGCTGCCGCCGCCGACGCGGGCTGCGGCGGGCCCACGTCGAACTCTCCCGAACCATTCCGAATGAGAGCGAGGCCGGTCAGCAGAACAAGCGCTATCACGCCCCACGGAGCGCGCTTCTTCCGCCGCTCCTCCTCTTCCGCCAGCTCGGACGCAGACATTCGCCATCCCCTCTCGACCCGGCCGTCGCCGGGTCAATCGCGCATATGAGAACGCTAAGTGCCCGGCGGGAAACCGGCGACGGGGCAGCAGCGAACGGGTGGCGCCTGTGTCGTCCGTGACGTGTTCGTGAGCCATCCGGGTCGCGGGGAAAAGTATTTTTCTGACGGTCCGTGACCTGCGGCAATATCTGATTGTGCGGTCATTGCCCGGCGTGTCCCCTCACCAGGACGGACCATTCCCGAAATGCGGCTGCGCGCACGGCATCTGAGGGTTCGTCTGGGAGGCGTTTTCTCGCCGATCGACCGGGGACGGGTCCCGGGGCGCCTTCCGCGGAGGTTCAACATGCGTACTACTCGTGCCCTGGTGGTGTCTGCCGCCACGGCTGCCGCGGTGGGGCTCGCCGCCCCGGCTGCCTCGGCCTGGGACCAGCCGACCAGCGTCACCGCCGCACCGAGCGTCATCGCGCCGGGCGGCCAGCTGGTCCTCACGGTCAACGGTTCCGCCTGCACCATGCAGGGCAGCACCGTCAGCTCGAACGCCTTCCCGGCGACCAAGCTGAAGTCGATGGGCGGCAACACGGCGACTGCGACGGTGACCGTCAACTCGAACGCCACCGCGGGTTCGTACAGCGTCACCACCAACTGTGAGAACAGGTCGAAGACCTTCACCAGTGTCTTCACGGTCATCGGTGGTGTCCGGGGCGGTCTCGGCGGCAGCACTTCCACCGGGGCCACGCCGACCGACATGGCGATCGGTGGCGGTCTTGTGGCCGCCGCGCTCGTCGGTGGTGGTGTGTTCTGGATGCGCCGCCGGTCCGAGAACCGGATCTGACGCTCATCCCCTTCGGAGCGTGGACCGCACGTCGACAGCCCTTCGCCCCGGACCCTGACGGGTATCCGGGGCGAAGGGCTGTGCGGGTGCCGGCGGGTCAGGCGCTGTCGTCGCCCGTACCGCGGCGGGAGAAGTGGTACGCCACCGCCAGCGACCCCGCGATGAGCGCCGCTCCGAGGCCGATCTCCTTGAGGTCGAAGCCGGCGACACTGCCGCCCTCGCCCGCGTGCACACCCCGCTGGATCGGCACGGGGTAGTGCGTCGGGTTGCCGGAGTTGCCGCCGGCGATGGTGAGGTCGGTGTGGCCGTTCTCGCCGCCGCAGGTGAACGTCACCCGGTACGCGGCCCCCGGTTCGGCGTCCCAGTCGACCTTCGTCGTCACCGAAGACTGGCCCTTGGGGATGGTGACCGGGTCGAAGACACCGGAGGACACCCGGGTGTCGTCGTTGCAGTTGTCCACGCGCAGGGTGACTTGTCCGCCCGCCGCGACGGTCGAGGGCACGACACTGAACCCGAACGACGTGACGCTGTTGTCCGAGACGGCCGCGTGGGCGGCGGGCGAGGCGAGGGTGAGGGTGGTGACGCCCAGCAGTGCGGCCGAGGCGACGCGTATCGCGCGCATGTGAGTCCTCCGGGTCCCCGAGGAGCAGCTGCGGACCTTTTCCGCTCGCGCCATACCGTTCGCGCCAGAAATGCACCTCGATGACCGAAACGCTAGGAACACGTGTGCGTACGCGCGATCGGTGTCGTGCGAATGGGGCACGGATGTGGGCCGGTCAGGGGACTCCGTTGAGCGAGTCGGGGGACACGCGCGCGTGGCGGGTGTCTCCCGCGGCCGCGGCCGGTGAGGAACCGTCAGCCGGTCCCCACCGGTCGCGAGCGGTCATCCGGGGACGGTCTCAGCGGTCCGCGCCCGGAAAGAGCGTCAGGAACGGATCCGCCGTGGCGGTGATGCCACGGCTGTAGGGCGCGTCGAAGTCCCAGATGAGGAAGAGCAGGAACGCGATCAGGGTGGAGAACAGCCCGGCGAGGATCATCTCGCGGGGTGTGCGGCGGATCTGGAGGGCGAAGATCATGCCGACCGTGATCATGCCTCCCGCGATCAGACCGAACCACACGACGCCCGGCATGGTCGGCCCGGTCGAGTCGGCGCGGGCCGTACGGGCCTGGTCCGCCGTGGTCACCTGGTCCAGGAGCGGCTGGTAGGCCTGTGCCTGGAAGTCCGTCTTCGGTTCGTAGTCCGTGACGTCGGCGCGGATGCGGTCCAGCAGCTGGTCGCCGCGCTCGGTCACCTTGCCGTTGTCGGACATCTCCTTCCACTCGGTCTTGACGACGTGTCCGACATAGGCGTTGACATCGTCCCGAATGCGGTCACGGACGTCGGGCGGATAGACCCGGACGCGCTCGGAGATCTCGTGCAGCGCGTGCGCCTCGGTCGACACATGGTCCTGGGCGACGCCGCGGGCCTCCCAGACACCGGCGATGGCCAGGCCCAGCACGATGGCGTAGACCACACCGATCCACATCGTCATGTACTCGATCACGTCCGGGGTGTCGGACGGATCCTCGTCCTCCGGGGCCCTGCGATCCCGTACGACGGTGATGACGACGACGACCGCGCACGCGGCCGCGATCGCGAGGGCGAGAACAAGCCATTCCGACAAGGGGATGCCTCCAAGAGGTCAGCGCGGACGCAGTGCGATGACGGCGATCAGTGCGGGCAGGGTGACGAGCAACGTGAACGAGACGAGCGACGGGCCGCTGCGGACGGTCCGTTTGCGGGCGGACACGTGGTACGGCGGATAACTCACCGTCGTCGGTGACGCCGTCGGACTCGGGCTCGGGCTCGGCTTCGGGGTGCGCGTCGGTGTGTACGAGGGGGTGGGCGCCGGCGCGGGAGGCGGCGGCGGAGCCGGGGCGGGCGGAACGGCCGGTGGCTTCGGCTCCGGTACCGGTGTCGGCTTCTGCGGGGGAGTGGGCTTCGGGGTCGGTGTCGGGGTGGGCGTGGGACTCGGCTTCGGCGGTGGCGGCGGCTCCTTCGTGGGCGTGGGTGTGGGCGGCGGAGTCGGTGTGGGGGTCGGTGACGGCGTGGGTGTGGGCGTCGGGGTCGGGCAGGGCGGCGGTGGTGTCGGGGTCGGGCACCAGGAGCCGGTGCCGACGACCACCGCCGTACCGTTTCCGGTGACCGCCGCACCGCCGTTGCCCGCCTCGACCGACCAGCCGTCTCCGTCTCCGGTGGCGTCCGGGACGCCGGTGCCGACCGTGACCGTGGCGCCGTTCCCGGTGACCGTCACCGATGTGCCGCCGCCCTGATCGGTGGCGACGGAGACACAGGTCGTCGCGCCGGCCGTGCCGATCGGCACGCCGACGAGCAGCCAGGTCAGTGCCAACAGCGCCAACACCCGTATGGCGAGGGCGAATCGGGTCCGTGTGGGTCCATACACGACGAAGATCATGTGCGCTGGGCGCTCCCGCGCGCGCGGGAGCGCGAGGAGATTGCCCCGAACGAGTGACATATGTCGTGCCGCGGTTTGGATCAGGCGTTCTAGCTGTGGCCTGCGATCCGTCCTCGTGTACGAGGTGTGACGGATGACGGTGTGCCGGCAGTGACGGGTGGGGCCACAGGGATCGGAAAGAAATTTGTGCAGTGGTTGAACACAGTGACCATCCCCGCCCGTACCTAGGACCGTGCGGCGGCCCAGCAGGGCGTCGCAACACCCTAACGATTACGGGGAGTTTCATTATGAAGACCTCCTGGCGGAGCGCCTCACTCGTAGCGTCAGCTGCGGCCGTGCTGGCGCTTACGACGGCGTGCGGTCAGGACAAGGCCACCGACACGAGCAGCCAGAACGTCGGCGCGGCGGCACCCGCCGCCGCCGGTGGCGTCGGAACCGTGGCCGGCACGGGTACCGGTACAGGCACGGGTACAGGCACCGGTACGGGTACCGACACCGGTGCGAATGCCAATGGCGAGCAGGCCGCCGCGGGCGACTCCGCCGCGGCGGGCCAGCTGAACGTGGTCGCGAGCGCGGAGATCGGCAAGGTGCTGGCCAGCAGTGCCGGCCGTACGATCTACCGCTTCGACGCGGACACGGCCGAACCGCCGAAGTCCAACTGTGACGGCGACTGCGCCACTGCCTGGCCGCCGGTTCCGGCGGACGATGTCACGGCCGGTGCCGGTATCGATGCAGCGCTGCTCGGCGAGGTGACCCGCGCCGACGGCACCAAGCAGCTGACGGTCGGCGGCTGGCCCGCCTACTACTACGCCAAGGACACCGCGGCCGGTGACATCAAGGGCCAGGGCGTGGGCGGCAAGTGGTACGGCCTCGCTCCCGACGGCAAGAAGGCCACGCTGGCCTCGCTGCCCGGCCTGTCCACCCGCAACGACCCCAAGCTCGGTGAGATCGTCGTCGACAAGAACGGCATGACGGTCTACCGCTTCATCAAGGACGAGGCCTGGCCGAAGCCCGTCTCCGCCTGTGTCGGCGCCTGCCTCGAGAAGTGGCCGGTCGTCGCACCGGTCGAGGTCAACGACACCAAGGGTGTCCAGAAGAAGGGCCTGATGAGCTTCACCCGGCCCGACAACGGCGCCAAGCAGATGACGGTCAACTGCTCGCCCATCTACACCTTCATCAACGACAAGGAGCCCGGCGACACCAACGGCCAGGGCGTCGGCGGCACTTGGTACGCCGTGGCACCCGACGGCAAGCTCGTCGGCGCGCCGAACGAGTAGTAACCGGCAGCAGCAGAAGCCGACTTCTTCTCCGGGCCTGCTTCCTTCGCACCGCACAGTCCGTGTGGCGTGAAGGGAGCAGGTCGCTTCGGCATGTCCGTGACTGCGCGACAACTCGGCGACTCCGCAACGCGTCGACAGGCAGGGCGATTTGCCGGGGAATCGTCCCCGACTCGCCGTATTTCCACGGGAGTCGGCGGCCACTGTTCGTAACGCTTGGGAACTCTATGGAATGCTCCGGATACATTTCGTAGAGAGTTCGGCAGTGAGTTCGCGGTACGTCAATTCGGCACGTGCCGCAGGCAGTGACCGGGAACGGATGGTCAATTTCCGTTTCCGCTCGCTCCTTTGGCAGGCGATCAGTAACCTCAGCTCGAACACTGGAGCGCCAACGCCTGCCAACTCCTTGGAGAGAGATAGATGGAGCGTCCCGCCTGGGCCCCCCGGGGCATCGACATCTCGGTGCCGAGCGTCTCCCGGATCTACGACTTCTACCTGGGCGGTTCGCACAACTTCGAGGTCGACCGGGAAGCGGCCCGCCGGGCCATGGAGTTCATGCCGGGACTTCCGAAGATCATGCAGGCGAACCGTGCGTTCATGCGCCGGGCCGTTCGATTCGCGGCCGCCGAGGGCATCACCCAGTTCCTCGACATCGGCTCCGGCATTCCCACCTTCGGCAGCGTCCACGAAGTGGCGCGGGCGGTCAGCCCGGAGGCCCGGGTGATGTACGTCGACCACGACCCCGTTGCCGTCGCACACAGCCAGGCGGTCCTCGCCGGTGACGAGCGCGCGGACGTCCTCGCGGCCGATCTGCGCAAGCCCCGGGAGATCCTGGACAGCCCACAGGTACGGGGTCTGATCGACCAGAACCGGCCAGTGGCCCTGCTTCTCGTTGCCATACTGCACTTCGTGGAAGACATGGACGACCCGTACGCGGCGGTCGCCGAGCTGCGCGACGCGCTCGCGCCCGGCAGCCTGCTCGTCCTGTCGCATGCCTCGTACGAGGGAATCCCGTTGCCGCCGGAGCGGGCCGAGGGCGCGGTCGACGTATACAAGGACATTCGCAACCCGCTGGTCATGCGCTCGCGCGACTCGATCGCGCGGTTCTTCGAGGGGTACGACATGGTGGAACCGGGACTGGTGCCGATGCCGCACTGGCGGCCGGAGACGGCACCGGAGGACGAGGACGCGTACTCCTTCTCCGGATTCGCCGGCGTGGGGCGTACGGCGTGACCGCGGAGCCGGACGGGCCCCAGGACAGACTGCGCCGGTTCGTGACCATCTGGAGCCGGTCGGTGTACCAGGTGACCTCCACGTCGCTCACCCGGCCGGAGTTCGAGGAGCAACTCCTGCCGCTCGCCGGGCGGTTGAGCGAGGCGCTGCGGGCCAGGACGTTCGACGCCGAGGAGGGCCGGGCGGTCGGCGCCGCGCTGGTCGCCGCGCACTGCACCGACCCCGAGGCGCTCAGCCGCTCGCTCGACTGCGTGGACGCCTATCTGGTGCTGTACTGCGGTGAGGACGGCCCGCAGGAGGATCTGCGCAACCGTTCGTCGAGGCTCCAGCACGCGATGGCCGCCGGGTACGCCGGCGCGCTGCGCGACCGGACGCTGGCCGAGCAGGAGGCGATCGCGTGGGCCGCGCAGAGCGCGCGCAGCACGGTCGCCGAGGCGCTGCACGACAGTGAGGCCCGCTTCCGCGCGGTCTTCGAGGGCGCGGCGATAGGCATCGCCATCGCGGACCTCGACGGCAACATCCTGCAGATCAACGGCGCGCTGCAACGCATGTTCGGCGGCTCGGAGCAGACCGTACGGGGCCGCAGGGTCACGGAGTGGACCCACCCGGACGACGGCCCCCAGGTCTGGAAGCTGTACGAGGAACTCGTCCAGGGCGAGCGCGAGCACTACCACGCCGAGAAGGCGTTCTACCGCCCCGACGGAACGGTCCTGTGGACCAACCTCACGGTCTCCCTCCTCCGGGACGCCGACGGCCGGCCGCAGTACCAGCTCGCTCTGATGGAGGACACCACCGAGCGCCGGCTCCTCAACCTCCGGCTGCGCTACGAGGCCACGCACGACGCGCTCACCGGGCTGCCCAACCGCACGCTGTTCTTCGAACGCCTGGAGAAGGCCGTGACGGCGGGCGAGGGCCAGCGCTTCGGCCTGTGCTACCTCGACCTCGACGGCTTCAAGACCATCAACGACAGCCTCGGCCACGCGGCCGGCGACCGGCTGCTCGTCGAGGTCGCCGACCGGCTGCAGTCCTGTGCGACCGCGCCGGGCGAGATGGTGGCCCGGCTGGGCGGCGACGAGTTCGTGGCGCTCACCACCGGCCCCGACACCGAGGCCGAGGTCGACGAACTCGCCGCCCGCATCATGCACGCGCTGATCGCCCCGGTCAGCGTCGACGGCCGTGAGCTGACCGTGCGCGGCAGCATCGGCATCGTCGAGGGCCCGGCGGGGGAGCGCGGCCCGGCGGAGGTGCTCCGAAGCGCCGACATCACCATGTACCGGGCCAAGTCGGCGGGCGGCAACCGCTTCGAACTCGCCGACCCCGAGGCCGACTTGAAGGCGATCACGCGTCACGGCCTGACGACGGCGCTGCCGGCCGCGCTGGACCGGAACGAGTTCTTCATCGAGTACCAGCCACTGGTCAACCTCGGCGACGGCAGTGTCCGTGGCGCCGAGGCCCTGGTGCGCTGGCTGCATCCGCAGCACGGAGTCCTCGGCCCCGACCGCTTCATCCCGCTCGCCGAACACACCGGCCTGATCGTCCCGCTGGGCCGCTGGGTCCTGGAACAGTCGGTGCGCCAGGCCCGCGACTGGCAGGAACGCTACGGAGGCCACCCGGCAGGCGGTCCTCTCCGAATCAACGTCAACCTGTCCCCCTGCCAGCTCACCCACCCCGGCCTCGTCCAGGACACGGTGGACATCCTCGAACGCGCGGGTCTGGAACCCGAGGTGCTGTGCCTGGAGGTGACGGAGTCGGCGCTGATCGGCGCCGACGACGACCTCCTCAAACCCCTGCGCCGCCTCGCGGAAATGGGTGTAGACATCGCCCTGGACGACTTCGGCACCGGCTACTCGAACCTCGCCAACCTGCGCCGCCTCCCGGTGAGCATCCTCAAACTGGACCGCTCCTTCACCCAGGGCATGCAGCAGTTCCCGGCGGACCCCGTCGACCTCAAGATCGTCGAGGGAATCGTCTCCCTGGCCCACAGCCTGAACCTCGCGGTGACGGTCGAGGGAGTGGAAACAGGCGCCCAGGCCGAACAACTCCGCATACTCGGCTGCGACACCGCCCAGGGCTGGTACTACGCCCGCCCGGGCCCACCGGAACGGCTGCACGAGCTGGCGTTGGTGGATGCGACGGGATGAGGTCATAACCTCGGTTGCAGCGGCGTCGGTGCTGTTGAATCCAACCCGAGCAGAAGCGCCCTAGAGGGGCGCGGGACTGTGCCCATATGCGGCTCCGCCGCGGGGCGCGACCAGCCACGTACGACGTGAACTGTGTCCACGACCTCCGCGCCCCCTGACGAGCGCAGCGTCACCGCTCGAACAACATCCGCTGCAACTCCCGAGCCGCCCGAGGCGGAGCCACATCGCTTCGGTGGGCCAGGGCGATCGCCCTGAACAACCCCGGCCGAGCCAGCGGAGTCACCCGTAGCCCACGCCCCGACCGGCTGGCCACCATGCGCGGTACGACGGCCACGCCCAGCCCCGCGCGCACAAACCCCAGGACCGCGTCCATCTCCCCGCCCTCCACCGCGAACTCCGGCTCGAACCCGGCGGAGCGACATGCGGCCACGGTCAGCTCCCGCAGGTCGTAGCCGTGCCGGAACATCACCAGGCGCTCGCCCTCCAGGTCGGCGATGCTGACGGTCCGCCGGCCCCGCCCGGGTGCGGGCGCCTCCGGGGAGGACACCACCACCAGATCCTCACGCAGCACCTCCAGTGTCGTCAGCGCAGGGGACGGGGTCGGCAGCGGCAGGACGACCAGCGCCAGGTCCAGGGCCCCGCGCGCCAGCTGCCGTACCAGGTCGTGCGAGCCGCCCTCCTCGATCAGCAGCCGGATGCCGGGATAGCGGTCGTGGAACGCGCGCAGCACCTCCGGCAACAGCCCCGTGCACAGGCTCGGGGTCGCGCCGAGCCGGATCCGGCCCGCCCGGAGCTGGACCAGTTCCTGCACCTCGTGCCGGGCCGTGTCCGCGTCGGCCAGGATGCGCCGGGCCAGCGGCAGGAGCGCCTCGCCGGCGTCCGTGAGCGTGATGTTGCCGCGCGCCCGCAGGAACAGTTCGGCCCCCAACTCCCGCTCCAGCGCCTTGATCTGCTGGGACAGCGACGGCTGCGCGACATGGACGAGATCCGCGGCGCGGGTGAAGTGCCGGGTCTCGGCGACCGCCACGAAGTACTGGAGCTGCTGGAACTGCATGCGGCCAGCGTACTGCTTGCATAGGAACTGGCTATCGAAACGAGCCGGACCATGTCTTGGACCGATCAGGGTTCCGCCGCCTAGCGTCTGACCCATGGCTCTGGCAACGCGGACGGACCGACGGCCGTCGATGGCGCGTACCGTGTGGGACTCGTCCGTCGGCAAGAAGACCGTGATGGCCGTGAGCGGCCTGATCATGCTGCTGTATCTCGTCGTCCACATGATCGGAAACCTGAAGATCTTCTTCGGGCCCGGCGAGTTCAACCACTACGCCCACTGGCTGCGCACGGTCGGCGAGCCCTTCATGCACTACGAGTGGACGCTCTGGCTCATCCGGATCGTCCTCGTGGTCGCCGTCGTCGCCCACGCCACCTCCGCCTACCAGCTCAGCCGCCGCGACATCCGGGCCCGGCCGAGCAAGTACGTGCACAAGAAGGCGCGGGCCAGCTACGCGACGCGCACCATGCGCTGGGGCGGGATCATCCTCGGCCTCTTCATCGTCTGGC
Source organism: Streptomyces sp. NPDC002156 (assembly GCF_053593675.1). Lineage (NCBI taxonomy): Bacteria > Bacillati > Actinomycetota > Actinomycetes > Kitasatosporales > Streptomycetaceae > Streptomyces > Streptomyces sp. NPDC002156. The sequence continues at coordinate 76,483 of NZ_JBSFDA010000001.1, read as the reverse complement.
ACATCCTCGACCTGACCACCGGCACCGTGCACTCCGGCGGTTTCCAGGAGGGGCACCCCTACCAGAACGTCGTCGACACCTTCTCCACCTGGTACGGCAACGTCATCTACATCGTCGCGATGCTCGCCCTCGGCCTGCACATCCGGCACGGCTTCTGGAGCGCCGCCCAGACCCTCGGCGTCGGCAGCCGCACCCGCGACCGCGCCCTCAAGACCGTCGCCGACGTCCTCGCGCTGCTGCTCACGGCCGGTTTCCTCGCCGTACCCGTGGGCGTCATGACCGGAGTGGTGAGCTGAAATGACCTACACCGAATACGTCACCGGCGAGCCCCTCGTCGACCACAAGGCGCCCGCAGGACCCGTCAACGAGCGCTGGGACGCGCGCCGGTTCGAGGCCAAGCTCGTCAACCCCGCCAACCGGCGCAAGCACACCGTCATCGTCGTCGGGACCGGGCTGGCGGGTGGTTCTGCCGGGGCCACGCTCGCCGAACAGGGCTACCACGTCGTCCAGTTCTGCTATCAGGACTCCCCGCGCCGCGCCCACTCGATCGCCGCGCAGGGCGGGATCAACGCGGCGAAGAACTACCGCAACGACGGCGACTCCGTCCACCGGCTGTTCTACGACACCGTCAAGGGCGGCGACTTCCGCGCCCGCGAGTCCAACGTCCACCGGCTGGCGCAGATCTCCGTCGAGATCATCGACCAGTGTGTGGCGCAAGGGGTGCCCTTCGCGCGTGAGTACGGCGGACTCCTCGACACCCGCTCCTTCGGCGGCGTCCAGGTCTCGCGGACCTTCTACGCCCGCGGCCAGACAGGTCAGCAGCTGCTGCTCGGCGCCTATCAGGCCCTCAGCCGGCAGATCGCCGCCGGGAACATCGAGATGCACGCCCGTACCGAGATGCTCGACCTGATCGTCGTCGACGGACGGGCCCGGGGGATCGTCGCCCGGGACCTGATCACCGGCGAGATCTCCAGCCACTTCGCGGACGCCGTCGTACTGGCGAGTGGCGGCTACGGCAACGTCTTCTACCTCTCGACGAACGCCATGAACTCCAACGCCACCGCCGTCTGGCGGGCGCACCGGCGTGGCGCCCACTTCGCCAACCCCTGCTTCACCCAGATCCATCCGACCTGCATCCCGCGCACCGGCGACCACCAGTCCAAGCTCACCCTGATGAGCGAGTCGCTGCGCAACGACGGCCGGATCTGGGTGCCCAAGGCCAAGGGGGACCAGCGGCCCGCGAACGAGATCCCCGAGGATGAGCGCGACTACTACCTGGAGCGCATCTACCCGTCCTTCGGCAACCTGGTGCCCCGCGACATCGCCTCCCGCGCCGCCAAGAACGTCTGCGACGAGGGCAGGGGAGTGGGGCCCGGCGGGCAGGGCGTCTACCTCGACTTCGCCGACGCCGTCCGGCGGATGGGACGCAAGGCCGTCGAGGAGAAGTACGGCAACCTCTTCGACATGTACGCGCGGATCACCGCCGAGGACCCGTACACGGTCCCCATGCGGATCTATCCCGCCGTGCACTACACGATGGGCGGCCTCTGGGTCGACTACGACCTCCAGACCACCGTCCCCGGCCTGTTCGCGATCGGCGAGGCCAACTTCTCCGACCACGGCGCCAACCGGCTCGGCGCGTCCGCGCTGATGCAAGGCCTGGCCGACGGCTACTTCGTCCTCCCGGCCACCATCAACGACTACCTGGCCCGCAACCCCGGCCAGCACCCGGTCGACGCCCAACACCCCGCCGTACAGGACGTGTTGGCAGAGACCGAGGACCGTCTCAACCTCCTCCTCTCCGTCGACGGCGACCGCACCCCCGACTCCTTCCACCGTGAACTCGGCGAACTGATGTGGGAGTTCTGCGGAATGGCGCGCAGCGACAGCGGCCTGCGGAAGGCCCTGGAGCGCATTCCGCAGATCCGCGAGGAGTTCTGGCGGCGGATCAAAGTCCCGGGCACCGGCGAGGAGTTCAACCAGTCCCTGGAGAAGGCCAACCGCATCGTCGACTACCTCGAACTGGCCGAGCTGATGTGCCTCGACGCCCTGCACCGCGCCGAGTCCTGCGGCGGCCACTTCCGCGAGGAGTCCCAGACCCCGGACGGCGAGGCGGAACGCCGGGACGACGAGTTCTCGTACGCCGCCGCCTGGGAGTTCACCGGTACGGGCACAGCTCCCGTCCTGCACAAGGAAGACCTCGTCTTCGAGTACGTCCACCCCACCCAGCGGAGCTACGCATGAAGCTCACCCTGCGCGTCTGGCGGCAGCGCAACGCCGATGCCGACGGCGCCATGTCCACGTACGAGGTGGACGGCATCTCGGCCGACATGTCCTTCCTGGAGATGCTCGACACCCTCAACGAGGAACTCATCCTCAAGGGCGAGGACCCCGTCGCCTTCGACCACGACTGCCGCGAGGGCATCTGCGGCGCCTGCTCGCTCGTCATCAACGGCGACGCGCACGGGCCCGAGCGCACCACCACCTGCCAGCTCCACATGCGGTCCTTCGCGGACGGCGACACCATCGACGTCGAGCCGTGGCGCGCCGCCGCCTTCCCGGTCGTCAAGGATCTCGTCGTGGACCGGTCCGCCTTCGACCGGATCATCCAGGCCGGCGGCTACGTCACCGCCCCGACCGGCGCCGCCCCCGAGGCCCACGCCACCCCCGTACCCAAACCGGACGCCGACTTCGCCTTCGAGCACGCCGAGTGCATCGGCTGCGGGGCGTGCGTGGCCGCGTGTCCTAACGGCGCGGCGATGCTCTTCACCTCCGCCAAGGTCAACCATCTCAACGTGCTGCCGCAGGGCGCGCCCGAGCGGGAGACGCGGGTGCTGGACATGGTCGCGCAGATGGACGAGGAGGGGTTCGGCGGGTGCACGCTGGCCGGCGAGTGCGCGACCGCCTGTCCGAAGGGCATCCCGCTCGTCTCCATCACCGGGATGAACAAGGAGTGGCTGCGGGCGACCCGCAAGGCGGGCAGCAGGTAGCCGCCGCCCCCGGAGATGACCGCCTCCCCACCGGGAGATGACGGCCTCCTTACCAGGAACGTTCGCCGACAAGGTGCGGACGGGTGGGACCGGCAGTGGTGCTCATTGCCGGTCCCGCCAGGCACCCCTGGCATTCAACAAGCTCACACCCGCACTCTCTTCGAGGGTCACGCGCCGGACAGCCGAGGTCGGAAGAACTGATGCGGCCGGACGTAACGGGACCGGCCAGTTCGCCGCCTCGCCGTCCCCGGCCCGTGACCAGGAGAGAGCCATGACCGGCGTTTCCACCATCGAACGTCCCCCGCTCCCCGCCGCACCCACCCGCTACACCGTCACCCTCGCCCGCGACGAGGACGACGTACGCGCCGCCCAGCGGCTGCGCCACGACGTCTTCGCCGGTGAACTCGGCGCCCTGCTGTCCTCCCCGCAGCCCGGCCTCGACGTCGACCCCTTCGACGCGTACTGCGACCACCTGCTGGTCCGCGACACCGTCACCGGCCAGGTCGTCGGCACCTACCGGCTGCTGCCCCCGGAGCGGGCCGCCGTCGCCGGACGCCTGTACTCCGAGGGCGAGTTCGACATCTCCCCGCTCGACGCGATCCGCCCCGGCCTCGTCGAGGTCGGCCGCTCCTGCGTCCACCCCGACCACCGCGACGGCACCGTCATCGGCCTCATCTGGGCCGGGATCGCCCGCTACATGGTCGACCGCGGCCACGACTGGCTGGCCGGCTGCTGCTCCATCCCGCTCTCCGACGGCGGCACCCTCGCCGCCGGCACCTGGGACCGCGTCCGCGACCGGCACCTGGCCCCGGAGGAGTTCCGGGTACGCCCGCTGCTGCCCTGGTCCGCCGAGGGCGTGACCCGTCCCACCGGCCGCACCGAACTGCCCCCGCTGCTGCGCGGCTACGTCCGCCTCGGCGCCTGGGTCTGCGGCGAGCCCGCCCACGACCCGGACTTCGGGGTCGCCGACCTGTACGTGCTGCTGTCGATGCGCCGGATCAACCAGCGCTATCTGCGGCACTTCCTCTCCCTCGTCCCGGCCTGATGAGCGTCTGGCTGCCCAGCGCGCCCTGCACCCCCAGAGCGTGCGTGGAGACGAAGGGTGCCACGACGGCCCCACCCCTGGCCGTCCTGCGACTGGTGACCGTCCTGGTCGTCCTGCTCGCCGGCATCACGCTGTGTCCGCTCGGCAGGAGGATCCCTGCCGGGTGGGTACGGCTCTGGGTCCGTGTCATCGTGCGGGCTGCGGGAGTCCGGCTCAGGGTGACCGGCCCCACCGCCCCCTCCGGTGGCCTCCTGATGGTCGCCAACCACATCTCGTGGCTGGACATCCCGCTGATGGCCGCCGTACGGCCCGCCAGGATGCTGGCCAAGGCCGAGATCCGGGGGTGGCCGGTGGCGGGCGCGTTGACCGCGAGCAGCGGGGCGCTGTTCATCGAGCGGGACCGGCTGCGGGCGTTGCCGCAGACGGTCGGGAAGATCGCGGAGGCGTTGCGTGAGGGGACGGCGGTTGTCGCCTTCCCTGAGGGCAGTACCTGGTGCGGGAAGGCTCAGGGGCATTTTCGGCGGGCGGTGTTTCAGGCCGCCCTGGATGCGGGGGTGCCTGTGCAGCCGGTGCATCTGCATTATCGGCTCGCCGGGGGAGCGGCGAGTACTGCGCCTGCGTTCGTGGGGGAGGACTCGTTGTTGACTTCGGTGTGGCGGGTCGTATCGGCTCGGGGGCTGGTGGCGGAGGTGGAGGTGCAGGGTGCGATTGCGCCGGGTAGCCACCCGGACCGGCGTGCTCTTGCGCGTGCGGCGCAGCCGGCTGTGGTGGGGGTCCATCGGCCTTAGGGGGCGGCTGACGGCCGGTGGGGGCTGGTCGCGCAGTTCCCCGCGCCCCTGAACTGAAAGAAGGGCGGCTGCGCCGCCTCCTCTTTCAGGCCCGCAGCAGGTCTGCCAGTCTGCTGTAGGAGTCCAGCAAGTCATCCCGGTCGTACGTGCTGGTCGTGACCAGGAACTCCTGGGCCGCCGTTTCCTTCAGTACCGTCTCCAGTTCGTGGGCCACCTCTTCCGCCGTTCCGGCGAGTTGGCCCGCGAGCCCCGACTCGTAGAAGCCGCACTCCTTCGTCGTCATCGTGCGGGACTCGGCCTCGTGCGCGGGCGGCAGGGGCGGGAACGTGCCGTGTGTGCGGGAGTACGCCATCGACCAGGCCTCGGGGATGAGGAGTCGGCGGGCCTTCTCCGCCGTGGCGGCCACCGCTACCGTTCCCGAGATGACCACGTACGGCTCGCTCGCCCAGGGTGACGGGCGGAAAGCGGCGCGGTAGGTGTCGATGCCGCGGAGCATTCGGTCGCGGGAGCGCAGGTCGCCGATGACCATGGGCAGGCCCGCGCGGGCGGCGATCGTGGCGCCCTCGCCCATCGCGAGGACGAAGGGCGGGACGGTGAGGCCCTCGGCGGGGCGGGCGTGCACTCCCGTCGGGGAGGTGCCGGCGAACCAGCCGAGCAGTTCGTCGAGCTGGGCCGCGAAGTCCTCGGCCATGTCCTTGTCGCGGCCCAAGGCCCTGCGTACGCCGTCGGTGAAGCCGACCGAGCGGCCCAGGCCCATGTCGATCCGGCCCGGGAAGAGGGATTCCAGGACCCCGAACTGCTCGGCCACTACCAGGGGTTGGTGATTCGGGAGCATCACTCCGCCCGTGCCCACCCGGATCGTGCGTGTCGCGGCTGCGACGGCTGCGGCCAGTACCGTCGGCGCGGAACCGGCGACCCCGGGTACGCCGTGGTGCTCCGAGACCCAGAAGCGGTGGAAGCCGAGTCGCTCCGCCTCCCGGGCCAGCGCGACCGTGTCGCGCAGGGCCTCGGCGTCCGGGTGGCCCTCCCGGGCGCGGGACCTGTCCAGCACGGAGAAGCGGGTCGCCGACAGGATCGACCCCGCGGTGGGGCGTGGTGCTGGATTCGGCATGGCTGCTCCGGACATCCTCGGCTGTGTCCTTGTCAGCGATCTTCCGGCCGCCGCTATTCCTCGCGGGTCACCGGGCACCTGTGCAAGGGTGCTGTACATGTCGACTACACCGGACGGCCGTCCCATACCTCCCGCGCACGCCGACGAACGCGCCATGCTGAGCGCATGGCTCGACTTCCACCGTGCCACTCTCGCCCTCAAGTGCCAGGGCCTCGACGACCGGCAGTTACGCCTCGCCTCGGCGGCCCCCTCGGAGCTGACCCTGCTCGGACTCGTCCAGCATCTGGCCGAGGTCGAACGGAACTGGTTCCAGCGGGTGTTCGCGGGTCTGGATGTGCCTCTCGTCTACGAAGAGGGCAAGGGGGACGGGTACACCCTCGTCCCCGAGCGTGGGCTCGGCGAGGCGCTCGTCGTCTGGCGGGCGGAGATCGCGCGGAGCCGTGAACTCGTCGCCGCAGCAGCCTCGTTGGACGAGTCCGGGCGGCTCTCGGAGGCGGAGGCGGCCCACGTCGGTGGCCAGGGGATCTCGCTGCGCTGGATCATGGTGCACATGATCGAGGAGTACGCCCGCCACAACGGCCACGCCGACCTGCTGCGCGAACTCGTCGACGGGGTCACGGGGGCCTGAGCCCCGACAAGAGGTTCAACAACAGTTCAACACCAGCAATCAGCAAGGGGATTCAACGTGTCTGCGCCACGCCTGCGGGCGACTCCGCTGCCGGGTATCGGGGTTCAGTACGACCTGGTCACGCGTGAGCAACGGCATCTGTCGGTCGTGGCCCACCGCGACGGCGGCCGTACCGTGAACCTGTACCAGGCCGACGATCCGGACTCGTGCGCCCAGTCGCTGCGGCTGACCGCGCCCGAGGCCGCCTCGCTGATCGACGCGCTCAGTCCCTCGCACCACAGCCCCAGTCTGCTCTCCACCACTGCGCTGGGACTGGTGGCGGAGCGGATCGAGGTGGCCGGCGGCTCGCACTGGAACGGACGGGTGCTCGGGGAGACACGGATGCGGACGGAGACCGGCGCGTCCGTGGTCGCCGTACTGCGGCGGGCCGAGGCGATCCCCTCCCCGGCCCCCGACTTCCGGCTCGCCGGCGGGGACGTGATCATCGTGATCGGCACCCGCGAGGGCGTCGACGCGGCCGCGGCGATACTCGGACGGGAGTGACATCGCCATGCACTCCCAGGTCCTGCTGATCGAGTTCGGCTCCATCATCCTCGCGCTCGGACTGCTCGGCCGGATGGCCGCCCGGCTGAGCTTCTCCCCGATACCCCTCTATCTGCTCGCCGGTCTCGCCTTCGGCGAAGGCGGGCTGCTGCCGCTCGGCGCGAGCGAGGAGTTCATCGCCACCGGCGCCGAAATCGGCGTCATACTCCTGCTGTTGATGCTCGGCCTCGAGTACACGGCCAGCGATCTCGTCTCCAACCTCAAGTCCCACTACCCGGCAGGGCTGGTCGACTTCACCCTGAACGCGCTGCCCGGAGCCGCCGCCGCGCTGCTGCTCGGCTGGGGCCCGGTCGCCGCCGTCGTGCTCGCCGGGGTCACCTGGATCTCGTCCTCCGGAGTCATCGCGAAGGTGCTGGGCGACCTGGGAAGGGTCGGCAACCGGGAGACCCCGGTCATCCTCAGCATCCTGGTCCTGGAGGACCTGGCGATGGCGGTCTATCTGCCCATCGTCACCGCGCTGGTGGCCGGCGTCTCGCTCGCCGCCGGCAGTGTCACCCTGGCGATCGCGCTCGGGGCCGCCGGACTGGTGCTGTTCCTGGCCGTCCGCTTCGGCCGGGTCATCTCCCGCTTCGTCTCCAGCGACGACCCCGAGAAACTGCTGCTGGTCGTCCTCGGTCTGACCATCCTGGTCGCGGGCATCGCCCAGCAGCTCCAAGTCTCCGCCGCCGTAGGGGCGTTCCTCGTCGGGATCGCGCTGTCGGGGGAGGTCGCCGAGGGCGCGCACACCCTGCTCAGTCCGCTCAGGGACCTCTTCGCGGCCATCTTCTTCGTCTTCTTCGGGCTGCACACCGACCCGGCGAGCATTCCGCCCGTCCTGCTGCCCGCCCTCGGCCTGGCCGCCGTCACGGCGTTGACGAAGATCGCCACCGGCTACTGGGCGGCGCGGCGCGCCGGGATCTCGGTCAAGGGCCGCTGGCGCGCGGGCGGCGCGCTGGTCGCCCGCGGTGAGTTCTCCATCGTCATCGCGGGCCTCGCGGTCACCGCCGGCGTCGAGTCCGACCTCGGTCCACTGGCGACGGCGTACGTCCTGATCCTGGTCGTCGCGGGCCCGCTCACCGCGCGCTGGACCGAGCCCCTGGCCGCCCGCGTCGGCGCGTGGCGAGCGGGGCGCGCCCGTCCCACGACCCCGGCCACGGCACCGCCGGACGAGGCGGTGCAGCCCACGACCGTCGGCGACTGACGAGCCCCGAACGAAGCCACCCACCCCGGGAAAGAGCCCGGCGATGGGTGGCTTCGTCATGTCCGGCTTCGTCGCTGTTTGCCACAACTGCCTTATCTCCTCGGGAGATTGACGCTCCCTTTGCTTCCCGTTGACATTCCTCGCGGCTTCAAGTTAGGTATGCCTTACCTAACAGTCAGTTGAGAAGGGTGTCCTTCCGATCATGAGATCTCTGCTGTCCGCACGTACCGCCGCCCGTGCCGGTCTCGCCGTCGTCGCCTCCGCCGCGCTGACCCTTGGTCTCGCCACCTCGGCGTCCGCCGCGACCTCGACCCGTACCGTCGTCGACGGCACCACCACCTACAACCTGTCGCTCACGGCGCCCGACACCGCCGCCGCGACGGGTCAGGTCATCACCGTCACGGGCAGCGGCTACAACACCAGCCAGGGCATCTACGTCGGCCTGTGCGCGGTGGACGGCGCCGCGGGCGCCAACAAGCCGACGCCGTGCCTCGGTGGCCAGGACGAGAGCGGTTCGACCGGTGCCTCGCACTGGATCAACAACACCTTCGGCGGCCTCTTCGCCAACAGCTCCACGTTCGGCACCGGCGGCACCTTCAGCGTGCAGATCTACGTCAAGGCCACCCTCGACGACGGCCAGGTCTGCGGCGAGGACGTCACGTGTGCTGTCGTCACCCGCGCCGACCACTTCGACACCAACGACCGCAAGTACGACGTCCACGTGCCGATCACCTTCCAGTAGTCGGCCCGCAGCCACAGAACGGGGCCCGGCCGGTCGATACCCGGCCGGGCCCCGCCCGCCTGGCCCATTCCCGAGGACCCCATGACTCATTCACGCCGCAGACTCTGGGCGGCGGCCTCGCTCTCCGCCGCCTCCGCCCTCTCGCTCGCCACCCTCGGCGCCGGCTCCGGTGCCCAGGCCGCCGACACGCCGAAAACCGCCCTCGGCAAAGAGGGCCAGCGGCTCACCGTCTCCGCCTCCGCCGGTCTCGCGCCCGACGGCGAGACCCTCCAGGTCACCGGCGCGGGATACGACCAGACCAAGGGCATCTACGTCGCCCTCTGCAAGGACAACGGCGACAACCGTGTCCCCAGCCCCTGCCTGGGCGGCGCCGACACCTCCGGCGACGGCGCGGCCTCCCGCTGGATCGTCCCCGAGGGCGACACCTACGAGGGCGACCTCGCCGTGGCGTACGGCGACGGCGGCACCTTCGACGTGACCCTCGACATCAAGGCCGCGGGCGACGGCCTCGACTGCGCCACGGTGTCCTGCGCGATCGTCACCCGAGTCGACCACCGGGGCAGCGGCGACCGCTCCCAGGACGTACGGGTCCCCGTCACCTTCACCGGCCAGGAGCCCGGAGGCGGCGGCGAGGGCGTCGACGTACCCGCCGGGACCGTCAGCTACCGGCAGGCGGCCGAGTTCACCACCACCGGCAAACCCCTCGACGTGCTGCTGCACCCCGACTCCGGGAAGCTGTACGTCGGTTCGGACAACCTCGCCGACACGGCCGACGTCGACGAGCGCGGCCTCTACGTCCTCGACCCCGCCGACGGCACCGTCCGCAGTCACATCAGCCAGGCCCCCGGAACCAACGGTGTCCTGCGCACCGCCGCAGCCGCCCAGATCGCCGCCGCGCTCCCCGGGGACGGCGTCCTCTACCGCTACCCCCTGCGCGGCATCGGCACCGCGAAGGACGGCGACGCGAGCGCCAAGGGCGTCTGGCTGACGGGCGCGACCATCACCGACCTCGCCCCCGGCACCACAGCCGACACCGTGCTGGTCGCCCAGGGCGCCACCCTCTCCGAGCTGGAGACGGCCACCGGAGCCGTCCGCCGTACCGTCACCCTGGACGGCGGACGCCGGCTCGCCCTCGACTCCACCCGGGCCGCCCTCTGGTCCGTGGGATCCTCCGCCGGACAGCTGCGCCGCGTCGACACCGGCACCTTCGCCGTCACGGCCTCCGCCCAACTCCCGGACGAGACCATCAGGTTCGTCGAGATCGACCCCGCGACCGGCAACGTCTGGGTGGGCGTGGGCAGTTCGGTGCTCGTCTTCGACCAGGACGCGAAACTCCTCGCCACCGTCGAGGGCACCGACGAGGCCGCCGCAGCCGCCTTCGACCCGTCGACGGGCCGCGTCTTCGTCGTCCGGCAGGACAACGGCGACACCGGCAGCGGCGGCGACAACAACGGTTCGCTCGCCGTGTACGACACGACGACGTACAAGGCCGCGGTGGAAGCGGTGCCGCTGCCGGGCAACCACTCCCAGCTCGGCTCGGCCGCGATCACCGTCGCCGCCGACGGCAGGACGGTCTACGTCACCAGCCCTGCCGAGGGCAAGGTCGTCAGACTGGACCGGTTCGTCTCGCCGAAGGTCGTCCAGGCGCCGACGAACCAGACGGTCGTCGTCGGCGACACGGTCACCCTCATCGCCCAGGCGGAGGGCACCCCCGAACCGACCGCGCGCTGGCAGGTCAGCACGGACGGGGCCCAGACCTGGCAGGACCTGCCGGACGCGACGGCGAACACGTACGCCTTCACCGCCGAGACCGGCCACGACGGCCACCGCTACCGCGCCGAGTTCACCAACACGGCCGGCACCACCCGCACCACGCCCGTCACCCTCACCGTGACCGCCGAGTCGACCACCGGAGGCGACACGGGCGGGGACACCGGGGGAGACACGGGCGGTGACGGCGGCACGACCGGCGGAACCGACGGCGGCACCACCGGCGGCAGCACCAACGGCGGTACGACGGGCGGGAGTTCGACCGGAGGGAGCACGACCGGGGGCGGCACCACGGGCGGCACCGACACCACCGGCGGCTCGGGCTCCACCACCGGCGGCACCACGGCCACCGGCAGCACCGGCGGCAGCCTCGCCTCCACCGGCGTCGGCGTCATCGGGATGGCCTCGGCCGCCGCGGCGCTCACCGCGGCCGGCGTGATTGCCTACCGCCGTGGCCGGCGGAAGGGAACCGACGGGCTCAGCCCCCACACCGGAACAGACTGAACCGGAACGACTCCAGGCCTCAGGACTCCTGCGGCGGCACCGCCCGCACCAGCCCCGACTGGTAGGCGATGACGACCAGTTGGGCCCGGTCGCGGGCGCCCAGCTTCGTCATCGCGCGGTGGACATGGGTGCGGACGGTCAGTGGGCTGACGTACAGCTTCTCCGCGATCTCGTCGTTCGAGCCGCCCTCGGCCGCCAGGCACATCACCTCCCGTTCGCGGGTGGTGAGCGCCGCGAGCCCCTCGGGGGTCGCCAACTGGGTGCCCGGGGCGGGGGAGTTGAGGAAGCGGGTGATGAGGGTGCGGGTCGCGTTGGGGGAGAGGAGGGAGTCACCTGCGGCCACCGTACGGATGCCCGCGAGCAGTGCCTCGGCGGTGACGTCCTTGCCCAGGAAGCCGCTGGCGCCGGACCGCAGCGCCTGGGCCACGTACTCGTCCGTCTCGAACGTCGTCAGGATCAGTACCCGTGTCGCGGACAGTTCCGGGTCGGCGCAGATCGCGGCGGTGGCGGCCAGGCCGTCGGTGCCGGGCATCCGGATGTCCATCAGGACCAGGTCGGGGAGGTGGGTGCGGGTCAGCTCGACCGCCTCCCGGCCGTCGGTGGCCTCGCCGACCACCGTCATGTCGGTCTCGGAGTCGATCAGGATCCGGAACGTCGCCCGCAGCAGGGCCTGGTCGTCGGCGAGCAGGACACGAATCGTCATGAGGTGCGCTCTTCTTCTTCTGAGGGCCGGGGGTAGAGGGGCAGCGCGGTGGAGACCTCGTAACCGCCCTCGGGGCGGTGACCTGCCTCCAGGTTGCCGCCGACGGACTGGGCACGCTCCCGCATCCCGATGAGACCGAACCCGCGCGCGGACGTGGCCGCGGCGGGACCCGCGGGGACCGTGACGGCGGCGGCGTTGTTGGTGACCGTGATGGTCAGCCGGTCCGCCGAGTACGCGAGCCGCACGCATGCCGTCGCGCCGACGGCGTGCTTGGTGATGTTGGTGAGCGCCTCCTGCACGATCCGGTACGCCGTCAGGTCCACCCCCGGGGACAGCGGGCGCTCCTCGCCCACGGTGGTGAGGGTGACGATGAGCCCCGCCGACTGGACCGTGTCGATCAGCTCAGGCAGCCGGGAGAGCCCGGGTGCCGGTTCCAGCGGGGCGTCGATGTCGTCGGCGTGGCGCAGCAGACCGACAGTGGCCTTGAGTTCGCGCAGCGCCGACGAGGTGGTGCCGGTGAGGTCGTTCAGCATCCGGCGGGTCTGCTCCGGGTTGCTGCGCGCGAGGTGCGCGGCCGTGGTCGCCTGGGCGTTGGCCAGGGCCAGATGGTGGGCGACGACATCGTGCAGCTCCCGCGCGATACGCATCCGCTCCTCGGTCACCCGGTGGCGGGCCTCCTCGTCGCGGGTCCGCTCGGCGTGCTCCGCACGGGCGTGCACGGCCTCCAGATAGGCGTGGCGCATACGCCGGGAGCTGCCGGTGGCGACCGGGACCAGCACATAGGCGATGGGGGCGACCGTCTTGAGGACGAGCGGATGGTCGACCGGGTCGAGGAGTGTGGCCGTGGCCACCAGCAGGACGATCATGCCGATGGTGTAGATCCGGGTCGTCCGCCGGTCGGTGAGGATGGCCAGCCAGTAGATCGCGACCATGGCGGGCGCCAGCATCAGCACGGTGAGCAGATAGCCCAGCGCGCTCGCGGTCATCGCGCAGACCGTGGTCACCATGACGGCCGTACGGGGATGGCTGCGGCTCAGGAGCACGCCCGTGCAGGCGTTGACGGCGATGAGCACGGCCGGCCACAGGCCCTCCGGCGGGGTGGAGCCGGGGAGGGTGACCCGGGCGCCGATCAGGAAGAGGGCGAACAGGGTCACGACGGTCACCGTGTCGACGACACGGGGATGGCGTGCCATGGAGCGCTCCAGATCGATGCTCATCGTTTCTCCGGTCAGGGGGGCGTGGACCCATGGTCCACGACAGTGCGTGAAGACGTCCGGCGAGGGCCGCCCGTGTGTCCAGCACGGGCGACCCCCAGGGCGTACGGCCGATTCGTCAGACCCGGACCGCCTCCCGGTCTGCCGTACCGTCCGCCCCGTCTTCGGGTGTCGCCGCCCTGTGCGCGAGTGCCTCGCCCTCCACGTCGACCCGGGGCAGCACCTTGTCCAGCCAGCCCGGCATCCACCAGGCGGCCTTGCCGAGCAGCGCCAGTACGGCGGGGACGAGCGCCATCCGGACGACGAAGGCGTCGAACAGGACGGCCACGGCCAGGCCGAAGCCGATCATCTTGATGATGGACTCGCCGGCGCCGATGAACCCGGAGAAGACGGCCATCATGATCAGCGCGGCGGCGACGACGACCCGGGCGCTGTACCGGAACCCGGTGACGACCGCCTGCGCGGGCCCGTCCCCGTGGACGTACGCCTCCCGCATCCGGGCGACCAGGAACACCTCGTAGTCCATCGCGAGGCCGAAGACGATGCCCACCAGGAAGATCGGCATCATGCTCATGATCGGGCCGGTGGTCTCGACGCCGAGCAGGTCCGCGCCCCAGCCCCACTGGAACACCGCGATCACGGAACCGAGCGCCGCCAGGACGGAGAGGAGGAAGCCAAGGGCCGCCTTGATCGGTACGAGGATCGACCGGAAGACCAGCAGGAGCAGCACGATGGCCAGACCCACGACCACGATCAGGTACGGGATCAGCGCGTCCTGCATCTTCTGGGCCACGTCGATGTTGGCCGCCGTGGTGCCGGTGACGCTGAACTCCGCGTCCGTGCCGGCCACCGTCGCCGGCCGCTCGGAGCGGATCTTCTTCACCAGGTCCTGCGTCTTCGTGCTGGTCGGCGCGTCGGCCGGGACCGCGGAGAAGATCGCCGTGTCACCGGCCGTGTTGAAGCGGGCCTGGGAGACGGACACGACCCCCTTCGTGGCGGCGATCTTCTCGGAGATCGTCGCCACCGCTCCCTTGGCGTCGCTCGCGCCCTTGGCGTCCACGACGATGGTCAGCGGGCCGTTGAAGCCGGGGCCGAAGGCCGTCGCGAGGTCGTCGTAGGCGCGGCGCTCGGTGGTGGAGGTCGGCTTGGCCTCGTCGCCGGACGTGCCCAACTGGAGGTCCATCACCGGTATCGCGAGGGCGCCGAGACCGGCCACCGAGGCGATCAGCACCGGGATCGGACGGCGCAGCACGAACCGGGCCCAGCGGGTGCCGCCGTTCTGCTCGGCCGCCGCCTTGATCTGCCCGGTCTTGCGGGCGGAGCGCGAGAGGAGCGCGTTCGGCCAGAAGCCGACCAGGGCAGGGACCAGCGTCAGCGCGACGAGCACACCGACACCGACCGCGCCCGCCGCCGCGAGCCCCATCTTCGTCAGCATCGGTACGCCGACCACCATGAGCCCGGCCAGCGCGATGACGACGGTGAGACCGGCGAAGACGACCGCCGAACCGGCGGTACCGGTCGCGAGCGCCGCCGCCTCCTGGGGGCTGTGCCCCTTGCCGCGCTCCTCCCGGTATCGGGACACGATGAACACCGCGTAGTCGATACCGCAGGCCAGGCCCAGCATGCTGGCGAGCGTCCCGGTCGTCGAGGACAGCCCGAGGGCGCTGCTCAGCGCCAGGATGGAGGCCATGCTGACGCCCACCCCGATGACCGCCGTCAGCAGCGGCAGCCCGGCAGCGGCCATCGAGCCGAAGGTGATGAGGAGGACAAGGGCCGCGATGGCGATACCGATCGCCTCGGCCGTACCGCCCGCCGCGGGCGTCGTCGCCAGCGCCGTACCGCCGACCTCGACGGTCAGCCCCGAGCCCTGGGCCTCCTTGATGGCGTCCTTGAGATGGTTCTTGGTGGCGTCGCTGAGATCGTCGGGCTTCGCCTTGTAGCTGACGGTGGAGTACGCGGTCGAGGCGTCCTCGCTGACCGCCTTGGCCTGGAAGGGATCGGCGGCGGACGAGACCTGCGAACCGTCGGCCACCTCGCCCACGAACTTCTCGATCGCCGCCCGGTTCTCGGTGGCGGTGACCTTCTCGCCGCCCGGGGCCACGAAGACCACCCGGGCGCTGGCGCCATGTGCGTTGGAGCCGGGGAAGCGCTGGTCCATCAGGTCGAACGCCTTCTGGGACTCGATCCCAGGCATCGTGTTGTCCGCGTCGGGAGCGGCGGGCGCCGTGGCCGCACCGGCACCGACGGCGGCGAGCACCGCCACCCACATCAGGGCGACGTACCAGCGCCGCCGGAAGGCCAGTCGGCCCAGCTTGTACAGGAAGGTAGCCACGAGGGGGAGGTCTCCAGATCGTCGGATCTCGGGTACCTGCCAAGGCTCCCGGTACCGACCCCCTCCCGTCGTCGTGCACCTGTCGACAATCGCGACTACTGAGAACGCAGTACACGGCCCTCACCGGTCGTTCCTGCGGCCGACGGGCGGTACCCCTCGGGTAGGGGTACCGCCCGCGACGATCACGAGACGTACGGCGGTCAGGACACGTACGACGCCGCCTGCGCCGTACTCACGACCGTGTTCGCGTTCGCCTGCGTGAGCAGCCCCGCCGTCACCCAGGCCGCCGTCGTCGACTGCACCCGGGAGACCAGCGCCGCCTTGTTCGCGAAGGGCGCCCCGGCCCAGATCTCGTCGAGCAGCGTGGTGCCGTCGGCCTTCGCCGGATTGGCGACCCCGGAGGACACGGTCCCGAACACGACCGTCGGCTCGGCCCGCCGGACATAGGCGTGCGTCGGGTCCTCGGTCCCCTCGGAGAAGGGGGCGAACTCGGTGCCGTTGAGCGTGTAGTGCAGCGGCTTGCCGCTCACCGGGGTGAGGGACGGCAGCAGATCGCCGGAGAGGGCCGCGTTGCGGTACAGCCCGAAGGAGAGGTAGCTGGTGCTCGTGCTCCGGGCGACCAGGTTGACCGGACCGTAGAACAGGGTCTGGAGCGACGGGTCGTCGAGCGCCTTCTCGACCCGCAGCCGGAACGGCACGCTGATCCGTACGACATCCCCGGCGCGCCAGGTCCGCGACACCGCGAAGTAGCTCCCGGCGACCGGGGTCCCGCTCACCGCCTGCCCGTTGACCGTCACCTGGAACCCGGCCGTCGCCCAGACCGGCACCCGCAGCCGCAGCGCGAAGGCCGCGCTGCCGCCTCCGAACGTGAGCGTGGTGCCCTGCTCCTGCGGATACGCGGTGGTCTGGGTGACCGTGACGCCCTTCTCGGCCCAGGTCAGGGTCGAGGGGCTGTACAGGTTGACGTACAAGGAGGCGCCGTCGGCCGACTTGAAGTACACCGAGTCCTGGTACTTGGTGGCGCTCTCCATGCCCGTGCCCTCGCAGCAGGTGGTGCCCTGCTTGGGCGTGTAGTCGCGCACATGTCCGGGGGTGAGCCCGATGAAGTACGTGACGAGCGGCTTCTCGGCGTCGGCCTTGTCCTGCTTGGAGCCGAGCACCTGGTTGTAGAGCGCCCGTTCGTAGTAGTCCATGTACTTCGGGTCCTGCTCGTGGAAGAACAGCATCCGGCTCAGCTTGAGCAGGTTGTGGGCGCAGCAGGTCTCGGCGGTGGTGTCGCTGATCGTCCCCGCGATCACCCCGCGCGCCTTCCAGAACTCGGCCGTGCTGGTGCCGCCGATCCCGTACATGCGCTGCGGGATCACCATGCCCCAGAAGTTCTTCGCGGCGGTCAGATAGCGGGCCTCGCCCGTCGCGTCGTACAGCCGGACGTATCCGGTGAAGATCGGGATGTGCTGGTTGGCGTGCAGGCCGTCGAGGATGTCGTTGTTCGCCGCGCACGCGTCGATGAGCGTGTCGAGGTCGAACAGCTTGGCCAGGGCGAGGTGTTCGGCCTTGCCGGTGATCGTGTACAGGTCGACGATCGTCTCGACGATCCCGCCGAACTCACCGCTGGAGAAGATCCCCCACATCCGCTGCAGGGTGGCGTCGGGCAGCTTGGACAGCCGGGAGTACATCCAGTCGCACATGCCCGACGCGAGGTCCAGCGCCCGGGCGTCGTCCGTGGCGAGATAGGCGTCCAGCAGACCCTTGAGGATCTTGTGCGCCGTGTAGTAGGGCGCCCACACCTTCGTGTAGTCGCCGCTGGTCATCGACTCCAGGGCGATGAACTGCGTCTCCGGGTAGGCGGCGAGGAAGCTCTGGTGGCTCGGGCCGCCCCAGGTGCGGCGCAGGGTGGCGGTCAGTCCGCGCCCGGAGGCGTCGCCGAAGGTGGAGCCGGTGGTGGCGGAGAAGTAGTACGAGGCGAGATTGCCGAGCCCCGCGGAGGAGTTCTTGGCCTCGTTGCTCTGGAGCGAGGTGATGTCGGCGGCGGTCAGGGCGCGCGAGTAGACGTTGAACTCGTCGAAGGCGCCCGCGAAGACGGGGTCGCCGGAGTAGTTGGAGCGGCCGAGCCAGTTGTTCGTCAGGGTGCCCAGGACGGACGGGTTGACGGTCATCGCGGTGTTCGTCGCGACGGCGGTCCCGTTGACGTAGAGGGTGCCCGTGGTGCCGGAGATGGTCACCGCGAGGTGGCTCCACTGGTTCAGCGGGAGCGCGGCGGTGCCGTTGAGGCCCTGTTCGGCGCCGGCGCCGTTGGTGGTGATGGCGAAGCGCGGCACGCCGCTCGCGTTGCGGGAGGCCAGGTACATGTACCGGGTGGTGTTGTTGCCGAAGTCGAAGACCCGCTGCCAGTTGGCGTCGTGCGTGGGCTTGACCCAGATCGACAGGGTGATCGCCGCGGCACCGCCCAGCACGGCCGCCGGGAGGTCGACGTACTGGTAGGAGCCCCGGACGTTCTCGTGCGCGCCGCCCCACCTCCCGGTGACGGTGAGCATGCGCGGGTCGGTGCGCAGCGCCGCGCGTACGTCGGTCAGCGCGCCGACCATCGTCCCGATCTTGGTGGCGTAGGCCTGGTCGCCGGTGCTCGCGTAGGCCTGCGACAGCATGCTGAGGAAGTGCCCGGTGTAGTGGCCGCGCAGGTTGCCGTTGGCCTCGCCGTCCAGGCCCTCCCAGCCACCGGGCGCGACCGCGCCGCCTGTGGAGAGTCCGGCGTTCGCCCGGAAGACCTGGAGTAGCCGGTTGACGTCGTAGCCGCGCCCGTGGTCCAGCATCAGCTGGCGCTTGCTCGCGAAGACGCCCGAGCCGAGCGAGACCTCCTTCAGCTCGAACGGGCGGAGTGTCCAGGCGGACGGCGCGGGCAGGGCAGCGGCGGCGGCCCGGCCGGAGGCCGCGTAGGCGAACGCGGGTGCGGCCGCGGCGAGAACCGCGCTCTGGAGCAGGAACCGTCTCGACGGATGGGGGGTCACATATGCCTCGTCTCTGAGGTGTCCGACGTGTCTGACCTGGGCTCTACTCGGCGTAGTAGGTCGCGTCCTGCTGGTCCAGGGAGGTGCTGAGCGGCTGGAGCTGGAGCAGGCTGTTGTAGTGCCGGATGAAACGGCCCGGGAAGTTGTACGACTCGAAGGACACCCCGGCCGCGTCGGCGAGGCCCGCCCGGCGGGTGAAGGAGGCGTCGGCCAGGAAGGTGGCCGTGCCGTCGTTCTTCTCCACCCACAGCTCGTAGTTCTTGTGCCGGAGGTAGTAGCCGGGGAAGTTCGCCGACTCCAGCGAGACGGTCCCGGAGCCGGTCAGCCCGGTGACGATCCGGAACTGCGAGTCGGCGAGGTTGGTGACGTTCGCCTCGATCTTCGCCCGGTACTCCCAGTGCCGGATGTACCGGTCCGGGTAGTTGAACGACGAGAAGCGGACCGGGGTGACACCGTCGGAGACCGGGATGCCGAAGTTCGGGGTGCCGTCGGCGTTCCAGTACAGCTTCTGGTAACGGGTGCGCCGGTTGGGGTCGTTGAGCGGATCGCCGCTGATGTCCTTGTAGTTGCGGTCGTGGTAGACGAGGACGTCGGACTTGCCGTCCTCGGAGACCGTGAACGTGTTGTGGCCCGGCCCGTACTGCCCGGTCGAGGCGTTGCTCGTGAACACCGGCGTCGAAGTCTTCGTCCAGGAAGCCGGGTTGAGCAGATCGGCGGAGGCGGACGCGGTGAGCAGGCCCAGGCAGTAGTTGGCGTCGGTGGCGCTGGCCGAGAAGGCCATGAAGACCTTGCCGTTCCGCTGGATGACCGACGGTCCCTCGTTCACCGTGTGCCCGATGATCTCCCAGGACAGCGTGGGCCGGGAGATCATCGCCGGAGTGCCGCTGATCGTCCAGGGGTTGGACATCTTCGCGAGGTAGAGGTTGGTGCCGTCGCCGACCGCCGGGTCGTTCTGCGCCCAGCTCAGATAGCGCGTCCCGTTCACCACGAAGGTCGTCGCGTCGAGCGAGAACGTGTCCAGCGGCAGGGCGATGCGGCCCTTCTCGGTCCAGGTCCCGGTGATCGGGTTGGCGGCCGAGGTCTCCAGGACGTACGGGCGGATCTTCCAGATGTCGTTGGAGGCGCCGGCCGCGAAGTAGATGTACCACTTGCCGTCGATGTAGTGGATCTCCGGAGCCCAGATGTGGGCGCCCATCTCACCGCTGGCGTGCTTGGTCCAGATGGTCGTCTCGGCGGCCGACGCCAGACCCTGGAGCGTGGTGGCCCGGCGCAGCACGATCTTGTCGTACGCGGGGACCGTGGCGGTGAAGTAGTAGTAGCCGTCGGTGTGCTTGTAGATGTGCGGGTCGGCGCGCTGCGCGGCGATCGGGTTGGTGAAGGTGACGGCCGGGGAGGCCGGGACGGCGGCGAACACCGGGGTGCCCACGGCGACGGGCACGGTCACGGCCACGACCAGGGCCGTGCAGGCCTTGAGGAGCGTGCGTCGGCTGGTCGAGCTGCTGCGGGTGCGGTCCACGGCGCGTCTCCTTCGGCGGCCTGTTCCCGGGCCGACATTGTTCGATATATGGAACGGTGTACGGAGGTTCGACCGAAAGATAGGTATGGGGCGTGAGCGAGTCAATGTTTCCGACAGGTTGAATTCCGGTTGATCGCTCACGCCACCGATACGCCCCCCGATACACCCGCCGAAGATCGCCTAGAAACGGGCCCCGATGTTCGTACCGGCGCGCGGCACAAGGAAGTTGGGAGCGGCGGGCAGCGAACCGTCCGCCCGACGCGAGCCGGTGATGGCCGCGGGGTCGGTGCTCAGTACCGACGCGGCGTTCCAAGTGCCGCCCAGATCCCAGGAGTTGCCGGTGGACACGGTGGCGGACCCGAGAGCGACGGCACGTCCGGCGGCCACCGATAGATCGGCGGTGAGGGTCGCGCGTCCCCCGGAGACGTCGACATCGAAGCCGGTGCCCGCATTCCCGTACGCGGTACTGCGGCTGATGGCGATCGCGCCCGGATTGCCGTTGTCGGTCATGCCGTGCGCCGCGTTCCTGAACGCGGCCGTGTTGCGCAGGACGTGCGCCGCGGCGGGCGCCGGTGTGCCGCCGCCGAGCTTGAAGCCGTTGCCGTCGCCCGCGAAGTCGGGGAAGTTCCAGCGGTTGACGCCGTTGCCGTACGCGATGGTGTTCTCGATCGTGATCGGCGAGGTGAACTTCCAGGCGTCGAAGCCGTCGTCGACGTTGTTCCACAGCCGCGCGCCCCGCACGACGTTGCCGGTCCCGCTGCCCTCCTTGACGGCCAGCCCGTCCGCGCTCTCGCCGTTCTTGCGCGGGTCGCGGTTGCCGTAACTGTCCAGGTCCAGGATCTGGTTGTGGGCGGAGGCGCCCTGGAGCTGGAAACCGGATTCGTAGTTGTCGTGGGTGATCAGGCGGGCGAAGACGTTGTTGTCGCAGCCGTCGCAGTACACGCCGTACGGCCCGTTCACGATCTCCAGCCCCGAGATCCGCCAGTAGGAGGCCTCCTGGTGGATCGCGCCGCGCTCGGCACGCGGGATGCTGCCGCCGACCGGCGTGTGGCTCGCCGGCAGTCGCTCCCCGTCGATCACGACCCGTTCGCCCGGGTAGCCGCCCAGGGTGATGGGCTGGGACGCGGTGCCGGAGGTGGCGATGGTGATGTTGTCGGTGAGCGCGTAGGTGCCCCCGTGTACGGTGATCGTGTCGCCCGGCTTCGCCAGGTCGACGGCCTTCTGGATGGTCCTCAGGGGGTGCGCGGGCGTGCCCGGCGCCGAGTCGTCGCCACCTGTCGCCACGACGAGGGTCGTCGCGGCACTCGCCCCCTCGGCGGCGCCCACGAGCATCCCCGCTGTCATTAACGCGGTGCCCAGGACCGCCGTTCCCGTCCGGATCGCTGCGTTGCGCATGTACGGCTCCCGCCTCTGCCTCGGCTCTGTCGCCAAGGAGTGGCCGCCGGCGCCGTGGAGGTTGCCGGGTCGGCCGACTGGACCGGGTGATAGGTCGTGAGCCTGGGACTGCGAGCGATCAGATACGCGAACGCTGCGGTTCTCGTCTCCAGCGGTTCCTGGGCACCTCGCCCCGCCCCTGAACCGGCAGGCGCGGGCCACCTCAGAGCCGTGGGCCGGAGATCCGGATCCGACTGGACCAGGGCCGCGCGCTCCGCGTCCTGGTGGACGACGAACTCGTCTGCCAGGACGCGGAACGGGCCGGCTTCAGCGTCGTACGGGCCCGCTGCACGGCCGAGTTCGGCGCGCCGAAGGATGCGAGGGAGGGTGGGGGCCGGACCTGCGGAGGTCGCCCACTACGGTTACTCGCCGTCCTCCAACCGGAAACCGACCTTCAGCCCGACCTGGTAGTGCTCGACCTGCCCGTCCACGATCTGGCCCCTGACCTGCGTGATCTCGAACCAGTCGAGGTTGCGGAGGGTCTGCGAGGCGCGGGTGATGCCGTTGCGGACGGCCTGGTCGACCCCCTCGTGCGAGGTGCCGACGATCTCCGTGACCCGATAGGTGTGGTTCGACATGCGGGGCTCCTCTCCGCGGTGACGGCGGCGTGGCGTCACCTGTGTCCGGTGTGTGGGGCGCGTCACTCCACCGTGCCCCAAGCAGCGGCGGAGCGCGAGGCGTCCCGGACACACAGGAGGGGATAAAAGTACGATATGCCAACCCATCTGATGATATAAGAATCACGTCAGGAGATGGGACCGCACGCGTGGTGGTTCACGCGGCTGTGCCCGAGATCTGCCGATCAGGGGTTGAGAGGAGACCATGCGGCGGTTCAGAATCGCGATGTCCCGACAGGCGCCGACTACCGTGGCGCGCCGCCCCGTCCACCGTGAGGAAACGTGGGCGCAGTGGTATCGCCCCTTCTCGGTCTGTGTGGACCTTCTTGCCGCGGCCCTGCCGGTCGCTGCGACGTTCGTGGAGGTCGAAGAACCGCACCCGCTGCGCCTGGCGGCCACCGCAGCCCTGCTGTGGCCGCTGATCGGGCTGGTGAGTAAGCGCAACACGCCCTCGGCCTGGGGCGACGGAGGCGGCCTCCGGGCCGTCATACGGGACTGGCTGGTCCTGGTCGGCGCCCTGGCGACGCTTCGTGTGGTCTGCGGACTGGACAGCGTGCCCGCCGAGGCGTTCACGGCACTGATCCCCGCGCTGGTCGTCACGGGGGTCTGTCAGAAGATGATTCACCGTCACCTGCTGGCCGCCCGCCGGGAGGCCCGCGCCCTGCGTCACGTGGTGATCGTCGGCGAACCACCGACGGTCGACGCGGTGGTGGAGCAGCTCTCCCAGCGGACGGATCACGAGTACGTGATCGTCGGCTCCTGCCCGGTGGGAGAGGGCGACGTGCGCTCCGGGGTGCAGGTGTGCGTGCGGCTGCCCTGCGAGGAGCCCGAGACGCCCGAGGAGGACGCCGCGGCCGTGCTCGGGGCGGCCGACAAACTCGCGGCCGACCTGATCTTCGTGGCGCCGGGCCGGCACATGTCGGGCGACCGGGTGCGCCGGCTGTCCTGGATGCTGCACGACAGGGGCCGCTCCCTCATGGTGCTGCCCGGCGTCGTGGACGTGGCACGCCGGCGGATGCGGCTGACCTCGGCGGCCGGACTCACCCTGCTGCACATCGCACCACCGCTGCAGCGCGGCGCGCACACCGTGGCGAAGGCCGCGCTGGACCGGGTGGGCGCCCTGGTGCTGCTCCTCCTGCTCTCACCCCTGCTGCTCGTGCTGGCGCTGGCCGTCCGGCTCGGCTCGCCGGGTCCGGTCGTCTACCGCCAGACCCGGGTCGGCTGGAACATGCGGCAGTTCGCCATGTGGAAGTTCCGCACCATGGTGGTCGGCGCGGACCGGCTCAAGAGCGGTCTGGAGGCGGAGAACGAGAACGACGGGCACATGTTCAAGATGCGGCGGGACCCCCGGGTCACCCCGGTCGGCCGGATCCTGCGGCGTTACTCGCTGGACGAACTGCCCCAGTTGTTCAACATCCTCTTCGGCCACATGTCCCTGGTCGGTCCACGTCCCCCGTTGCCCGAGGAGGTCGTCAAGTACAACGGGATCGAGATGCGTCGGCTCAGTGTCAAACCGGGCCTGACCGGGCTGTGGCAGGTGAGCGGCCGGTCCGACCTGTCCTGGCGTGAAACGGTCGCACTCGACCTGCGTTACGTCGACAACTGGTCGCTGACCGGGGACATGAACGTCATGGCCCGTACCGTGCGCGCGGTGCTGGACGGCCAAGGCGCCTACTGAACAGGAGTGTGGTCCCGTGGGGCGTGCCGTCGGCCGGACCGGCACGCCCCACGGGCGGTCCTCCATCCAGGCAGGTCTGCCGCCAACACGCGGTGATCGAAGGTGCTCCGTCCCCGGGGCCGTGAAGGATCGCGGACGTGGACGTCTTGGGCCCCCGGAAGGGACACCGTCATGGCAAAGACCACAGCCGCACAGCCCGCGGCCGCACAGCCCGAAGCAGCAGAGCCCGCAGTCGCACCGCCCGGAGCCGCCCCGCCCGCGGGTGACGCGGCAGGGGAGACGGCGTACCGGGCGGTCGTGGCGCGAACCCTGCGCGGCTTCACCGGTGCCGGCTACGAGAAAGGCCGCCCCCTGCTGGTCCAGGCGGCCTGGTTCGCGGCTCTCCATCTGCTCTTCGTCAAATGGTGGTTCCCGGCCCGGTGGCGGCCGGTACTGCTGCGTGCCTTCGGCGCCCGTGTCGGAGAGCGGGTGCTGATCCGGCGCGGGGTGCGCGTGCACTGGCCGTGGAAGCTGGACATCGGCGACGACGTGTGGATCGGCGAGGACGCCTGGATCCTCAACCTGGAACCGGTGACGATCGGCCAGGACTGCTGCGTCTCCCAGAGTGCGCTGCTGTGCACGGGCAGCCATCTCCGTCGTTCCGCCACCTTCGAGTTCGACAACGGCCCCATCCGGCTGGAGCCGGGCGGCTGGGTTGCGGCCCGCGCCGTCGTGCTGCGCGGCGTCACTGTCGGCCGGGACGCGGTGGTGGGGGCCGGTGCCGTCGCGCACCGGGACCTGGCGCCCGGCTCGGTCCTGACGGCGAGCGGTACGCCGGGAGCGGCCCCGGCCGTATCAGCGAAGGGAGTCACGGCATGAGACTGGTCCATGTGGTCACGCTCGTCAGCGACGACGGGGCCTTCGGCGGTCCGACGAGCGTGGCCGTCGCCCAGCTCGAGGAATGCGCCGCCCGCGGTCACGACGTCACGCTGGTGTCGCTGTGGCGGGGCAGGGCCCGCGCTTCGGAGCGTGTCGGAACCGTCCGTTTCGTCTCCCGCCCGGCACGGCGCCTCGTCCCGGGCCGAGGGTGCCTCGGACTCGCGCATCCCCTGCTGCTGTGGGACCTGTGGCGGGCCATGGGGCGCGCCGACACCGTTCACCTTCATGCGGGACGGGACCTCGTTTCCCTCGCCGGGCTCGCCGTCGCCCGGCTCCGGCGCACGGACTTCGTCACCCAGACGCACGGCATGGTCGAGCCCCGCACAGGTCTCGTCGCGCGGGTGTTCGACAGTCTGTACGTGCCCCTGCTGCGCCGGGCACGCTGCTGCCTGGTGCTCACCGAGCGGGAGCGACGGGCACTGACCGAGGTGCTGGGCCCGGACGGGCCACCGCTGGTGTCACTGCCCAACGGCCTGCGCACGTCCGGCGAGCGGCCGGGCACTCGGCCGAGGGACGACAACCAGGTGATCTTCCTCGCCCGGCTGCACCCGCGCAAGCGCCCCGAGGCGTTCGTCGAGATGGCCGCCCTGGTCCACAAGGAGATCCCCGAGGCACGCTTCACGCTGTACGGAGCGGACGAGGGATCCCTCGCGGCGGTGAACGGGCTCGTGATGGACCGCGGGCTGACGGATGTGGTCTCCTACGGCGGCGCGCTGGAGCACTCCGCGGCGCTCGAGGCCTACCGGAGAGCCGCCGTGTACGTCCTGCCGAGCGTGCACGAGCCGTTCCCGATGACGGTCCTGGAGGCACTGGCCGAGGGAACACCGGTCGTGTGCACGGACAGCAGCGGCATCGCGGCCGAACTGGAGCGCGGACAGGCGGCGCTGGTGACCGACGGCAGCCCGGAGGCCCTGGCCGATGCGGTGGCCGCGCTCCTCGTCGACGAACAGCTGCGCAGCCGACTGGCCGAGGCGGGTCGCCGCGCGATCGACGAGGTGTTCTCCATCCGGGCCGTCGTGGACCAGCTCGAGGGCATCTACCAGGACCGGCCGGGCGCGGGGTGACACAGGTGCGACGGCTGCCGGCCACCTCGGACCCGCCGGATCGACGGCGAGCCCTGGGTGGCCGGCGGCTTCGACCGACCAGGGGAGGCGGCCCGCCGGTGAGCCGCCGTCCGTGAGGAGAACGGCGGACTCCCGCGGCGGACCGGTCAGCGTGCGGCGCGGCGCTTCGCCGTCCGGAGGATGTCCTCGAAGCGCGAGGCGCAGTCCTCCAATGCGAACTCCCGTTCGGCCAGCGCGCGGCTCTCCTTGCCGAGTGCTTCGGAACGCGCCGGGTCGGACAGGACCTCCTGGACCCAGGCGGAGGCGTCGTCGAGTGAGGACTCCTCCGGCGGGAAGACAGCCGACCCCGCCTCGCGCAGCAGCTGCGCGGCCAGGTTGTCGGCGGGCATCAGGCCGAGCACGGGACGCCCGGCGCACAGATAGGACAGTGTCTTGGACGGGACGGAGAACTCCCCGGCGTCCGCCGCCAGGAGAACAACGAGGAGGTCGCCGGTGCCCAGGACCTCGGGGAGCCGCTCGTAGGGTTGGAAGGGCAGCAACGTCAGCTCGACGCCGCGGGCGGCCGCGGCCTCCCGGAGGACGGGCACGGCCGGACCGTCGTTGACGACGACGAGACGCACCGGAGCGCCGCGGTCCCGCAACCGTTCGGCCAGCTGCACCAGCAGGACCGGATTGTGTTTCAGCCCCAGGGTGCCGGAGTACAGCATGGTCCTTACTCCGCTCAGACCCTGCTCGGCCGACCAGGCGTTGGCTCGGGCCACCGGCACGATCTCGTCCAGCGGTGCCCAGTTGGGAATGACGGTGACCTTGCCGGCGGTGCCCCACTGCTCGTGGATCCGCACGAATGACTCGGCGATCACCACGATGGCCGAGGCCCGGCGCGCCGACCACTTCTCGCCCGCCCCGAAGATGGTGGCGGCGACGCCCATCGACTTCGCGACGTCGGCGGCGGCGAAGCGCTTGAGTGCGACGGCGGTCACGTCCTGGTGCCACAGCACCCAGGGGATCCGCAGCCGCCTCAGCACGGCCGCCGCCACGACCAGCACCGGAATGGGCAGATTGGACAGCATCACCACATCGGGCTTCTCGCGCCGTACCTGCCGGGCCAGTTCGAGGCCCAGCAGGGTCTCCTGGTGGAGCCGGCGGAAGTACGCCTCCTTCCTGAGCGCGGTGCTGTCCCCGATGGTGACGAAGCGGAGGCCGGGGGTGTCTTCGGCGAGGTTGCCCTTGCCGGAGACGTAGGCCGTACACGTGGAGTGGACGACATCGTGACCGCGGCGTGCCAGCTCCCGGCTGAGCTGGGCCTGGAACGGGTGGCCGCTGTAGTCGTGGACGAGGATCCTCATCGGGTCGTGGTGTCCTGGTGCTCGGTCGGGTGTCACTGGTGGGAGCGCTTGACCTGGTCGTAGACCCACGCGTAGGTCTTCTCCAGACCGTCGACGAGGGAGACCGACGGCTCCCATCCGTAGATCTCGCGGATCAGGGTGTTGTCGGAGTTGCGCCCGCGCACGCCCTGCGGGGCGTCGAGCCGGTGGGCGCGCTCGCAGCGGACGCCGGCGATCCGCTCGACGATGTCGACGAGCTGGTTGATGGTCACCAGTTCCGACGATCCGAGGTTGACCGGTACACCGCTGTCCCCGTGCATGATCATCTGGCTGCCGTGGAGGCAGTCGTCGATGTACATGAAGGAGCGGCTCTGCTGTCCGTCGCCCCAGATCTGCAGCCGGTGGTCACCGGAGAGGACCGCCTCGGCCACCTTCCGGCACACCGCGGCCGGAGCCTTCTCCCGTCCGCCGGTCCAGGTGCCGTGCGGGCCGTACACGTTGTGGTAGCGGGCGACGCGGGTGACGAACCCGTGGTCCTCGGCGTAGTGACGGCACATCCGCTCGGAGAAGAGCTTCTCCCAGCCGTAGCCGTCCTCCGGCAGCGCCGGATAGGCGTCCTCCTCCTTCAAGGCGGTGACGTTCGGGTCGGTCTGCTTGTCGGCCGCGTAGACGCAGGCGGACGAGGAGTAGAAGTAGCGCTCCACGCCGGCCTCGTGCGCCGCCTGGAGCATGTGGGTGCTGGTCAGCACCGACATCATGCAGGCGGCCTTGTTGTTCTCGATGAAGCCCATGCCGCCCATGTCGGCGGCGAGCATGTACACCTGCCGGGCGTCCCGGACGCCCGCGCGAGCACTGTCCAGGAGCGACAGGTCGGCGATCACGTTCTCGGCGTCCTCGTGGACCTGGTACCACTCGTGCCGGGGCTTGATGTCGATGGAGCGGACGGTCAGCCCCTGGGCGAGCAGGTCGCCCACGAGATGGCCACCGATGAATCCGCCGCCTCCAGCGACGACGACGTCGACCCGCTTGCTCATGCGCAACTCCTCTGGGAATCCGGAGATCTGATCTGAGGTCAGCCGGCCCGCCGCTGCTCGTGACGCCGGTCCATCACCGGGCTGCGCGGGGACCTGCGCGATAAGCTATGCAGACTTGTCATGATTTGGGGTAAATGGCACGCCGCCCGATGAACAAGATCACCCGATGGCTCTCTCGCCGAGGTGGCGGCGCCGAAGTCAAGGATTCGTGCGCGCCTGGGACGATTTGATAATTAAGCGCGCTATATATCGTTCGATGATGTTTCGTCCAGAATGCTCACTCGGCAGAGAGGTCGGGATGCAGGACGCTCGCGTCCGCAGTGTGGCTGCGGTTTCCCTCTGGGCCGTGGTGCTGACCGTCCTGCTGCCGGGGCTGATCCTCCAGTCGGACGGCGTGCACCTGTCGGCCGCACTGGCCCTGCAAGGTGTCGTCGTGGCGCACACCGGCGGTGCGCTCGCCCGCGTGCTCACCGCGGGCACCGTGCGGTTCATCGCCTTCGGCTTCTGGGTCTTCGTCTATATCTGGCTCGGTCTGGCCCCCTTGGCGATGCTCGCCGCCGACACCTACCCGTGGCCCAACCGGACCAGCGAGGTGACCGCCTTCCAGGCGGTGGCCGTCGTCGAACTGGGTCTCGTCGCCTACAGCGCCGGAACGGCCCTCGCCGCCCGCCGTGGCCACGCCCGCGCGGCCTGTGCTCCACCGGGATTCCTGGAACGACTTCTCTCCCGGCGTCTTTCCCCCTGGCGGCTGCTGGCACTGTGCGGGCTCGCCCTCGCCCTGGCGGTGCTGCTGATCTCGGGCCAACCCGGCCGTCTCGGCGCGTACTTCACAAGTCGTCAGGCCATCACCGAGGTCGGCGCCCCCGACAACGGGCAGGGCGGCTTCATGCAGGTGCTGCTCAGCTGGTCGCTGTCCGTGCCCGCCTTCTGGGCGCTGCTGGGCCTGCTGCGCGTACCCCGCCTGCCCGGCGGCGACCGATGGCTGCGCGGCGTCCGCTGGCTGCTGCTGCCGGTGCTCCTCGCGCTGAACGCCGTTGTCAACAACCCCATCAGCAAGCCGCGGTTCTGGGTCGGCACGGTCCTGCTGACCCTGCTGTTCACCGCGCCCCGGCTGTGCCGGCCCCGTGCCTTCCGCATCGCGGCGGCCGCTCTCATCGCGGCGCTCCTGCTCGTCTTCCCGTACAGCGACTACTTCCGCTACAGCGAGCGGGAGGACGTCGCCGTCGTCTCCCTCGCCGACCAGTTCACCACCAACGGCGACTACGACGCCTTCCAGCAGGTGCAGACCGGACTCGACTACGCCCGGGAGAACGGGTTCTCCCCGCAGGACGCGCTCGGCCCCCCGCTGTTCGCGGTGCCGCGCTCGATGTGGCCCGGGAAACCCGACGACACCGGCATCACCCTGGCCAGGTACGCGGGGTACGACTTCCTCAACCTCTCCGCGCCCCTGTGGATCGAGAGCTACCTGTGGGCCGGCCCCTACGCGGTGGTCATCGTGTTCCTCCTGCTCGGCGCGGCCGGACGGCGTGCGGACGACGTACGCCACCGGCTGCGCGACCGGCCGGACACCGTCGCCGCCCTCATGGTCCCCGCCTTCGCCTTCTACCAGATGGTCTTCCTGCGCGGCAGCCTGCTCGGCATCGCGGGCCCACTGACCCTGCTGCTGGCCATCCCGCTGCTCATCAGCATCCCGACCGTCAGGACATCCCGGTTCCCCTCATCGGCGGCGCCGACCGCACCCACCCGTCATGCATCGATCCCCGGAACAGGAGGGCACCCGTGACCGGCCCCATCCCCATCGACGACCGGTACGACGAGCCGGACCAGCTACGCGACCAACTGCGCCGACTCCTGCGCCACCGCGTCCTGATCACGCTGGGAATCCTCCTGGGACTCCTCGGCGGGCTGGCGCTGTCGCTGCAGCGAGCTCACACCTACACCGCCACCAGCGAAGTCCTCGTGCGCTCCACCACCGACCCCTTCGGCGCGGTCGGCGTCTCCGCCGACAACCAGGTCAGTATGAGCACCGAGCAGCGGATCGCCGCCAGCGCGGCCGTCTCCCACCGCGTGCCACGGCTCCTGGGTCGCCCCGACAACCAGGCCGGCACGCTCGGCGCCCGGGTGCGGGTCACCAATCCGCTGAAGTCCCAGGTACTCCGCTTCGAGTTCACCGCCCGCGGGCCCCAGCGCGCGGCGCGCGGCGCCAACGCCTTCGCCGAGGCCTACCTCGCCGACCGCAAGAGCCGCAACGACGCCACGGTGCTGCGGGCCACCCGCGCCCTGGAGCAGCAGATCACCGTGCTGAACCAGCGGCTGGCCCAGAACCAGCTGGAGCGGGCGACCGCGAAGCCCGCCGCGCAGAACCAGCTCTACAACCTGCAGAAGAAGGTCCTCGACATCAAGTCCCGCGACACCGACGGCGGTGACATCGTGCGCAGGGCCGTGGCCCCCGCCCTGCCCGTGGGCCCCGGTCGGAAGACCCTGCTCGCCGTCGGACTGGCCTGCGGTCTCCTCCTCGGCATCGTGCTGGCCTGGATGCGCTCCGCCCTGGACACCCGGGTCCGGTCGGTGGGTGAGGTACGGGCCGCCCTGGGCGCCCCGGTGCTCGGCCTCCTGCCCTCGGACGACGGGGGCGACGACGCGCTGCTGACGGTCGGCCACACGAACAGTCCTCGCACGGAGGCGTACCGGGCCCTGGCCTTCCGTCTGCGGCAGCTCGGCAGCCCGGCCGGCCCCGGCAGCGTCCTGGTCGTGGCCCCCCGGCGTGCCGACGCCGCCGAGGAGGTCGGCGCCAACCTGGCCGCGGCCCTCGCCGAGGAAGGTGGCGACGTGCTGCTGGTGGACGCCGCCCCCGACACCTCCGGACTGGCCGGACGACTGCCGCTGCTGCCGTACGAAGCCCCCGCCCTGAAGGAGGGGTTCCGCTCCGAGAGCGGCGTCCTCGTCGACGCCGACGTGACCGGACGCCTCACCTTCTCCTCGGGCGGCCACACCGGCCCGTACACCCGGGCCGCCCTCTCCGGGACCGACCGGACGGGGTCCGAGGCCGACACCTCCACCGTCGTCGTCACGGGGCCCTTCCTCGAGCACGCCGACGTGCTGGCGGTCGCTCAGCGAGTCGACGGCATCCTCGTGGTCACCGGCCTCGACGGCACCCGGCGCGACGACCTCCGGCAGGTGCAGGAGCTGATCGGCTGCTCCGGCGGACGCCTCCTGGGGGCGGTCCTCGATGCCGGGCGCCCACGCCGACGCCTGCGCGCGCTGTTCCGCCGCCGGAAGAACGGTCGCGTGTCGCCCGTCGACACCTCGACCATGGACCTTCCCCTGTACGACGGCACGCTCACCGTCACCCGCCGATGACCGCACCCGAAGCGACCGCTCGCCGCCGCGCCGGGGCCACCGCCCCGAGCGGGGTGGCCGCGGCCGCACGGGGCGGCTGGTGGGGGATGGCGGGGTCTCTCGCGAACGCCGTCTTCTCCTTCGTCTTCGTCGGCCTGATCACCCGGGCCGTCGGAGCGAACGGAGCGGGAGCGATCTTCACGGGCGTCGCCCTGTTCACCATTCTCAGCAACGCCTGCAAGCTCGGTGCCGACACCGGGCTTGTCCGCTTCGTCCCGCGCGACCTCGCCGTCGACGACGGCCGCTCGGTGGGGGCGCTGCTGCGCACGGCCGCCCTGCCGGCGGCCCTGGCCGGCACCACGGCCGCCGTGCCCCTGCTGCTGTTCCCGTCGGTGGCCACCACGCTCCTGCCCCTCCTGCCCCCCGCGGACGCCGTCGCCCTGGTCCGGCTCTTCGGACTCTTCCTGCCCGCCGCCACCGTGGGCACGATCCTGCTCGCCGCCACCCGGGGCTACGGCACGGTGGTGCCGTTCGTCGGCGTGGAGCAGATCGGCAAACCGGTGCTGCGCGTGCTGATCGCCGTCCCTGTGGCCTGCTACGCGCCCGGACTGCTGGCCCTGGCCTCGGCCTGGCTGCTGCCCGCGCTGGCCGGCTCCGTGGCCGCCTGGTTCGCCCTGCGCCGCTGCCGCGCCGGCCACGGTACGCCGTACACCACGGGACCCGGGTCCGTGCCTTGGCGGACCTTCTGGGGTTTCGCCGCACCCCGCGCGGTCTCCTCCGTCTTCGACATCAGTGCCGTATGGGTCGGCGTCATCCTGCTGTCGGTCATGGCCACGGCCGACGACGCGGGGGTCTACACGGCGATCGGCCGCGTCGTCACCGCGGGCGCCCTCATCCAGCTGGCCGTCCGGCTCGCCTCCGCACCGGAGATCAGCCGCCTGCTCGCCGTCGACAAGGCCGCCGAGGCGCACGATCTGCACCGCGTCTCGACCTGCTGGATCGTGCTCTTCTCCTGGCCCCTGTTCCTCCTCGTCGCCGGCTTTCCGCGGACCGTTCTGTCCGTCTTCGGGCCGGAGTTCGTCGACGGTGCGCCCGCCCTGGTGCTGCTGTGCGCCGCCTCGATGGTCAATGTCGCGGTCGGCAACGCCCAGACCGTGCTCCTCATGGCCGGCCGCAGCTCCTGGCACCTGGCCGTCACCGCCGCGGCGTTCGCGGTGCAGCTGGCCGTCGGCGTGTTCGCCGTGCCGGCCTGGGGTGTGCTCGGCGCCGCCGCGTCCTGGGGTGCGGCCATCATCGTGGAGAACCTCGCGGCGGCCGTACTCATCCGGCTGGGCCTCGGCTTCACCTCCGTGAGCCGCGGCTACGTGAACGCCCTGGCCGCCGGTCTGTTCGTCGCGGTCGCCCTGGCGGCCTCCCGCGCGCTGGCAGGTGACACACCGACAGGACTCGCCGTGGGAATGGTCTTGGGAATATGTGTATTTGCTACTAGTTTGTGGCGATATAGGACGCCGCTGAGAGTGAGCGAGCTGGTCGGAGTGCTGCGCCGACGCGCTGCATGAGCCCAGACACGGTCGTACCGTCCGGGCTCACCCTGTCGGCGTCACCTCCTCCGTATCACTTCCACAACTGCCACCGGGGTGTCCCTTGCGCCTGAGAAAGCTCCGCACGAAATCGGTCACGACGGCGGCTGTCACCGCCCTCGTCTGCACCACGGCCCTGCTCGAAGCCTTCCCCGTCGCTGCCGCCGACGGGACGTTCACCGCCGATCCGCTGGCCACCTGGCAGACGAACGGCATCGTCTGGTCGCTGGCCTCCGCGAACGGCGTCGTCTACGTCGGAGGCACCTTCGACTCGGTCCGCCCACCCGGTGCCGAGCCCGGCCGGGGCGAGGTGAAACGCCACAACTTCGCCGCCTTCGACGCGGTGACGGGCAAGCTGCTGCCCTGTGCCCCGTCCTTCACCGGCCTGGGCCGCACCGTGCGGGCCATGAAGGCCTCGGCGGACGGCCGCGTGCTGTACGTGGGCGGTTCCTTCAACCGCGTCAGATCCACCAGCGTGGCCAGCGCGGTCGCCCTCAACACCGCAGGCTGCTCGCTGCGCGAGAGCTTCCGCCCGGCGGTGTCCGCCACCGTGCGGGCCATCGACGTGACGGACAGTGCGGTGTACCTGGGCGGTGACTTCGGCCGCGTCGACGGCAAGGTGAGGCAGCGTGTCGCCGCCATCTCCCCAAAGGGCTCCCTGCTGCCCTTCTCGGCGAACCTCGACCACCCGGTGCGCGCCCTGTCGGCCGCGACCTCGCACGGGCGCGTCTTCGTCGGAGGCGACTTCGAGTCGGTCAACGGACGCCAGGACCGTTCGCTGGTCGCCCTGAACCCCACCACCGGCGGGACGGTGCTCTCCTATCCTGGATGGTTCCCGTCCCAGTCGTCGGTGAAGGCCATCGCGCGCGACAGCACCCGCTTCTACGTGGGCGCCGAGGGCCACGGCCGGGGCATCTTCGACGGCCGCATCGCCGGCCGGCTGACGAACAACACCCTTGTGTGGAGGGACACCTGCCGCGGCGCCACCCAGGCCCTGCTGCCCTACAAGGGCGTCCTGTACAGCGCCTCACACGCGCACGACTGCGCCGAGACGCCCGGAGGGTTCCCCGAAAGGGGAGACCGGCAGCACCTGCTGGCCCAGCAGCTCAACGACCGCAGGATCCTGCACTGGTTCCCCGACACCAACGACGGACTGGGCGAACACGTGGGTCCCCGCACCCTGGAGGTGGGACGCGGCATCCTGTGGGCGGGCGGCGAGTTCACCACGGTCAACAACAAACCGCAGCAGGGCCTCACCCGCTTCGGGAGCCGCGACACCGGAGCGCCGATGGTTCCCGCCCTCTCGGTGGCCGACACCGACCCCGGCAGGGTCACCCTCGCCTGGCGCACCTCATGGGACCGGGACGACGCCGAGCTGACGTACAGGATCTACCGGGACGGGAAGCTCGTGGCACGGCGGACCAAGTCGTCCGCCTACTGGGACCGTCCGCGGATGAGCTACACCGACTCCGTGGGCGCGGGCACGAGCCACCGGTACGCGATCGAGGTGACGGACGGGACGAACACCTCGCCCAAGTCCGCCGCCCTGAGCGTGACCGTGCCGAAGGCGGAGGAGCGGGCCAAGGGTGAGACGCGGTGACCCGCATCGGATTCGCCCCCGGCGTCTACGACCTGTTCCACGTCGGGCACCTCAACATCCTGCGTGAGGCACGCCGGCACTGCGACCGTCTCGTCGCGGGGGTTACCTCCGACGACCTTGCCGCACGCCTGAAGGGCAGGCTGCCCGTCGTTCCGCTCGCCGAGCGCCTGGACATCGTCCGTAGCGTGCGTTACGTGGACGAGGCCGTCGTGGAGGCGGACGTCGACAAGCTGAAGACATGGAAGCGGGTCGGTTTCCACGTCATCTTCAAGGGTGACGACTGGCGGGGAACCCCCAAGTGGGAAGAGCTCGAGCGCCGCTTCGCCCCGGTCGGTGTCGAAGTCGTCTACTTCCCGTACACCGCGCACACCTCCAGCACCCTGCTGCGCGGCGCCCTGCAGCTGCTCTCGGCGCACGAGCCGACGGAGATGCCCTCAGCGCAGCTCGCGGAACCACTTCACCAGGAAGGCGGCCATGAACAGGACATGGGCGAGCAGCAGCGCGCAGTACACCGAAAGGAAGACCTCCTGACTCCCCAGGAATAGGAAGCTGACGCAGGTCAGGCCGTAGTCGACCGGGAGGAGCAGCACGGATCTCAGTGCTGGGACCGGCCCAGTCGGCGCCGGGACATCACCCGGTGTCCGCCGCTTGAGCTTGTCCGTCAGAATCCCGGCGAAGAAGATCACCACGGCCGCGAGCTGGAACAGCATCGGTGCCAGGAGAAACTCCGGGCCGGGCAGGGAGAAGAACCGGTAGAACGACACCAGCACCACCAGGTGGAGGGCGACGATCTTGACGCAGTCCAGGACATGGTCGAGCCACTCGCCCGACGGGCTCCCCGAGCGCTGACCCCGCGCCAGCTGACCGTCGGCCGCGTCCAGGGCGAACCCCACGGCCAGGGCCGCGCCGACGCAGACCGCCATCGTCGGCCCGGGTGGCAGCAGAGCCACCGCGGCCAGGGCCGGGAAGGTGAACAGGGCGCCGAGCACGGTCAGCTGATTCGGCGTCGCCCCCACCCGGTAGGCCAGCGCGGCCAGTACACGACCGGCCGGACGGTTGATGAACAGGGTGTAGAGCGACACGCCCTTCGCGGGCTTCTGTGCCGCCGACAGCTGTCTGAGTACCGCAGTAAATTCTGACATTATCCTCCTTTATGGGGCAAAACGTTAGAGAGAAGGCAATCATGGCAGAAAGGGGAGGTTCCATGTCTCGTGTCAGTCGTCGTCAACTTCTGCGTGGCGGAGCGACGGTGCTGGCCGCGACGGCCCTGACAGCCCACAGCGCATCCGCCGCCGTGGGGCCGGAGGGCACTCCCGCCCCACCGGCCGGCCCCTTTGAACCCTGGCGAGGGCGTCCCTCCGGCGACCCGCTGCTCCGAGTGATCGATGTGACCCAGCTCGGCGCGGTGGGCGACGGACGGACCGACGACAGCGCGGCGTTCGAGCGTGCCTACCGTCTCGCCGCCACCCAGGTCTCCGGCGGCGTCGGACGCACGGTGATCTGGATTCCCGCCGGCGA
Organism: Streptomyces sp. NPDC002156; assembly: GCF_053593675.1. Taxonomy (NCBI): domain Bacteria; kingdom Bacillati; phylum Actinomycetota; class Actinomycetes; order Kitasatosporales; family Streptomycetaceae; genus Streptomyces; species Streptomyces sp. NPDC002156. Next base: position 40,245 of record NZ_JBSFDA010000001.1, on the reverse strand, counting down.
GTTCCTCATCACGCATCCGAACGCGCTGATGAACGGAGTCGCTCCGCTGCGGCCGGCCAACGGTCTGCGCTTCGTCGGGGCGGGCAAGCGCATGACCACCCTCGTCTTCCGCCCGAATGCCGGCCCGGGCTCCTATCTGTGCCGAAACGAGGACATCTGGTCGAACGTCTCCTTCGAGCGCATGCAGTTCCGCTCGGCCACACCGGGTGCCTCCTTCTTCAGCTCGTACTCCACCGGGCAGGCGCAGGACTACCGGTTCTCCGAGTGCGAGTGGATGGGGGAGTGGGAGTTCGGGCTCGCCCTGGAGGGTACGGACACCAACTCGGAGATGCGGTGGGAGGCGTGCCGGGTCGGCGGCAGCTACCGCCGGGCCTTCCTGTACTCGGGTCTGACCCGGCGCGGGCAGGCGGACGCCAACGACCAGGACCAGTTCCTCAACTACTGGTTCACCGACATGAAGGTCGAGTACGAGTGGGGCAACTTCCTCGAGTTCCCCTACGGCGGATCGATCACCTGCCGGGGCGGCTCGTACATCATCACCGGCACCCGCCCGGTGAGCACCGAGGAGTACGGCGTCAGCAGCACGTTCTTCCGCTTCCCCGTCGCCCAGCACCATGACTCGGTGCAGCGGTTCCACGCCCAGGACATCCGGTTCGAGGTGCGCAACCCGAACGTGCGGATCATCGACAGCGAATGGAGGAGCGGAACGATCCACTTCAGCGACTGCGACGACACCGGGCACGCCTTCCGGGACTTCTCCGCCGACGTGCGCCCGCACCGCTACTCGGTGGGGCCGCGAGGGCCGTTGATCCGCTACGACTCCTGCCAGTTGGTGGGCCGCCACGAATACCGGACCGACGGCCGGCAGCATCCCCTGTCGGCCGTCGCCCGCTACGACATGTGCCTGCTGCGCAGCCACGCGGTGAGCGCGTTCCTGGTCGCCGACAGCACCGACGGACCCGACTTCGTCAGCTTCGTCGACTGCCTGGACGTCCCCCGCACCGACGACACGCCCACGCAGGCCGACCCCGGCGGCCCGGTCTCCACGACCAGCCCGGTGGCACCCGGGAGCCCGCCGCCGCCCGCCGGTGATGCCGCCCCGCCCACCCCGAGCCCGCCGCCCTCCGCGGCGCCGGCGGCCGGCGGGTGATGCGTTCCGGACGCCGGCCCGCGGTGAGCCGCGCCGTCAGCGCACCACGCTCAGCGACAGCGCGAAGCGGTCCGCGCTGTCCGTCCACCAGTGCCGCAACTCCAGCCCGGCAGCGGCCAGTTCGGCGCCCACACCCTCGTTCCGGAACTTCGCCGACACCTCCGTACGCATCTCCTCGCCCGCCGTGAAGTCGACGGCGAGATCGAGCGCGGGGACCTTCACGGTCTGCTCGGCGAGTGAGCGCAGCCGCATCTCGATCCACTCGTTCTCGGGGTCCCACAGCGCCACGTGCTCGAAGGCGTCCGGGTCGAAGTCGGCGCCCAACTCGCGGTTGACGACGGTCAGTACGTTCTTGTTGAACGCGGCCGTCACACCCGCCGAGTCGTCGTACGCCGGGACCAGCACCGACGCGTCCTTGACCAGGTCCGTGCCGAGCAGCAGCGTGTCGCCCGGCGACAGCAGGGCACGGACCGAGGACAGGAAGCCGGCCCGCTCGGCGGGCAGCAGGTTCCCGATCGTGCCGCCGAGGAACGCCACCAGCCGGGGCCCGGGCGTCCCCGGCAGCGCCAGACCGCCGGTGAAGTCGGCGATCAGGGCGTGTACGCCGAGCCCGGGCCGCTCGGCGATCAGCGCCTCGCCCGCCTGCCGCAGCGCGCTCTCACTGACGTCGACCGGGACGTACGTCTCCAGCTCCGTCAGCGCGTCGAGCAGGTACCGCGTCTTCTCCGACGAGCCGGAACCCAGCTCGACCAGTGTGCGCGCACCGGTCGCGGCGGCGATCTCCCCGGCGCGGGCGACGAGGATCTCGCGCTCGGCCCGGGTCGGGTAGTACTCGGGCAACTCGGTGATCTGATCGAAGAGTTCGCTGCCGTGGGCGTCGTAGAACCACTTCGGCGGGAGTGTCTTGGGTGTGCGGGTGAGCCCATGGAGAACGTCGGCGCGCAGGGCGGCCTCCGTGGCGTCCTCGGGCAGGGTGCGGGTGACCAGGAACGGACTCACGTACGAAGCTCCTCGGGTGGTACGGATGCCATGTTGCCGCTCGTGTCGCTCAACTCCTGGAGCGGGGTGAGCCGTACCTCGGTGCGGCTCACGATGACGAGGGTGCGGTCGGGTACCTCCTGCCAGCGGGGATCGTCGTCGTACGGTTCGGAGGCCACGACCGTGCGCGGTCCTGGCCCGGTGAGGTGGAAGAGGGTGTCGCCCCAGGTGGTGGCGGCGATCGTCGTGCCGTCGGTGAGCAGCAGGTTGAGCCGGGACCCGGGGGCCGCCTCGGCGACCTCCAGGACCGTACGGGCCAGCGCCCGCCCGACGTCGTCACCGGCGCGCAGCCGGTGCAGCACCAGCGCCCACACGAACGCCGAGTCGCAGCGTGCCTCCATCGACAGCAACTCCTCGGCGGGCAGGGCCTGTACGAGCGGCGCGAGCGACCCCGGCCAACCCTTCACCGCGCCGTTGTGCCCGAACAGCCAGGCACCGGCGGCGAACGGCGCCGCCGCGGCCTCCCCGTCGGCGCCCGCCACCGTCGCGTCCCGTACGGCGGCGAGCAGCGCGCCGGTCCGTACGACCCGGGCGAGGTCGGCGAAGGACGGGTCCGCCCAGACGGGCCCGGTACGCCGGTAGCGGGCCGGCACCGGATCGCCCTCCGCGTACCAACCCACCCCGAAACCATCGGCGTTGACCGTCCCGTACCGCTGGTGCCGGGGCGCCCACGACTGCTGGTACACCCCGTGCGGCGGCTCCACGACGAGGCTGCCGATCGCCTCCGGTGGCCCCAGATAGGCGAGTTGACGGCACATCAGACGGCCTCCGGGGTACGGGCGGTGCGGAACCCGGAGAAGATCTGCCGCCGGATCGGGTAGTCCCAGTTGCGGAACGTCCCCCGGCAGGCCACCGCGTCCACGGCGAACGAACCACCGCGCAGCACCTTGTACTCGGGCCCGAAGAACACCTCCGAGTACTCCTTGTACGGGAACATGCTGAACCCCGGGTACGGCGCGAAGTCGCTCGCCGTCCACTCCCACACGTCACCGATCAACTGCCGTACCCCGAGCGGCGATTCACCGGCCGGATACGAACCGGCGGGCGCCGGCCGCAGATGCCGCTGACCGAGGTTGGCGTGCTCGGGGGTGGGGTCGGCGTCGCCCCACGGGTAGCGCGTCGAGCGGCCGGTCGCCGGGTCGTGCCGGGCGGCCTTCTCCCACTCCTCCTCGGTGGGCAGCCGACGCCCGGCCCAGCGGGCGTACGCGTCCGCCTCGTACCAGCAGACGTGCACGACGGGCTCGTCGGGCGGCACCACCTCGGTGACCCCGAACCGCCGCCGCAGCCACTGCCCGCCGTCCCGGAACCAGAACTGCGGTGCGTACAGCGAGTGTTGGCGGATGTGTGCCCAACCGTCCGGTGTCCACCAGCGCGGATCGTCGTAGCCGCCGGCCGCGATGAACGCCTGATAGGCGGCGTTCGTGACCGGGGTCGTGTCGATGAAGAAGGACGCCACTTCCCGCCGGTGCGCGGGTCGTTCGTTGTCCAGGGCCCATGGCTCGGCGGAGGTGCCCATGGTGAACGGGCCACCGGGGACCAGGACTTCAGCCGGACCGGCGAAGAGGGGAGCGGGCTCGGGATCGGGAGCACTGAGAACCGCAGCCCCCTTCCTCAGCTGATGGGTGATCAACATCGTCTCGTCGTGCTGCTGTTCGTGCTGGGCGATCATCCCGAAGGCGAACCCCGCCTCGGTCAGCCGGGCGCCCGTGCCCTCGAACGCGGCGCTCTCCAGCACGTCCAGGGCCCTGCCGCGCACCTCCGCCGCGTACTTACGCGCCTCGTCGGGCGGCAGCAGCGGCAGCGAGGGCCGTTCGGCGCGCGAGTGCTCGAAGGCGTCGTACAGGCCGTCGATCTCGGGCCGCATCGCCTCCCGCCCCGCGACCGCCCGCAGCAGCCACATCTCTTCCTGGTTGCCGATGTGTGCGAGGTCCCACACCAGCGGGGACATCAACGGCGAGTGCTGGGCGGTGAGTTCGGGATCGTCCACGGTGGTCAGGAGCGCGGTCCGCGCCCGCGCGGTGGTGAGCGCGGCAAAGGCACGCTCCCGCAGCGCCTCCGGATCCAGGGTGGGGTCGGTCATGTGCGGAGATCCTTCCCGTACGAGTTCCCGTGCGCACGCCGGTCCGTGCCGCCCAGGCGGTCGAGCAGGTCGTCGGCGGGGCAACGACCCGGTATGACATAGCGGTCGAGGTACGCGGCGACGGCGCCGACGACCTCCTGGCTCGCGCCCATCCGGGGCAGCGCCTCCAGGGCGGCCGAGAAACAGACGACGGCCACCTCGTGCAGCTCCGGGTCGGTCAGTCCGTAGCGGGCCGCGTCGGCCCACAGCGGGTTGTGCGGGGCGGGCAGCGACTGGGCGCGCTCGGCGAGCGGCTTGACCGCCCGGTAGGCCCGCTCGGCCGCCTCGGGGTCGTCGAAGAGCGCCGCCGTCACGGCGAGCGGGACGATCCAGCCGTCGTCGCCGGGCTGTGCGTCGATCATGCGCAGTTCGAGATGGCCACGCGGTCTGACCGGCGGGAACAGGGTCGTCAGGTGGTAGTCGAGGTCCTCCTGCGTCGGCGGCCGGGGCACCCCGGACCGGATCCACTCCCGGAAAGTCAGCCCGTCCTCCGGCACGTCCCAGGGCCCGCTGTCCCGTCGTATGCACATCACCGGGGCGCCGAGCACGTGCTCCGCCCACGCGTGCCGCGGGTCGGCGTCCAGAGTGGGCGCGCCCGCCCGCCCGGCGCCGATCTCCATCCACAGCACCTGCCGGGTGGAACGCCAGCCGGTGGGGCTGCGTGCGGCGAGCGGGGAGTTGGCGAAGGCGGCCACGAGGACCGCGCCGAGCTGGTGCGCGAGCCACCAGCGCCGTCCGTGCCCCAGGGGCCCGGGCTCCTCGTGACCGGCGTCGAGACACACCTGCACGGAGGCCGAGGTGCACATCATGGCGCGGCCGGCCGGGCCGGTGAGGTCGAGGGAGCGCTCCAGGGCGTCATAGCGCGGCTCGTGCAGGAAACGCCGGGGCGGATGCCAAGGGTCCTGGCCGATTCCGACGAGGCCGAGACCGTCCTCGCGCAGAACAGCGCGGACGGCGTCCAGGTCGGCGGAGACGGATCCGATGCACTCCATCAGGGTGTCGGCGGGAGCGGAACTGAGTTCCAGCTGACCGCCCGGTTCGACGGTGAGCGCCGACCTGAGAGGCAGGGTCCGCAGGGAAGCGTAGGCCGCTTCGAGCCGTGCGGGTGACACGGGGAGCTGCGGCTGCCGCAGCTCATGGACGAGCCATTCCACCTCGACGCCGAGGGTACGAGGCGGTCCGGTCTTGAAACAGATTCCCCGGACGAGGGCTTCGACCTCGGCCTCGGAGAGGGCGGTGCGGCGTTTGGTACAGCCACTCACCGAATCGGACATGTCGGGATCCTCCTGAGATTCCACCATGCCGCCGGCCCGGCTTCGGGTGGGCCGGTCAGGCAACGCTCGTCCCACCCAAACCCCTCGCGCCGAATCGCACAAGGGTGCACATGGGCACTTACGGGACGGTGTATCTCCGTTTCCGTGGTGTTTCCGGGCCGTTCGCCGACCCGGGAAACTCTGTTGCACCGCATGTCCAGCATCACCCACGATGCCTGCATGAGCACGGCGGGGAAGCGAGTACGGGGAACGGCCATGGCGCACACGGGGGTGGCGCCATGAGCGCCCGCCTGCGCGACCTCGCCCGTGCGACGGAGGAGATCGTCGCGGCCGGTTCCTACCGAGCGTCCGACGGACGCGAGGTACGACTCGCCGCGGCGATCAAGGCCGCCCGAGCAGGCACACGCCTCTACGGCCCGGGCCCACTGGACGTACTCCCGGCACCCGCACCCCTCGCCACGGCCTTCGAGGTCACCGGCGAGAGCAGCCTGGAGGCGGCCTGCCGCCTCCCCGGCCCGGTGGCGGTCCTGAACTTCTCCTCGGCCCGCAATCCGGGCGGCGGCTACCTGAACGGCGCCCAGGCCCAGGAAGAGGCCCTGTGCAGGGCTTCGGCGCTGTACACCTGCCTGCTGGAGGTGCGCGAGTTCTACGACCACCACCGCACCCACCGCGACCCGTTCTACACGGACCGCGTCATCCACTCACCCGAGGTCCCGATCTTCCGGGACGACCGTGGCCGCCTCCTGGACACCCCGCACACGGCGGGCTTCCTGACCTCGGCGGCCCCGAACGCGGGAGTGATCCGACGTACGACCCCAGAGCGCGAGGCGGCCATCCCCCAGGCCCTCGCATCACGTGCGGAGCGGGTCCTGGAAGTGGCCGCCACGGAGGGCTACCGCCACCTGGTCCTGGGCGCATGGGGCTGCGGAGTCTTCCAGAACGACCCGCACATGGTGGCGACCACGTTCAGAGACCTACTGGTGGGCGGCCGTTTCGAGGGCAGATTCGAGAGGGTGGCGTTCGCGGTACTGGACCGCACGAGGGGCGCGACAACAAGGGCCGCATTTGAACATACGTTCGCTGGAGTGAGCGCCCCCTAGGGCGCGGCCGGCTTTTAGGGGCGCGGAGAACTGCGCGACCAGCCCCCACCGACCCGCACCCGGCGAACAACCGAAACTCACCGCCACCCATACCGCTCCTGCAACCGCCGAACAACAGAGTTGAACCGCATACGATCCAACGCACAAGCCTCCCGCCGCATCCCGTCCTCGAACAGCCGCAGCACCCGATCCACATCAACCCAGGAATCGCGCCCGGTCCGATCCCACGGCCCGCTCCCGATAGCGACCCACTCCCGATCCCCGTCATGCCGCTTACTTGACAGCTGCACGGCAAGAAACGTCCCCGCAGCCTCCCGAGCGACAACAAGGACGGGCCGGTCCTTGCCCCTCCCGTCGTTCTCCTCAAAAGGCACCCAGGTCCACACGATCTCCCCGGGATCGGGATCCCCGTCGTGGGCGGGCGAGTACTCCGTACGCACCCGCCCCACATCGCGAGGATCGGCCTCGGTGGTGGCGGAGGGGCCAAAACGCCCCGGGACTTCGGCATCGGGAAAGGCAGTCACGAGGCTCACGTTAGAGCCTGCGGACTGCCCCTCCACGCATCACCCCTAGTCCTTCTCCACCGTCACCTTCTGCACTTCAGGACCCGCCACCCCGTTCAGCGCCGAAGTCCCGTTCGCCGCCTGCCCGTTCTGGTTCATGGACGCGAGCAGCTGCCGTGCGAGGCCCAGCCCCGTACCGCCCATCGTGAGCGCCTTGGCGAGCATCTCGGCCATACCGTCGGCCCCGTTGAGCACCACCATGTTGTCCACGCTGCCGAACGCGGACGCACCGGCCTTGACGATCTCCGGCCAGTTCTCGGCGAGTTGCTGGGCGACCACGGCCTCCTGGTTCTCCGCGAGAGCCGCGGCCCGCGCCTTGATGGCCTCCGCCTCCGCGAGCCCCTGCGCCCGTGTCGCCTCGGCGGCGGCCAGGCCCTTGGCCTGGGACGCGGCGGCCTCGGCCTCACCGGTGGCCTTGGTCGCCATCGCGGCGGCCGCACCCCGTGCCTTGGTCGCCTCGGCCTCGGCGCCCGCGGCGGCCTTCACCCGGTTCGCCTCGGCCGTGGCCGCGAGTTCGGTCTCCTTCGCCTTGGCCTGCGCCGCCGAGATACGCGCGTCGCGCTCGGCCTCGGCCCGGGCCCGTGTCTCGTAGGCCTGCGCGTCCGCCGGCTTGCGGACGTCCGCCTGGAGCTGCTGTTCCCGGCGCAGGGCGTCGAGTTCGGCGATACGAGTCTCCTGGACGACGACGTCCTGCCGGGCGGCGGCGTCGGCGAGCGGTCCGGCCTGGCGGGCCTTCGCCGCCGCCTTGTCGCGCTCCGCCTGGTACCCGGCCTGGAGGATCTCGCTGTCCCGGGTGGCCTCCGACATCCGCGCCGCGGCCTTCTGCTCGGCCTCGGTGGCGAGCCGGTTGGCCTCCGCCTGCGCGATCCGCGCGTCCCGCTGGACGGCTGCGGCGTGCGGCATGGCGAGGTTCTTGATGTACCCGGTCGGGTCCTCGATCTCGTGGATCTGGAGGGAGTCGACGATCAGCCCGAGCTTCTCCATCTCGGTTCCGCACGCGGCCCGGGTCTGCCCGGTGAGCTTCTCGCGGTCGCGGATCATGTCCTCGACGGTCAACCCGCCGACGATGGACCGCAGATGACCGGCGAACACGTTGTGCACGCGCTCCGACATCATCTTCTGCTGGTCGAGGAAGCGGCGGCCCGCGTTGGCGATCGACACGAAGTCGTCGCCCACCTTGAAGATGACCACGCCCCGCACCTTGAGCGGAATGCCCTGGGTGGTCACGCAGTCCACGTGCAGCTCGGTCTCGTTGAGGTCGAGCGAGATCTTGCGCACCGCCTGCACCCCGGGCAGCACGAGGGTGCCGCGCCCCGTGACGATCCGGAACCCCATGCCTTCCTCAAGGCCTTCGGTCCTGTGCTTGGAACCGGAGATGATGAGTGCCTCGTTGGGTTCAGCGACCCGCCACATCATCTTGAACACACCGATGAGCACGAGGATCCCGGCAACCGCGATCCCCGCAACGACGCCGACGAACATCGGCATACGCCCCCTTTGCATGGTGCCCTTTCGGCACCGAACGAAGGCAAGGGTGCTCCTGCGCGGGGCAGGGGTACAGATGCTGACGAATCCTTGTTGCAAGCTTGACGCACACGTGATCATCCGCAGACGAATCGGTCACCCGGTGTGCCCGGCCGGACTCAACTGTCGTACGCGGCGGTGACGTAGACCGTCCGCGGCGGCAGATACTCCACGACCATCACCACCGTCCCCCGTTCGATCCGGTCCTGCGCGGCGGCCGGGTACGCCAGGAAGTGCTCGGCCCCGCCGCGCACCCGGACGATCACCTCGCCGACCAGCCCCGGTCCGATCGTGCCGGTCACCCGCCCCATCAAGCCGACCATCGGCGCGTCGTCCATGGTCACAGCGTACGGGCCGAAACCCCCTACGCGGCCGTCGAGTCGGCAACCGGCTCGTACGGCGGCCACCGCTCGTGCCAGCGTAGGTCGGCCTCCAACTGCGCGGCCAGCGAGACGAGCAGCGGCTCACTGTTCGCCGGACCGAGCAACTGGGCGCCCACCGGCAGCCCTTCACCCACGAACCCGGCCGGGACGTTCACCCCGGGCCAGCCCAGCACGTTCCACGGCCAGGCGTACGGACAGGCGGCGATCATCGCGCGATCGGTCGCCAGTCCGCCGAGCGGCAGCATCGCCCCGATGCGCGGCGGGGGAGCGGCCGTGGTCGGCGAGAGGATCACGTCGTACGAGGAGAACAGGCCGCCGATCCGTCGCTGCAGCGCGGACTCCGCGCGCCGGGCCAGCCGCAGCGGGGGCCCGCCGAGCAGTCGGCCCAGCCGGGCGGCGTCCCGGGTGCGCCGGTCGAGCAGCGCGGGGAACGGGGCCTCGCGGACCCGCTCGGCGAGACCGGCGGTGGCGCGCGGAATGAAAGTGAGCCCGATCTGCCCGTACGCCGGATCGGCCTCCTCCACGGTGTGGCCCAACGAGGCCAGTTTCTCGGCGAGTTGGACGATCCGGGCCCGTACGTCGGGCTGGAGCCGGGCGGGCAGCGCGGTGAACGGCGGTTTGAGGGAGAGCGCGATGCGCAGCCGCCCGGGGTCGCGGCCGGCCGCCTCGGACGCGCTGATCGGCGGCGGCTGGTGCAGGTCCCGTAGGTGGTTGCCGCTCGCCGCGTCCAGGAGGAGGGCCGCGTCCGCGACCGTACGGGCCAGGGTGCCGTTGACCGTGATGCCCTGGAAGGACTCGGGGAGCGGCCAGGTCGAGACGCGTCCGCGCTGCGGCTTGATGCCGATCAGATGGGTCCAGGACGCCGGGATGCGCACCGAACCGGCGCCGTCCGAGCCGAGGGCGGCGGGGACCAGGCCCGCGGCGACGGCGGTGGCCGAACCGCCGGACGAGCCGCCCGGGGTGTGGCCCTGGTGCCAGGGATTGCGGGTCGCGCCGAAGGCGGGGCCCTCGGTGAAGGGCCACTGGCCCAGCTCGCAGGTGTTGGTCTTGCCGATGACGATCGCGCCGGCCGCGCGCAGCCGCCGTACCGCCTCGCCGTCCTCGGCCACCGGCGGGAACTCGCCCGGGCAGCCGAACGCGGTCGGCTCGCCCGCCACGTCCGTGTCGTCCTTCACGGCCACCGGTACGCCGAGCAGCGTCCGGCGCCCTCCGGCCGCCAACTCCCGGTCGGCGGCGTCGGCTTCGGCGAGCGCGGCCTCGGCCCGTACGACCCGAAAGGCGTTGAGGGAGGGCTGGCTCGCCCCGATCCGGGCGAGGGCCTGCTCGACGAGCGTCCGCGAGGTCGCCTCGCCGGCGGCCAGCGCACGGGCGCACTCCGCGAGTCCGGCGGCACGCTCGGCAGTCATACGGACACCTCCGTCGCACACCGTCGCGCCGCGGCGGTGTGTTCCCCATAGCGATTTCACAGCTTCCTACCGAACGGTAACGGCTGGCACGGCGACGCGGTGCGGTATGTCGAATGTGGCGCGGCCGGGCGGAAGTTCACAGGTCCGGAGCGTGTCGGAAGTATTGACGTGCGCACGACTCGGACCTACGGTCTGACCGATTTACCGAACCGCGTTCGCAATCTCGAACGTGGAGAGCCGTCGGTCGGATCGTCAAGGAGCCGCTCGTGACCAGACCCAGCCCCACCCCCTCCCGCCGCAGCCTCCTGCGCGCGCTGGCCGCTCTGCCCGCTTCCGCGCTCGTCCTGGGCGAGTTCCCCGGGCTGCTCGGCACCGCCGCCGCGGCGGCCCCGCCCAGCGGCTCCGCCACGCGCTACACCATCGTGCCGTTCCTCAACAGCAACGACGGCACGGTGAACGTCTACCAGTCCGACGACGCCACCGACTTCCGGCTCGTGCAGTCCTCGGCCTACACACCGCCCAGCAACCGCATCCGCGACGCGAGCGTCTTCAAGCACACCAACGGCTACTACTACGTCACCTACACCACGCACACCTGGCAGGACACCAGCACCACCATCGGCTTCGCCCGCAGCTCGGACCGCGTCAACTGGACCTTCCTGTACGACTACACGGTCCCGATCACCAATCTGTCCCGCGCGTGGGCGCCCGAGTGGTTCGTCGACAGCGACGGCAGCGTCAACATCATCGTGTCCTGCTCGGTCACCAGCGACGAGTGGATCTTCACCCCGTATCTGCTCAAGGCGACCAACACCGCGCTCACTGCGTGGAGTTCACCGGTCGCCCTGTCCGGCATCGGCTCGAACCACATCGACACGTACATCGTGAAGGTCGGCTCGACCTACCACGCGTTCCCGAAGAACGAGACGACGAAGTACATCGAGTACGCCACCGCGACCAGCCTCGCAGGCCCCTACACGATCTCGAAGACCGGCAACTGGGCCGGCTGGGGCAGCTATCGCGAGGGCCCGTCCGTGATCCAGCTCGACAACGGCGGCTGGCGGATCTTCTTCGACGGCTACGGCGACGGGACCTACTACTACAGCGACAGCTACGACACGTTCGCCACCTGGACCGCCCCCAAGGCACTGCCCGTGGTGTCCGGCACGGCACGCCACTTCACCGTCATCAAGGAGACGGTCAGCGGCGGCCCGACCCTGTCGAAGGGCGTCACGCGCTCCTTCCAGTCGGCCAACTACTCCACGCGGTACTGGACGGTGGAGTCCTCCCTGCTCAACCTCCCCGTGGTGAGCAGCTCCAGCACCACCGCGGTCAAGACGGCGGCCACCTTCACGGTCGTCGCGGGCCTCGCCGACGCCAACGGCTATTCCTTCAGGGACAGTTCGGGCAACTATCTCCGCCACTACAACTACCGCGCCCGCTTCGACGCCAACGACGGCACGACGACCTTCGCCAAGGACGCCACGTTCATCGCCCGGACCGGCACGACGTCCGGCTCGATCCGCTTCGAGTCGTACAACTACCCCGGCTACTTCCTGCGCCACTACAACTACCAGCTGCGCGTGGACGTGACGGACGGCACGGACACCTTCCGTCAAGACAGCTCGTTCGTGCCGGTGACGGCCTGGGCCTGAGCTTGACCCTTGCTGACCTGGGGCGGAGCGTGCAACGGGCTGGGCGAGGGCGAGGCATACGCAGCGACCCCTGTGCGGTCCGACCGTCGCAGGGGTCGCTGCGTATGCCTCGTACGTGCATCGGCCGCGCCGCAAGTATCACACCTGGCGAAACGGGTCCGATGGTCACATCAAAGCCCCCGCTTCGGTCAGCGCACGATGGCGCGCAACAGTTCCACTCCCATCTGCATCAGCTTCTGCACATCGACCCGGTGGTAGACGTATCTGCCGCTTCGCTCCGAGGTGAGCACGCCGGCCGTGCGGAGTCTGGCGAGATGCCGTGACACCTGCGGTCGGGTCATGTTCATACGGCGGGCGAGATCGGAGGTGGTGATCGCCTCGTTCACCAGGTGGCGGCACAGGGCCAGGCGCGCCGGATCCGACAGAATGGTCAGCCGTTGCTGCATTTCGTCGATGGACGCGGGCTGGCTGTGCCAGGCCACCGGATAATGCACCACCACGGGGAAACCGGCCTCACCGCGAATGATGAGGTGCGGGCGTCCGTGAATGGTCGGGACGAGAAAGGTGCTGTTTCCCTGGAGGGAGACAGTCAGGTTCTGCAGTTTGTCGAAGCGGACCGCCCTGCCGCCCTGGACCGGCTGGGCGGCAGGGCTGACCGACGAGATCAGCTCGGCGAGCGGCAGCCCGCGCAGCCTCGAACGGGTCTGGTCGGCCTCCTCGCGCAGTCGGTCGTGAATACGCTCCCATTCCTCGGCGAAGAATTCCCCGACGCAGTCCGTCAATGTCCGCATCAGCACGGCGCGAAATTCTTCCGGGTCGTCGACGAGCGACCTCGCCAGCTCACCGCGTGAGAACGAGCGGGCTTCGCACGCGGCGATGAATTCACCCGGCCGGGAAACCGCCCGCCGGGGATCGAAGTCTCCGCCCTGGATCGTGTAGGCGGCGGCCTCGACGAACTCGCGCTCCGGAAGCCGCGACAGCCGCTCGATCTCCGCGTCCACGCCCGTGTCGAGCGGACCGCTCAACGGCAGCAGCAGACGGCAGCGACGGCGGGCCCAGAGCGGCGCGAAGCGCGTCAGCCGGGCCCGCAGATCCGGCGACAGCGCCTCGTCGGTCCGCACCAGCCACGCCCGGAATTCGAGGTGATGGTCGGGCTCCGCGAGCGCGTGCAGACAGGCCTGAAGCTCGGAGATCGGCGAGATGCCGATCTGCACGTCCGAGCCGTTCGCCCCCCTGAGGTCAAGTAGCACCGGCACCCGCTCAGCCTAGCCCGACTGTTGTCGCCTCCGCGATAACAGTGGGTTCAGGCCGTGGTCAGCGGCGTAGCGTCCCCGCCCACATACACCGATGCGAGCGATGTGAAGGAGTGCACGTGGTGGACAGTCCGGGTGGGCACGACGTCTGGCAACGCGTACCGGAGCCGGGTTCAGGATGGCGTCGGGTGATCTCGGTGCCGGTGCGCGACGGCGTTGAGCTCGTCGCGGACGTCTACGCCGCCGAGCCGGACCCGGCTCCCCGGCCGGTCCTGCTGGAGCGCACGCCCTACGGCCGGCGGAGGGCACGCGGGTCGGACGGCGCCTTCGAGTCCTGGAACCCGCCTCCGCCGGAGGCGGTGTGCCGGCGCTTCGTCGAACGCGGCTACCACGTGGTCCGTCAGGACTGTCGCGGCCGGGGCGACTCCGGCGGCGCGTTCGTGAAGTACCTCAACGAGGCGGAGGACGGATACGACACCGTCGAGTGGATCGCCGCCCAGTCGTGGTGCGACGGACAGGTGGCCACGATGGGCGTGTCCTACGCCGCACACGTGCAGACCGCGCTCGCCTCGCTGGGCACCCCGCACCTGTCCGCCATGTTCCTCGACTCCGGCGGCTTCGCGAGCGCCTACGAGACCGGCGTCCGGCTGGGCGGGGCCTTCGAACTCAAGCAGGCCACCTGGGCCTTCGCCCGCGCCAGGACCAGCGCGGAGACCCTCGCCGACCCCGTCAGGGCCGCCGCGCTCGACGCCGAGTCGATCGAGGAGTGGTTCCGGCAGCTGCCGTGGCGCCGGGGCCATTCACCCCTGCGGCACGCACCGGAGTACGAGGGTTATCTCTTCGAGCAGTGGGAGCACGGCCGCTTCGGGCCGTACTGGCAGCAGCTGGGCATCTATGGGCGAGGCCACTTCGACCGTTTCCCCGATGTGCCGAGTCTGCACATCTCCAGTTGGTACGACCCCTACATCCAGACCGCTGTCGAGAACTTCCGCGAACTCGGTGCACGCAAGACGAGCCCGGCGTATCTGGTGCTGGGGCCGTGGACCCACGGCAAGCGGAGCTTCTCGTACGCGGGGGACGTCGATTTCGGCCCCGAGGCGACGCTGGACGGCAACCTGGCGCCCGACTACGTCGAGTTCCGGGCGGACTGGTTCGACTCCCAGCTGAACCCGACGGCGTCCAACCCCCCGGCCGTCCGGTACTTCCGGATGGGCGGCGGCTCGGGAAAGCGCAACGCCGACGGCCGGCTCGACCACGGCGGTCGCTGGCTGAGCAGCTCGACCTGGCCGCCGGAGTCGTCGTACACCTCGCGGTTCTTCCTCAACGCGGACGGCAGTCTCACCTCCGAGCGCCGAGCCGTGGGGGAGTCCCCGGAGTCCCCGGGGTTTCTGGAGTACGACCACGATCCCCGTGACCCGGTGCCGACGATCGGCGGGCAGGTCACGTCGGGTGAACCGGTGATGGTGGGCGGGGCCTTCGACCAGCGCCCCGACCACCGGACGTTCTCCCTGTCCCGGTCGCGGCTGCCGCTCGCCTCCCGGCCCGACGTCCTCACCTTCGAGACCGAGCCGCTGGAGAAGGACGTCGTCGTGGCCGGTCCGGTCGTCGCCCGGCTCACGGTGTCGTCGAGCGCGGCCGACACCGACTTCACCGTCAAGCTGATCGACGTCCACCCGCCGAGCGCCGACTACCCGGCCGGCTTCGCCATGAACCTCACCGACGGCATCCTCCGATGCCGCTACCGGGACTCGTTCGAGACACCGTCACCACTCGAACCCGGGCGGATCTACGACGTGACGGTCGAGGCGCCCGGCACCGCCAACCTCTTCGCCCGCGGCCACCGGATCCGGGTGGACATCAGCTCCAGCAACTTTCCCCGGTTCGACGTCAACTCCGGCACCGGCGAGCCGGAGACCACCGACCGCCGTCAGGTGATCGCGACGAACAGGGTCTTCGTCGACGGGCGCTCCACGATCACGCTGCACCTCGTTGCCGGGGAGCAGATATGAGTACGGGTACGGGTACGGGTGTCGGGGCCGGTCTCACCCTCGCCGCCGTCGGCGACCTCGTCCTCGACGACGACGTCCTGACGCCACGCCTGGAAGCGACCTCCCCCGAACTCCTCGGCCTCCTGCGCGACGCGCACGTCACGATCGGGAACTTCGAGACGACCGCGATCGACTTCGACCGCTTCGCCGGCTGGCCCGAGGCCGAACCCGGCGGATCATGGCTGGTCACCTCGGCGCGCAGCGGAGCCGATGTCCGTGCCATGGGCATCGACATGGTGTCGCGTGCGAACAACCACGCCACCGACTGGGGCGTGGCCGGCCTTCGCTCCACCGGTGCCGTTCTCGACGAGGCCGGACTCGTCCATGCCGGCGCCGGAGAGTCGCTCACCGCGGCCCGGGCGCCGCGCTACCTCACCACCCGGCGCGGACGGGTCGCGCTCGTGTCGGCCGCGACCCGCTACCAGGCCATGTCCCTGGCCAGCGACCCGTTCGGGATCGTGCCGGCCCGCCCCGGGATCAACGGCCTGCGCACCACGAAGTGGTTCGGTGTGCGCCCCGACGAGCTCAGGTCCCTGGCCGCGATCCGGGACAGTCTGCCGACCGAGTCCCTGCACCACACCGCCCGCAAGGCCGACACACGGGACGGCTCGGTGACCCTCGGCGGAACCGCGTTCATCTCGTCCGTGGCCACCGGTGGCAAGGTCGGGCCGTACTGGAAGGTCGACGACGAGGACATCACCGCCCTGCGCACCAGCGTGCGCCAGGCAAAGCAGAGTGCCGATGTCGTCGCGGTCGCCCTCCACACCCACGAACCGGGCAACTACAGCGCCGAGCCGCCCCCCTTCCTCCACGACCTCGCGCACGCCGCGGTCGACGAGGGCGCCGACGTCGTCCTCGGCCACGGCCCCCACCAGTTGCGGGGAATCGAGGTGTACCGGAACCGGCCGATCTTCTATTCGCTCGGGAATTTCGTCTTCATGCAGAACCGCCAATTCCCGCTGACCCGTGAGGCATGGCGGCGAACCGGCCTGGACCCGTCGCGGCACACTCCCAGCGAGATGCTCGAACAGAAGCGGATCAAGGGGCCTTTCAGGGACCGGATCTGGTATGAGAGCGTCGCGGTGTCCCTGTCGTTCGAGAACCAGGGCGCATACGAGAACCAGGGCGCCGTCGACATCACGATTCACCCGGTGACCCTCACCTTCGACACGCAGCATGATTCCGACCGGGGAACTCCTCGACCGGCGGACGTCACTGCCGCGCATCGCATACTCAATCGACTCCGCACACTTTCCGAGGCGTACGGAACCGAAATCCTCCTTGACAACGGTCAAGGCCGCATCCGCATCGACAGATAAGCGCGTACCTCGGTAAAGGAGCCAGCGAGAAATGACTGCCCCCTCAGAAGTACAGCAGAGACCCCAGCGACTCACCCGGTTCCTGGACGGCGTCGAACGGATAGGCAACAAACTGCCCCATCCCTTCTGGCTGTTCTGGATCCTGGCGGTCGTCGTTGCCGCCACCAGCGCGATCATGTCCGCGGCCGGCGTCTCGGTCATCGACCCGGCGACCGGTGATCCGTCCCCCGTCAAGAACGCCCTGTCGGTCGCCGCGGTCCGCGAACTCACCCTCGGTGCCGAGGAGTCGTTCCTGACCTTCGGGCCACTGGGCACCGTACTGATCATCATGATCGGCCTCGCGGTCGCCGACCGCTCGGGCATGCTCGAATCGCTGGCCCGCCACACGCTGGGCCGTGTCCGCCCCAGCCATGCCGTCTTCGCGGTCTGTGTGGCCGGGGCGATGTCGAAGTTCCTGTCCTACAGCGCCTATGTGATCCTCGTACCGCTGGCCGCGCTCGTCTTCAAGGCCGTCGGACGTTCCCCCATGCTGGGCATGATCGTGGCCTTCCTGTCGATCAACGCGGCCGGTGACGCGAACCCGTTCATCGCTCCGAGCGACGTCATCTTCGCCAAGATCGCCACCGAGGCCGCGCAGATCGTCGATCCAGGGGCGATCGTCCGGCCCACCGACAACACCTACTTCACCACCGTCTCCGCGGTCGTCCTCGCGATCGTTCTCACCGTGGTCACGGAGAAGGTCCTGGCCAAGCGTGAGCACGAACTCGTGCCCGACGACGGCGCCACCGGCCCGACCACCGGCGTCCGCTCCGACTCCGTCCCCGACGAGGTCGAAATCCGCGCGCTGCGCTGGACCGGCATCGTCGCGGCGGTCTTCTTCGGGCTGCTGGTCGTAGGAATGATCCCGGCGGGCTCCCCGCTGCGCGGTGAGAACGGCGCCATCCTCGACTCCACGCTCTTCAACAGCATCGCGCTGGTCCTGAGCCTGTTCTTCCTGCTCATCGGGGCCACCTACGCCCGCCTGACCGGCAGGCTCACCAGCTCGTCCGACCTGCCCGCCTTCATGGCGGACGGGATCAAGTCGATCGCGCCGCTCCTCGTGCTCTTCTTCGCCGTCTCGCAGTTCCTCGCGCTGTTCCAGTGGACCGGCATCAGCACCGTCGTCGCGGTACGCGGAGCGGAGGGCCTGAAGAGTCTCGACGCTCCGGTCTTCATCGTGCTCATGCTGCTCATCGCCGGAATCGCCCTGCTGAACCTGCTGATCACCAGCGGGACCGCGCTGTGGGCGCTCATCGCTCCGGTGATCGTTCCCATGACCATGCTGGTCGGGGCCAACCCGGCCACGGTCATGGCCGTCTACCGGATCGCGGACTCCTGTACCAACTCCATCACCCCGATGAGCGCGACGTTCGTTCTCACCGTCGGCTATCTGCAGACCTACCAGAAGAAGGCGGGAATCGGCACCCTGGTGTCGTTCACCCTCCCCGCCGCCATGGCGATGATGGTCGCCTGGATCGCCCTGTTCGCCATCTGGTACGCCGTGGGTCTGCCACTGGGCCCCGGCTCACCGATCCACTGACCACGCCGGTTCACTGAGCTTCTTCGAGTCGGCCACCGACCAGGTGCCGGTCCACGAAGTGCGACGGGCGAGGCCCCCGAGCTGTTGATCGAGATGTCTGACGTCTCCATCACGTTGCTCGGGGGCCTTGTTGGTGACGACCGGTCCCTGGGCTGCCGAGTAGTCGAAGGCCCGCTCCAGAGCAGGCCAACGCTTCCGTCCGACGATGCCCTGGCCCAGAGGCGTCGATCTGCGAAGCGATCCGGCCTCGTGCCTTCCCATGGGCAGACCGAACGCTTGGGAGCCGAGGGCCGGCCAAGGCGTGCTCCGGCGGCCCCGGTGGATGGCCGGGCAGGGGGTGCCGTCAGGCCTGGTCGGTGGGCATGATCCACAGTTCGCCGACGGAGGCGTGGCGGGGGCGGGTGACCATGTAGGCGACGCCGTCGGCGATGTCGTCGGGGGCGAGGACCTCGGTCGTCTCGTAGAAGGGGTTGATCATCGCGCCCTGGATCTCGGGCCTGTTGTGCGAGCCGAGCTCGGTGTCGACGCCGCCCGGCTCCAGGACCCCGACGCGGACGTGGCGCTGGGTGACCTCCTGGCGCAGGGACTCGGTGAAGCCGTTCACGCCGAACTTGGTGAGGTTGTAGACGCCGTAGCCGCTCCAGGCGACGCGGCCGGCGATGGAGCTGATGTTGACGATGTCGGCGACCCGGCGCGGCCCGTCCTCGGCTGCCTTGAGCAGGTGGGGGAGGGCGGCGCGGGTGGTGTAGAGCAGGCCCTGGACGTTGATGGCGATCATGCGCTCCCATTCCTCGACGTCCGCGCCGACGACGGGGCCCAGGAGCATCAGCCCGGCGTTGTTGACCAGGATGTCCAGCCGCCCGAAGTGCTCGACGGCCTGCTGTACGGCCGCCTCGGCCTGGGCGCGGTCGGTGATGTCCGCCTCCAGGACGAGCGCTGTGCCGCCGGCCTTCTCGATCTCGGTGGCGAGATCGTCGAGACGGTCCTTGCGCCGGGCCACCAGCACGACGGAGGCCTTGTGCTCGGCGAGCCGGCGGGCGGTGGCGGCGCCGATTCCGCTGCTCGCGCCGGTGACGAGCGCGACGGTGCCGGTCAGATTCGTTGCCATGGGGTGGTTCTCTTTCCAGACGTATGAAATGGGGCAAGCAGTCGGGGGCGCCCCATCAGTCGCTCGGGCCGATGGGGCGCCGTAAACCGCCAGGCCGGGCGGCGAGGGGTGCCTAGGCGGCGGGGATGGCGCCGATCTGCTGGAGGATGGTGAGCATGTCGAGCTGGGCGCGCTCTTCGACGATCTTGCCGTGGGCGAGGCGGTAGAAGGCCATGCTCTCGGCGTGGACCTTCTTGCCGGTGCCTTCGTAGCCGGCGAAGGGCCCTTCGTGGGTGCCGTCCATGGTGTAGCGGATGGCGACGGTGTCGCCCTCTGCGCGCATGTCCTGGACCGTCCACTTGAGGTCGGGGAAGGCCTTCATGTTGGCGGCGACGATGCCGCGGTAGGTGTCCAGGCCCTGCTGTGTTGTTCCGGCGAAGTGCATGACGATGTCCGGGCTGATGAACTTCTTCGCCAGTGCGGGGTCGTTGGTGGGCAGGAACTGGCTGGTGAACTGCTGCATGATGCGCTTGTTCACCTGGGCGGTCCCATGGTTCCAGGAGGCGGATTCCGCCGCGGCGCCGGAGCCGGTGTTGATGCTGCCGGCCGTGTCCGCGGCGTTCGCTGCGTAGGCCGAGAAGCTGAGTGCTCCCAGGGTCGTGACAACGACGGCAGCCTTGGTGTGTCGACGCATGGTTCGTCCTTCTGTTTCGGAGGTTCGCAGCACCGACGGTGCTGCCGGGAGGCACTGGAGACGGGCGCCAGGTGCGCCGCCGTGTCCGGGCCACTCACACCGCGATCGGCGGTGCACCCCCTACGGAACAGGTTGGTGCGGGCGGGCGGGAGTCCCTGATGAGAGGGGTACTGACAGGGACCCCCGGCCATGCGGGATCGCTCGTAAGGTGAAATGCATGGCAGGCAAAAACGACGCTCACGACGCGCACCGCGACATCCGTAGCGATATCCGCTCGGAGATTCGGGAATTCCTGAGCACGCGACGCGCCAGGGTCACCCCCGAGCAGGCCGGGCTGCCTGTGTACGGCGGGGACCGCCGGCAGGTCTCGGGCCTGCGCCGCGAGGAGGTCGCCCTCCTGGCGGGCATCTCGAGCGAGTACTACACCCGGCTGGAGCGCGGCAACGCCACCGGCATCTCCGAGGGCGTCCTCGACGGCATCGCACGAGCCCTTCAGCTCGATGAAGCCGAGCGAACCCATCTGCTCGACCTCCTGCGCACCGCCACCACGACCCGTCCGCCGCGCCGTCGGCCGACCCAGCAGCGCGTTCGGCCGGCGGTGCAACGGGTCCTCGACTCGATGACCGGCACACCCGCGTTCGTCCTGAACGGACGTCTGGACATCCTCACCGCGAACCGCCTCGGACGCGCCTTGTTCTCGCCGCTCTACGCCGACCCATTGAGGCCGCCGAGCAACGCTCGGTTCGTCTTCCTCGATCCGCACGCGGCCGAGTTCTTTCGTGACTGGGACGGGGTCGCCAACGACACGGTCGCCATGCTGCGCGCCGAGGCCGGCCGTGATGCCTACGACCGGCGGCTGACGGATCTGATCGGGGAGCTGTCCACCCGCAGCGAGGACTTCCGCCGTCGCTGGGCCGCACACAACGTCCGGATCCACACCACGGGCGTGAAGCGCCTCCACCACCCGGTTGTCGGGGACCTCGAGCTGCCGTTCGAGACCTTCCCGCTTGGCGCCGATCCCAGCCAATTCCTCCTCGCCTACACCGCTGAGCCCGCATCTCCCTCGCAGGACGCGCTGAACCTGCTGGCCAGCTGGGCAGCGACCACCGACGCGATCGAGCAGCCCGCCTCGACCGACGACTCCGAACCGGCCGAGTCGGCCGAGACGCCCGACTGATCGACGAGCCACCGAGTGACAGCATGCCGATCCGCAGACGTCGTCGACGCCCCAGGCATCGCTGCGCAAATGCTGTCATTGGGGGCTCAGGACTATGCTCTCCAGTACGGGGCCCGGCTGTCTGCTCCGGCCAGAGAAGGTGATCCGGATGTTGCCCGCTTCAACATCTCTGGGGCCCTCCGACGTCAGCATCGCCCCAGGCGATCACGTATGCGTCTTCTATACGAGCCTGGCCGAGCGCGACGGAATCCTGCTCCCGTTCCTTCGTGAGGGCCTGCTTGCCGGCGAGAAATGCGTCTGCGTCGTGGACACCACCGAACCCGCGGCGCTGCTCGACGACCTTGGCGCCGACACCGATCTCAAGCTGGTTCTCGGCCGTCAGCAGCTGGAGGTGCACCCCTCGCAGGACGTCTTTCTGCGCGGTGGCGACTTCTCCATGGACAGGGTCTTCGACTGGTGGGAGCAGAACATGGCCATCGCGCTCCGGAACGGATTCCGCTACACCCGTGCAGCTTCGGAGATGACCTGGGCGCTGCACCCGCAGCCCATGATCGATGAGCTCCTGACGTACGAGGCGATGGTGAACCAGTTTCTGAGCCGCAATCCTCACCAGGGGGGCCTGTGCCTCTACCCTCTCGATCAGTACAGCGGGGAGACCCTGGTGGAGGTGCTCAAGACCCATCCCAAGATGGTGCTCGGGGGCATGGTGCTGGACAACCCTTACTACCTCGATCCTGACGAGTTCCTCGCCCTCCGGCAGTAACCATGACCGCCATCCCCACCGACCGCACGGCCCGGGACAGAGAGCAGCGCGATCAGCTGTCGAACCTGCAGGGTCTGCTGATGCTCTCGATGCTGATGACCGAGAGTGGAAGCGAGGAGAAGATCCTCAGCCTTGCGGCTGCCTCGGTGCCGTCCCTCAGCAGTTGTCGCGCAGTGGGCGTGTACCTGGGCGAGGACGGATGGCAGGCCGACGTCACGTGTCTGTCCCCGGAGCATGTTCGGGCCGATGTGGAGGCGCAACTCCGCGTTCTCGGTGCGAGCAGCGGCCCGGTCGAGATTCCGGGACGTGCGTGGGGGTGGGCTCTGCCCCTGAGGCGGATCCAGGAGCACATCGGTCACTTCGTCGTGGCCGCGTCCGAGCCGCCCTCCCCGGCGACGCAGTTCCTGTTGCGTGTGCTCGCCCAGCAAACCGGAGTGGCCCTGGCCAACGCCCGGCTGCACATGGCGGAGCGGGCGAGGGCCGGGCAACTGCGCCGTGCCAATGCCGCGCTGGCCGAGACCGTGAGCGCGCTGGAGCACACCACCCGGATCCACGACCGGCTGACCCGTGTCGCGGTGGCCGGGGAGGGGCAGGAAGGAATCGCCCGTGCCGTGTACGAGCTCACCGGGTACCCGGTGGCGGTCGAGGACCGCTACGGGAACATCCGGGCCTGGGCGGGCCCGGAGGGTTCCGCCCCCTACGAGAGAGAGCCCCAGAGCCGACGAGATCGGACACTCCGCCGAGCTCTGAGCGAGGGGCGGCCGGTCCGGGAGAACGGTCGGCTCACGGCCGTTGCCAGTCCGGGCGCCGACATCCTCGGCGTGATTGTCCTGGTGGATCCCGCAGGGACGGCCGCGGATCGGGAGCAGATCGCCCTCGAGCACGGCGCCACCGTCCTGGCCATGGAGCTCGCCCAACACACGGCCTCCGTGGCGTTGCAACGCGACCTTCTCCCGCGGCGGCTGACCGGCGGGACCGCCCTGGAGGTGGCATCACGCTACCTCGCGGCTGGTGCCCCGATCGGTGTGGGCGGTGACTGGTTCGACGTGATCCCGCTGTCGGGGGCCCGGGTCGCCCTGGTCGTCGGCGATGTGGTCGGCCATGGGATCAACGCGGCAGCCACCATGGGGTGGCTCCGTACGGCCGTGCGCACACTCGCCGACCTCGATATGCCGCCCGACGAGCTGCTGGCCCATCTGGACGACCTCGTCATCGGTCTCGCGGAGGAGGAAGAGGCCCGAGAAGAGGCCGAGGGCTCCGCAGCCGTGGGAGCCACCTGCCTCTACGCCGTCTACGACCCGGTCACACGGCGGTGCACGATGGCCCGCGCAGGCCACCTGCCGCCCGCCCTTGTCCGGCCGGACGGCACCGTCACGTTTCCCGACCTCCCGGCCGGGCCGCCTCTCGGGCTGGGGGCCCTGCCCTTCGAATCCGCCGAGTTCGAGCTGCCCGAGGGCACGCTGATCGCCTTGTACACCGACGGCCTTGTCGAGGCCTCGGACCGGAACATCGGCATGGACATCTCAAGGCTGGGGGATGCCCTCACCCGGCCCCACCTGACCCTGGACGCGCTCTGCGGTGACGCGGTCCAGTCTCTGCTGAGTGGTCCGCCCACCGACGACGTGGTCCTGCTCCTGGCCCGCACCCATGTCCTCGGCCCGGACCAGGTCGCCTCCTGGGATCTGGCGGCCGACCCGGCAGTCGTGGCGAGCGCCCGGAACCTGGCCTGCGCACAGCTCACCGCCTGGGGCCTGAACGAGGCGCAGTTCGCCACGGAACTCGTCGTCAGTGAACTGGTCACCAACGCCATCCGCTACGCATCCGGTCCCATCCGCCTGTCCCTGATCCACCAGGACGTCCTGATCTGCGAGGTCTCGGACGGCAGCAGCACCTCACCTCGCCTGCAACATGCAAGGACGACGGACGAAGGCGGCAGGGGGCTGTTCATCATCGCGCAGCTCACTCGGCGCTGGGGCACCCGCTACACCGCGGCCGGCAAGATCATCTGGGCTGAGCAGACCCTTTCGCCGGCGGATGGCGCTGTCGACGGCCACTCGGTTCCCCCCCCGGATGTGAGGTCCGGGGAGACGCTTGACAGTTCGGTCCCGGGACTTGCCTGACGGTGTCTTCCATGATGCTTGACGTCTACCCGGGTCATCGGGACCGGGCCGCACGGGACGTCGTTGGCCATTGCATCGGTGTGGAAAACGGCTGCGCCGTTCGTGGCGCGGTGCCAAGAACGGTCGCTGCCCGAGAGGAGGCGTCGGGATGCCGGGCGGCTGAGTGTCTTCCAGCCGCCCGGCACGTGAGGCGCCTCGGGCGGGGGCCCTCAGGGACGAGTACGGGTACTGACGCGCGGGGCGGCGTGCTCGTCGTTGGCCACATGCTCCAGCCAGGTGGTCTCCGGGCCTGCGTCCGGGCCGGGGCTCTCCCACAGGGCGAGGTGGGTCATGAAGCGGTCGGGGGCGGCACCGTGCCAGTGCGCCTCGCCCGGGGGCGTGTAGATGACATCGCCGGGGTGGGCTTCAATGATCTCGCCGCCGCGGGACTGGATGAGGGCGATGCCCTCGACGATGTACAAGGTCTGGCCCAGGCCGTGGCTGTGCCAGGCGGTACGGGCGCCAGGAGCGAACCTGACCATGTTCGCCCGCGCCCGAGAGGGCTCCTCGCCCCGGTGGACAACGTCGAACCAGACATCACCGGCGAACATGTCGGCCGGGCCCTTGGTGGTCGGCGGCTGCTTGAGGATCTCCATTCATGCCTTCTTCGAAGAGCGCCGCTGCCACTGTTCAGGCGGCAGCGTGACAAGTCGCCGCTCGGGTGTTCAGGCGTCGGTGTCGTCGTAGCCGAGGTCGGCGCCGAGTTCGCGGGAGGCTTCGGCCTGGGCGAGGAGTTCCTGGGCCTTGGCCTTCACGCCTTCGATGGCGTCGGCGCCGGCGACGAAGCGCTGGAGGGGCTTGTCCTGGTCGGCGATGGTGAGCAGGGCGCGGGCGAGCTTGGCGGGGTCGCCTGTCTGCTGGCCGTTCATGCTCTTCCAGCCCGCGATGGTGGCGGTGGTGCGTTCGGCGTAGTCGTCGATGGTCGGCTCGGGCCAGATGGTCGAGCCGTCGACGAGGAGTTCGGTGCGGAAGAACCCGGGCTCGACGACCGTGGTGTGGATGCCGTACGGCTCGACGTCGTAGCGCAGTGACTCCATCCAGCCCTCGACGCCGAACTTGGAGGCGGCGTAGGCGACGCAGAACTCCTGGCCGATGATGCCGGCGGAGGAGGAGAGGGTGATGATGTGGCCGGCGCGCTGCTTGCGCAGGACGGGCAGGACGGCGCGGGTGACGTTCATCGGGCCGAAGAGGTTGGTCTCGATCTGCTGGCGCATCTGCGCGGGCGTGATCTCCTCGAAGTAGCCGGCGTAGAAGTTTCCGGCGTTGTTGATGAGGACGTCGATGCGGCCGAAGCGGTCGACGGCGGCCTGGACGGTGGTCTCGGCGTCGTCGGGGCTGGTGATGTCGAGCTTGGTGACGAGCAGGTTGTCGTGGGGTCCGCCGAGGGTCTTCTCGACTTCTTCGGGGCGGCGTCCGGTGGCGACGACCTGGTGGCCGGCGGCGAGGGCTTCGCGGGCGATGTCCGTGCCGAGACCGCGTCCGGCGCCGGTGACGATGATGACCTTGCTCATGAGGGGTTCCTTTCAGGTGCCGTGATCCGGCACCCGGTGTGCTGTGCTGTGTGATGACGTACCGAGTCGAGGAAGGCTTCCCGGCCGTCGGCCGGGCCGATCCGGTGTGGAGCGCGCGGTCGTCGATTGCCTGGCAGGTTTCTCCCCGCTATGCCATCGACTTTCTCCCCGTCACGCGCACCCGTAAAGGGTAGAATTCCCTACCCGGATGAAAGGTTCCGGGTATAAATCCCTACCCCCCAGTGTTGGTCCATTCGGTGTCACACTGGTCGGTATGACTCGCAACGCGCATCTCAACGAGCTGGGCGAGTTCCTCAAGACCCGCCGGGCCGAACTGAGCCCCCGCGCTGTGGGCCTGCCCGACACGGGCGGCCTGAGGCGGGTCGAGGGACTGCGCCGTGAGGAAGTCGCTCAGCTCGCCGCCATCAGCACCGAGTACTACACCCGCCTTGAGCAGGGCCGCCTCCAGGCATCGGGGCCGGTGCTGTCCGCCCTGGCGCAGGTACTCCGCCTGGACGACGACCAACGGGACTACCTCTTCGAACTCGCGGGCAAGGACCAGGCCCGGCCTCGCCGCCGTGCCGTGCAGAAGGTGCAGCCGACACTGCAACGCCTTCTGGACAACCTGATCGACACTCCGGCTCTTGTTCTGGGCCGCCGTACGGACATTCTCGCCTGGAATTCCCTGGCCGCCGCGCTGATGACCGATTACGCGGAAATTCCGGAGAGGAAAAGAAACCATACGCGGCTTCTTTTCACCGATCCCGCGATGAGGACGCTGTATGCGAACTGGGAGCAGGTCGCTCACACCACCGTTGCGCAGCTGCGGATGCAGGCTGCCAAATATCCCGACGACCCCCGGCTGGCCGCCCTTGTAGGGGAGTTGTCGGTGCGGGATCCGGACTTCCGCCGTTGGTGGGGCGATCGCCACGTGGCCGCCCGCACGGTGGGCACCAAAACCTTCCACCACCCCGTGGCCGGCGAGCTCAGCCTCGACTGGGACACCCTCACCGCCAGCATCGACACCGAGCAGGTGCTCATCGTGCTGACAGCAGAACCCGGCACCCCTTCCCACGACGCGCTGCGCATCCTCGCCTCCTGGGCCATGAATCACCAGCCGTCAGCACCCGACACAGCCGTCTGACCGCATCAGTACGGGCCGACCTGCGACTGCGGACGGAATGCGGCGCACCACCCCGTTCCACCCAAGCCATTGGCCACCCCTGGGCCAGTACGTCCCCATCGATGAGGAACCACTCGTGAGTGTCCTGTTCACCGCCCTGACCCTGCGGTCACTCAAGATCCCCAACCGCGTCTGGACGTCCCCGATGTGCATGTACTCCGCCGCCTCGGACGGACCGGAGGCGGGGGTGCCGACCGACTTCCACCTCACCCACCTGGTCGGCCGGGCAGTCGGGGGCGCCGGGCTGGTGATGGCCGAGGCCACAGGGATACGGCCCGACGGGCGTATCACCCCCTGGGACCTGGGGCTGTGGAACGACCGCCAGCAGCAAGCATTCGCGCGCATCACCGCGGCCATCCGCTCCCAGGGGTCGGTTCCGGCCATCCAGCTCTGCCATGCGGGCCGCAAGGCATCCGTCGACAAGCCCTGGCTCACCGGCCGGTACATACCCGAGGCCGAGGGCGGTTGGCAGGCGGTCGCGCCCAGCCCCGCACCGTTCGCCGGGCGGTCCGTACCGCACGAGCTCACGGTGGACGAGATCCAGCAGTTGGTACGGGATTTCGCCGAGTCGGCGAAGCGTGCCCTGGCCGCGGGTTTCCAGGTGGTCGAGTTGCACGGCGCCCACGGCTTCCTGATCAACTCCTTCCTTTCTCCCGCCTCCAACCACCGCACCGACTCCTACGGCGGCAGCTTCGAGAACCGACTGCGTTTTCCCCTCCAGGTGGTCGACGCCGTACGCGAGGTGTGGCCCGAGGACCTGCCGGTCTTCTTCCGCACGTCGGCCACGGACTGGCTGACCGAGAATCCGGAGGACGAGCGCATCGGCTGGACCGGCGACGACACCGTCCGCCTCGCCAAGGAGCTCCAAGCGCATGGCGTCGACCTCCTCGACGTGTCCACCGGCGGCATGGTCCCCGACGCCACGATCCCCGTCGCGCCCGGCTACCAGGTCCCCTTCGCCGCCCAGGTCCGTGCGACGACCGGGATGCTCACCGGCGCCGTCGGCCTGATTCTGGAGCCGGCCCATGCCGAGGACATCGTGGCCACCGGAGAGGCCGACGCCGTCCTGCTCGGCCGCGAACTGCTGCGCAACCCCTACTGGCCCCAGCACGCCGCACTCGAACTCGGCGCAGAGCCCCGCTGGCCCGAGCAGTACGACTACGCCGTACGACGGCGCGGCTGAGGCGAGGAAGGCCCCGCGCTGCGGATGCGCAGGGAGCCGCCCCACCGCACAGGCGGTGGCCGCACCACCAACACCGCGAGACGGTCCCCATGCTCCCTGTCCGCCGAGGGGTGTCGGGTGAGCAGGCCGTCGGCACGCACGGAAGGAACACCTCTCCATGAGCGCAAGGCAGTCCTCGTCCATAAAAGCGATCGGTCTGCACATCTATGGCGGCCCGGACGTGTTGCACGCCGTCGAGCTTCCGGAGCCGCATGCCGGCCCCGACGAGGTGCGGGTGCGGGTGCGTGCCGCCGGGGTGAACCCGGCCGACGCCATGCTCCGCGACGGCTCCCTCGCCGAGTGGTACCGCGATTTTGAACCTCCCTTCATTCCCGGCATGGACGTGGCGGGCACGCTGGACGAGGTCGCGGACGACGTCAAGGCCGCGTACGGCCTGTCCGAGGGCGAGCCAGTGATCGGCATCGTCGACAACCACGGCCGGCACGGCGGCTACAGCGAGTTCGTCGTCCTGCCGGCCGCGTCGGTCACGCGTCAGCCCGTCGGCACGACGTTCCCGGAAGCGGCCTCGTTCCTCATGAACGCGCTGACTGCCCGGAGCATCCTGGACTCCCTCGCACTCGCGCCCGGTTCGACTCTGGTCGTCACCGGAGCGGGCGGTGCCGTCGGCGGCTACGTCGTCCAGCTCGCCGCCTCGGAAGACCTGCGCGTCGTCGCGGTGGCGTCGGAGCACGACGAGGAGTGGCTGCGTTCCCACGGCGCCGACACCTTCGTCGCTCGCGGCGCCGACATCGCACAGCGCGTGCTGGATGTTGTGCCCGGTGGAGCCGAAGCCGTCGCGGACAGCGCCATGCTGCACGACCTGATTGCGCCTGCCATTGGTGACAACGGTCAGATCGCGGTCGTCCGTTTCTGGGACGGCGATCCCGGCCGGGGCATCGTCGTACACCCGGTGAACGTCCGCTCTCGCATCACCGACACCGCGGCCGTCATCCGGCTGCGCGAACAGGTGGAATCGGGTGAGCTCACTCTCAGAGTCGCGGCGACCCTGCCCGCCGACCAGGCTCCCGAGGCTCATCGGCTGCTGGAGAAGGGCGGCCTTCGGGGGCGACTCATCCTCGAATTCCCGCCCGCGCCAGCCATGTGAAAGACGAGGAGCACCGTGTCTGGCGACACCCTTTCCTTCGCCGAGGCCGTCCGGGCTCGTCACTCCGTTCGCGCGTTCCTGCCGGATCCGCTGTCCCCTGCACAGATCCGCAGCGTGCTGGAGGATGCGCGGACGGCCCCCTCCAACTGCAACACCCAGCCGTGGAACATCCACATCGTCTCGGGGCGGCAGCGGGACCTGTTGAGCAAGGAACTGCTGCGGGCCGAAGCCGCCGGAGAGTTGTCCGGCGACTTCACCTTTGACCAGAACGAATACTTCGGCGCGTACGCACAGTGCTCTCGCCACCAGGCACAGACCCGCAATGACGCTCTGGGCATCGCCCGGTCGGATCGTGAAGCACGCCGCGTGGCGGATCGGCGCAACTTCGAGTTCTACGGGGCTCCCCACGTGGCCATGCTCTTCGCTCCCGTCTTCGGTGACGGCGTGCGCGTGGGCGGCGACATCGGCATGTACGCCCAGACCTTCCTGCTCTCTCTCGCTGCCAGAGGCCTGGGCGGAATCCCTCAGACGGTGCTGGGCCTCTACGCCGACACCGTCCGCGATGTCCTGAACGTTCCCGACGACCTCAAGCTGTTCTTCGGCATCTCGTTCGGACACGAAGACCGCTCGTCCCGGGACAACAGCTACCGCCTCGGCAAGGTCCCGGCCCAGGAGAACGTCATCGCCCACGACACCCCAAGCCTGTTCGACAGCCACCAAGCCCCGAACCTCCCACTCCAGAGTCCGGCCGACACGAAGGGAAGCGCCCCATGAAGGGTTACGTCATCCAAGAGAAGGGCCGCGCCGACTGGCAGGAGGTCCCGGTCCCGGAGATCGGACCGTACGACGCCCTGGTCCGCCCGACCGCGGTGGCGACCTGCACGACAGACGTGCATCTCATCGACTCGCTCTCGCTCCCGAACGCGCTGGGCAAGGTCATCGGTCACGAGGCCGTCGGAGTCGTCGAACAAGTCGGCGACCTGGTCGCCGACTTCGCACCCGGGGACCGCGTCGTCCTTCCCGCGGGGCTGGCGGACTGGAGGCATCCCCGGGCACAGCGCGGAGAGGGCAAGTTCCACCAGAGCAAGAGCCCCTACTTCTCCGACGACCCGACCAACGGCGGGTGGTTCTCGGAACTGGTGAAGTGCTTCGACGCGGACTCCAACCTGGCGCGCATTCCCGACGGAGTCACTGATGTCCAGGCCGTCTCCGTCGACGACATGGCCGCCACAGGCTTCACCGGCGTCGAGCGGATGGAGATCCAGTTCGGCGAGGTCGTCGTCGTACTGGGCGTGGGACCCGTGGGACTTATGGGAGTGGCCGCGGCGGCGCTTCGGGGAGCCGGCCGTATTTTCGCCGTCGGCTCGCGCCCGAACACGATGACCGTCGCGACGCAGTACGGGGCGACCGACCTCGTCGACTACAAGAAGGGTGACGTCTACGAGCAGATCATGACGCTGACCGGTGGTGTGCAGGTCGACAGTGTCCTGGTCGCCAGCGGCGGCAGTGCGAGTGACCAGATCGGCACGGCCATGAGGCTCACGAAGTTCGGCGGCCACGTGTCGGTGGTCTCGGGCTTCTTCGACGACGAGACGGTGACGCTTCCGATGGAGGTCTGGAACTACGGTGTGATGGAGAAGTTCCTCACCGCGGCCCAGGCCAACCAGGGCCGGGACTACATGGAGCGTCTGCTGCTGTTGATCGAGAACGGCAAGCTCGACACCCAGCCGCTGGCAACTCATGTGCTGCACGGCTGGGACAACGTCGGGAAGAGCCTCGAACTGATGCGCAGCCGCGACCAGACCCTCATCAAGCCGATCGTCGTCGTCGGCTGACTGCGGCCGTGCGGTGCGAACACCCTCTCTTCGGAGGTGTTCGGAGGTGTGGGGGGTGGTCAGAACCGCAGCAGGTCCGCGGCGGCGAGGCTGAGAACGCCGTCGTGCCATTGCAGGCCGCGCAGATCGCGGACGACGACGGTGGCGTCGGTGGCCAGTCCGCGCTGCCCGACTCCGATGACGGTTGCGCCCGTCGCGGCTCCGGCCTCCGCTCCCGCGGTGCTGTCCTCGAAGACAACGGTCCGTGCCGGGGCGAAGCCCAGCTTCTCCGCCGCCGTACGGTAGCCGTCGGGCGCCGGTTTGCCGCGGCTGACGTCGTCCGCGGTGATGAGCACGGGTGGAGTGGGCAGCCCCGCCGCCGTGAGGCGGGCCCGGGCCAGGACGGTGACTCCGGAGGTCACCACCGCCCACCGGTCGCGTGGCAGGCCCGCGAGGAAGTCGAGGGCGCCGGGGAGCGCTGTGGTGGAGGCCGCGGCCTCCACCTCCAGGCGGTCGATCGCGGCGAGCGCGGCCGGTCGCTCCTCAGGGTCGGTCACCAGTAGGGCGACGGTGTCGGCCGAACGGCGGCCGTGCACCATGGCGGTCACCTGTTCCGGCGGCAGGTCGCGGTCGCGGGCCCACTGGCTCCAGGCCTGGTCGACACCGAGGTCGGAGTCGACCAGGACACCGTCGTTGTCGAAGAGCAGGCCTTCGCAGGGGATGTCGAGCGCGGCGGGCGGGTGGAGCTGTGCAGTCATGGGCGGTCCCTTCACGTCACGGGGCGGTTGCGGTAGCGGCCGACCAGTTCACGGGCGGCGGTCTGCATACGGACGGGAGGGAGCCCCTGGGCGAGGAGGGTCAGGTCGTCGAGGACCATGTCGCCGATGGTCCGGAAGGCTTCCGGGATGCCGCCCGCGCGGTGTGCGGAGAGCACGAGACCGTCGAGGTCGCGGGCCGGGTCGTCGGCGGCGACCGGTTCCTCCGGCCATACGTCGATGCCGGCGAGCAGGCGTCCGCGCGCGACGTGGGCGAGCAGCGCCGGGTAGTCGACGACCGGTGCGCGGCTGACCAGGACGAGGCGGGCACCGTCGGGCAGCAGTTCGAGTTCGCGTTCTCCGATCAGGTGGCGGCTGTCGTCCGTGACGGTGGCCAGCACGAACACGAAGCGGCTCCGGGCGAGGGTCTCGTCGAGCGAGGCGGGAAGCACACCGTGTTCGTGCAGGACACCGGGCGGCAACCAGGGGTCGTAGACCCGGATGGTGGGCCGGAAGGGCGTGAGGAGCCGGTTGAGGCTGCGGCCGAGGTTGCCGAAGCCGACCAGGCCCACGTCGGAGCCCTGCAGCAGCACAGCGTCCACGTTGCCGTCGGAGACGTACCGCTCCCGTCCGGCGCGGAAGGCCCGGTCCTCGCGGCTGATGCCGCGGGCGAGGTCGAGGGCGAGTCCGAGGGAGTACTCGGCGACGGCCTGTGCGTAGGCGGGTCCGCAGCCCAGCACATGGATACCGCGCTCGAAACAGATCGCGTAGTCGACGTTGGGGAAGAAATTGCCCTCGACGTTCAGCAGCGCCCGCAACCTGCCCGCGCGGGCAAGCCGCCCGGCCGGCAGGTCGGGCTGTCCGACGATCGCGAAGGCGTCGGGCAGCACCTCCTCAAGCGCTTCCTCGGAGGGATCGTTCTCCAGGTCCACCACGGTGAAGCGGTCGCGGAGCGACTCAAGAGCGGCGGGGGCGAAGATGCGGTTCGTGCGCTGCGGCCTGGGGCGCAGGACCACCACGGGCTTGGCGGGGGCGGCGGGTGGAGCGGTCACAGAACTCCTCGCGTGTGTACGGGTATTGGCTCGCCGTTCAGAACGGAGTGTCAGGCCGAGACCAGTATCAGGCGTATGTAGCGGTCCCAGTCCCAGTGCGGGCCGGGGTCGGTGTGGTCGGTGCCGGGGACCTCGTTGTGGCCGACGATGTGTCCGCGGTCGACTGGGATGCCGTGGCGCGCGCAGATGTCGGCGCACAGTTTCGCGGAGGCGCGGTAGGCGGCGTCGGTGAACCAGCGGTCCGGTTGGTCCACGAACCCCTCGTGCTCGACATCTGGGTGAGATGGCCGTCGTGGGCACGAACCACATAGTGCGTTGCGGCGCGGTGTCCGGGGTCCTGGAACACCTTCAGGGCGACGGTGTCCGAGGCGGCGGTGTTCCACTCGGCGCCGGGATGGTGGGTCCTGCCGTACTCGCGGGATTGCCCGCGGTCCTCGATCGAGCGCCGGGCGCGGGGAAGCTGCGTGGGACGGCGTCAGCCGAATGAGCGGCCGCGAAGCCGAGCCCGCCGAGGAAGGCCGCACCGGTGCCGAGGAAGACCGCTCTGCGGGTCGGGAAGCGGGGCTGCTCGGGCGAGGCCCAGGTCGGGCGATCAGTGGAGTGCATGGAGAGGCTGCCTCGTGTACGTGTCGGCGGGGGCCGGTTCGACGGCCCGTAGCCATTTGGTGGTCAGGAGTCCAAGTCGCCTGCGCAGAGGCGGAATCCCCTCCGCTCGCTGTGCATGTCCCACAGCCTGCGGGCCAGGACGGTGGGATCCGTGTTCGGGTCGCCGGGCACAATCGCGCCGGGGATGATGAGCTGCCCGACGTGGATGTTGTCGTCGGCGAGCGTGTCGTGGAGCATCCGGGCGTAGGCGCTTTCGGCGGCGAAGGCGACGGACGTGCCGGCACGTCCGGGGTGGGGGCGTACGGCGCTGCCTCCGTTGACGAAGAGGAGGGTGCCGCGGCCGAGGGACCGCATGCCGGGCAGCACTTGGCGCACCGCGGTGACCGGTCCGTAGAGCGAGAACTCGATCGGGCCCGCCAGATCGGCGGGAGTGGCCTCCAGCACCGGCCGCATGAACTCCCTTTGTGGGACCGGGCTGTACTGCAGCACTTCGATCGGGCCTAGGGTGGCGGTCGCCGCGTCGAGGGCTGCTTCCAGGGCGGCCCGATCGCGTACGTCGGCGGCGAATCCGCGTGCGGTCACCCCCTTGGCGGTCAGGCCGGCCGCCAGCGCGTCGAGCCGGTCCTGGTTGCGGGAGATCAGCGCGACATCGAAGCCGCCGTGGCCGAACTGTCGGGCGACGGCCGCTCCGAGGCCGCCTCCCGCTCCGACGATGACGATGGTGGTCATGCTTCTTCTCCTCGAGTAGGGGGCAGGTCGCCGTCCTACCGGCGAATACCTCCCCGGACATGGGCATACACCGTCCTGTGGAGAACGCGAGATCGTGACCCCGGCGGCGTCGCCATGCGTTCGGGAGCAGGGACTGAGCTCAGCGAGGGGAGATGCGGACTGTCGCCGATTTCGGTCCGTCACCCTGCATGATCGGCACTGCGGAGCTGCCCGGGTAC
Organism: Streptomyces sp. NPDC002156; assembly: GCF_053593675.1. Classification (NCBI taxonomy): domain Bacteria; kingdom Bacillati; phylum Actinomycetota; class Actinomycetes; order Kitasatosporales; family Streptomycetaceae; genus Streptomyces; species Streptomyces sp. NPDC002156. The sequence continues at coordinate 5,759 of NZ_JBSFDA010000001.1, read as the reverse complement.
TTCTCTTCGTAGGCGGCGTCGACAGCGGCGTCGACGTCGCTGCCGACGGGTTCGAAGGTGACCTCGTAGTACTCACCGGCGACGCGAACGCGACCGGCCCTCTGGACGATGGCCGCCTGATACCACTTCGACTGCTGTCCGTTGGCGGCACGCACGTAGACGTGGCCGTCGACGACGAGTGCCCAGGTCTGGGTCGGGGTGCCGTAGGTGGTGCCGTCCTCGCGGAACGGGGATACGAAGAGATCCGCGTTCTCGGCGATCGCACGGAGCTGTGTCTGGCTCCAGGAGCTCATGATGGTTCTTCTCTCAGGGATGCGGGTTTGTTCTTCGGCCCGACTGGAAGTAGGTGAGCGCCGCCGCAGCGGCGGGCAGGTGATGGTTCTTGGTCGCACCCACGATCGGGGCGTCGATCGTCGGCCTGTCGCTGTCCTGCCACAGAGGGCGCCCGTCGAAGTCGCTGCTCGGGTTGTCCCTGGGGGAACATCTCCTGCTCTTCCCCGCGCTGCACCAGGCTGTACTGGTCCTGCATGGAGACGAACCCTCGTCCACCCGTTCATCTGGGCGACGAACTGCATCTTGGCGAACTGCCACGCATACATGCTGGATGCGCCGATGTAGCGGGCCTTGCCGACCTTGACCACGTCGTGCAGGGCCTCCATCGTCTCTTCGACGTAGTAAGTGCCGAGCCGGGTGAGCGAGGCGTCGACCTGCTCCATGATCGCCTTGCGTGACAGCCCGGAACCCCCGGGGCCGTCGTGCATGTGCTGGTGGACCTTGGTCGCCAGCACGATGTCGTCGCGTCGCGCGAACCATCTCCTCGTCCTTCAAGAGTGCGCGGCGCCGCGGTCAGCGGTCGATGCTGGCCATGTTCGCCTCGTCGTGGCGCTCGCCCGAGGCGGGCGTGAGGTTGTTCAGGCGGTCGAGCTGAGCGGCGCTGAGTTCGATGCCGTCGGCGGCGGTGTTCTCCTCGACGCGCGAGACCCGCCGTGTTCCGGGGATGGGGGCGATGTCGTCGCCGCGGGTCAGCAGCCACGCCAGCGCGGTCTGGGCCGGAGTCGCTCCGATCTCGGCGCCGATGGCCTGCACTTCGTCGACGATGCGCAGGTTGCGCTGGAAGTTCTCACCGGTGAAACGCGGGTTGGTCTTGCGCCAGTCGTCATCGGCGAAGTCGTCGACCGTGTGGATCTGCCCGGTCAGCAGGCCGTGGCCGAGGGGGGAGTAGGGCACGAATCCGATGCCGAGTTCGCGCAGCAGCGGGAGGATCTCGGCCTCGACGTCGCGGGTCCACAGGGAGTATTCGGTCTGGAGGGCGGCCACCGGATGCACGGCGTGTGCCCGGCGGATCGTCTCGGGGCCGGCTTCCGAGAGTCCGATGTGGCGCACCTTGCCCTCGGCGACCAGTTCGGCCAGCGCGCCGACGGTCTCCTCGACGGGAGTGCTCCGGTCGACCCGGTGCTGGTAATAGAGGTCGATGTGGTCGGTGCCCAGCCGCTTGAGTGAGCCTTCGACTGCGGCCTTCACGTTGCCGGCGCTGCTGTCGACGACGCCGGGGCCGCCATCGGAGTGGGAGACGAGACCGAACTTCGTCGCCACGACGACGTCGTCGCGTCGGCCCTTGATGGCCTTGCCGACGATCTCCTCGCTGTGGAAGGGACCGTAGATCTCGGCGGTGTCGATGTGGGTGACCCCGAGGTCCAGCGCTCGGTGGATGGTGCGGATCGACTCGGAGTCGTCGAGCCCCCCGCCCGTCGTGTAGGTGCCGGCCATGGTCATGGCTCCCAGACCGATGCGAGAGACATCGAGTGCGCCCAGGGATACGTGCTTCATTGGTTACTCCTTGGTTGTGGCGGCCGTCAGGCCTGGTCGGTGGGCATGACCCGGAGTTCGGCGATCGAGGCGTGCCGGGGCCGGGTCACGATGTAGGCGATCCCGTCGGCGATGTCAGCCGGGTCCAGTCGTTCGTGCTGCTCGTTGAACGGCTCGAGGATCTCCGTGTGGACGGTGTCGTTGTTGTGCGAGCCGAGCTCGGTGTCGACGGCGCCCGGCTCCAGAACACTCACCCGCACATGCCGCTGGGTGACTTCCTGCCTCAGCGCTTCCGTGAAGCCGTTCACGCCGAACTTGGTGAGGTTGTAGACGCCGTAGTTCGCCCACGCCTGTCGGCCCGCGATGGAGCTGATGTCGGCGACCCGGCGGGGCCCGTCCTCGGCGGCGTTGAGCAGGCGGGGGAGGGCGGCGCGGGTGGTGTAGAGCAGGCCCTGCACGTTGATGGCGATCATGCGCTCCCATTCCTCGACGTCCGCGCCGACGACGGGGCCCAGGAGCATCAGGCCGGCGTTGTTGACCAGGATGTCCAGCCGCCCGAAGTGCTCGACGGCCTGCTGCACGGCCGCCTCGGCCTGGGCGTGGTCGGTGCCACGAGGGCGACGGAGGCGCCGTGGTCGGCGAGTTGGCGGGCGGTGGCGGCGCCGATACCGCTGCTCGCTCCGGTGACCAGCGCGACGGTGCCGGTCAGTTGCGATGCCATGAAGGTTGTCCTTTCCGCTGATGTACGGCGTGGCGGCAGACAGCAGGGGCGTCACATCAGTCGCCTGGGCCGGACAGGGCCGACCATGAGGATCTCCGACGTACTCGCGTCGGGAAAAAGAATTCCGGCTCATAGTTTTCTGTTCGATCCATCGACGAGTACAGAGGAAACAGTGCCATCGACTCCTGAACGCGACAATGGGAGAGATCTTTCCTGGTATAAAACCCTGTCCCCCAACGAACTGGCCATGCGGTGTCGCATCGGACAGCCACTTGCCGTACATGCAGTGTCACACGCTCCGCAGGTCCCGGCGAAGGGGAGGAGCCTTGCCGGGAATAGATGTTCCAGGTATAAATCCCTACCCCTCAGCAGAGCTGTGCCGGAGCGGCTTCCGCAGTATCGTGACCGGCATGAGCAGGGACGCACACCTCAGTGAGCTGGGTGAATTCCTCAAGGCCCGGCGCGCCGAGCTGAGACCCCATGCGATGGGTCTGCCCGAGAGCGGGGCCCTGCGGAGGGTCCCGGGCCTGCGCCGGGAGGAAGTGGCGCAGCTGGCCTCGATCAGCACCGTGTACTACACCCGCCTGGAGCAGGGCCGCATCGAAGCCTCCACGCCGGTCCTTCTCGCCTTGGCCCGGGTGCTGCGCCTGGACGACGACCAGCGCGACTATCTGCTCGAACTGGCGGGGAAGGAAAATGCACTGCCACGCCGACGTGCGGCGCAGAAGGTCCGGCCGTCGATGCGACGGCTCCTCGACAATCTCACCGATATCCCTGCTCTCGTTCTCGGCCGCTGTATGGATATTCTCGCCTGGAATCCTCTCGCTGCTGCTTTGATGACGGATTTCTCCCAGATACCGGAAGAGCACCGCAATTCTGTGAGACTGGTTTTCACCGACCCGGCGATGCGAGATCTGTATGCGGACTGGGAAGATGTCGCCCGCACCAATGTGGCCTTCCTGCGCATGGAAGCCGCGCAGAATCCCGACGATCCCCGTCTGAACGCACTCGTCGAGGAGCTCTCCGTACAGGATCGTCAGTTCCGGCAGTGGTGGGGTGCCCACCAGGTGGCTCATCACGCCATGGGCACGAAGGCCTTCCGTCATCCTGTGGCCGGTGACCTCACCCTCGACTGGGAAACCCTCGCCTGCCCCACCGATCCTGACCAGCAGCTCACCGTCCTGAGCGCGGAACCCGGCACCCCCTCCCACGAGAGACTGCGCTTTCTCGCCTCCTGGTCCGCCACCCACCAGTCGAGCACTGGGACCGCCCACTGACGCTGGGCACCATCCAGTCGGGCCCGGGAAGAGCCGGGTGCAGACCTCTGCTGTCCGCCGTCAGTCGTGCCGGGCGAGCTTGACCGCGGAAATGAGCAGGACCACGGACAGCACGGGGATGAGCACCAGGTCCGGGAACACCCCGAGCAGCAGCCCGCCCAGTACCGCTCCGGTGACCGAGCCCGCGATCATGACCAGGGTGAAGCGGCGGTGGGTGCCCAGCACGGCGAAGCCGCCGTCACGGCTGTAGCGGGTGAAGGCCACCAGCATCGTCGGCAGCGACACCAGCAGCGAGAGGCTGCCCGCGGTCTTGATGTCCACCGCGAACAGCAGCACGATCGTCGGGATCAGCAGCTCTCCCCCGGCCACGCCCATGATCGCCGCGACCGCTCCGATACCGAAGCCGGCCGCCACCCCGCAGGTCACCTGAGCCCACAGTGGCAGCGCGAGCGTCCCCACGGTGCTGATGTGCGTGAACAGCAGAGCCGCGGCCATGAGCACCATCAGAGCGGCCAGCACCTTGTAGAGGGTGGAGCTGCGCATCCGTACCGCCCACGTCGCTCCGGCCCAGGCCCCCAGCAGACTCCCGGCCAGCAAGTTGACCGCGACCGTCCAGTGCGCGGCCACCTCGCCGGCGGGAACCGCCGCCAGGCGGGCGGGCAGCGCGACCAGCACCACCACCAGACTCATCGCCTTGTTCAGGATGACCGCGGAAAGCGCGGCGAACCCGAACAGCCCGATCAGCAGCGGCAGGCGGAACTCCGCACCGCCCAGACCGATCATCCCGCCCAGAACACCGATGGCCGCTCCCGCACCGAACACCACCGGTGTCGAGTGCGTAGAACGGAGGAGAACGAGGGGCTGGTCGGCAGTCATGGCGAGCATCCTCGCTGGTGGCAGCCCCCGCGCTCTACGGCACGCCCTCACACGGCTGTCAGTACGGCCGATGCGAGGGCGCCGGGAGCGGGGTGGTGGATGGGTCCGGTGCCGTGGGTCAAGGGCAGGCCGGTGCCGTGGTTGGCGTGGGCGATGATCTCGGCCGTGATGGAGAGGGCTGTTTCCTCGGGGGTGTGGGCGCCGAGGTCGAGGCCGATGGGGGAGCGCAGGTGCGCGAGCCGGTCCTCGTGTACACCCACCTCTCGCAATGCCTCCATGCGGTGGTCGTGGGTGCGGCGGGAGCCCATCGCACCGACGTAGCCGACCGGAAGGCCGAGGGCCAGCCGCAGCAGGGGGATGTCGAACTTGGCGTCGTGGGTGAGGACACAGACGGCGGTGCGGGCGTCCACCTCGGTGTCCGCCAGATACCGGTGCGGCCAGTCGACGACGACTTCGTCGGCGTGCGGGAAGCGGGCGGGAGTGGCGAAAGTGGGGCGGGCGTCGCAGACGGTGACCCGGTAGCCGAGGAAGCTGCCGGCCTGGCTGAGGGCGGCGGCGAAGTCGGTGGCGCCGAAGATGAGCATGCGGGGGCGGGGCGCGTGGGTGTGGACGAGTACGGAGAGTTTCTCGGGGCAGGTGTCGGCGTCGCCGCCGACCTCGGTCCGGGCTGTGCGGCCGGTGCGCAGCAGTGCGCGGGCCTGTGCTGCCACCGCCCGGTCTTCGCGCTCGCTGCCCACTGTCCCGTCGTATGCGCTGCCGTCGCCGAGCAGCGTGAGGGTACGGCCGAGGAGCGCTTCGGGGCCGTCCACGATCTGGGCCACAGCGGCGGGGCGACCCTGCACGATTGCGTGGAGGACATCGGTGAGATGTGACCGGTCCGCCGGATCGACGCGCTGGACGAGGACGTCGATCTCGCCCCCACAGGTGAGGCCGACGGCGAAGGCGTCGTCGTCGGAGTAGCCGAAGCGGGCCCGCGCGGGGGCTCCGCCGTCGGCCTTGTGGAAGTAGAGCAGGTCCTTGTCGGTGCGGGCCGCGCCGATGAGCGGCTTCAGCGCCGGGTCCGTGGCCGCGAGGGTGTC